>JASMTJ010000146.1:0-1602 GCA_041694335.1 Bacteroidales bacterium
CCGACCAGGGCCAGCCCGCCATTGGGTGTATAGACTTCGGTTCGGGATTGCTGGAGAGTGAAGGTACGCATGGGCCGAAAGCACTAACTGGGTGAATGGGTGTCAGATGCTATTATATCGCTCTAAGCCTTGTTATTGCAGTCTTTGGGCGTGAGTTCAGCTCGTTGAAGTCACGGATTCAGGCCTTTGTTAAGGGCGAGCAGCCTTTTTCAGAACATTTTATTCGTTCTATGCATCAACAATTGACAGCTCATCAAGATTATACGGAGGCTATGACGCCAGATGGAAAGCTGATAAAAATTGAGCTGTTAAAGGGAAAATATAAGGAGCAACCAAATAATCCGAAGAGACCAGACGGTCAAATGCACGAGTATTGCCCTCCGGAACTTGTTCAAGATGAAATGGAAAGGCTGATCAATCTATATAAAGAGTATGAGGGAAATATACGACCAGAGGTATTGTCATCTTGGTTGCACCATAGATTCACACAAATCCATCCATTTCAAGACGGAAATGGAAGAATAGCTCGTGCAATTGCTTCATTAGTTTTTTTGAAATCAGGCTTGTTTCCTTTAGTAATCAGAGACTCAGATAGAACTGTTTACATATCGGCATTGGAGTCCGCAGATAATGGTGACTTAGCGCCACTGGTTAAGCTTTTCGCGAAGCGACAGCGTGATTCGATACTTTCTGCCTTGGGTATTCAACAACAAGTAGAGCAAGCTAAGCATTCGGAGCAGATAATATCGAATGCGATTGATCTTCTGAGTAGGAAATCGAAAGAAGAAAAGGATAAGGTAGACGAGATATATGTCGTTGCAAGAAATCTCCAAGAAAAAATTGAAGAAAAACTATCCAGCTTGAAAGGCAAGCTCGATCCGCAATTAAGACAAGTTGATACTAACGGTAATTCTACATTTAATGCTAGCACCAAGTTTTCAAGAGATGGAGATGAGGATAGTTATTATTTTAGGCGGCAAATAATTGACGTGGCCAAAACACATGACTATTACGCTAACTTGGACCATTATAAATCTTGGTCACGAATAATAATATTTACTGATAAAATATTCGAACTAGTATTTAGTGTTCATGGGTATGGTCAGAAAGATAATGGTGTGATGGTAGTTTCCGGTTTTACATTTGAAAAAATTCCCTCTGAAGATGGATCCGAGGCAACATCCCCGAAAGCATGTCACCCTGATATTTTTCAGTTCAACTATCTAGAAAAAAGTGAAAATATTAATAACCGATTTGATGAGTGGCTTGAGGAATCGGTAACATTCGCTTTGGCCGAGTGGCAACGTACAATTGCATAACCAATCGCGTCACGCGGATGTCCTTTACGCCGCTTCGCTCTGTAAAGGCCACCGGTGCGCTTCGCGTTAGTGGCAAAGGCTTCGGCCCTTTGGGGTGGCCGTGTGCCAGTGGCCTTGGTGCCAGGCCTGGCAGTCAAACCCGCATAATCGGGTGAGCACCAAGGCCGTCGGAGTCGGCGTCCGGTTTGGTTGCTTCAATCGTCAGCGGTGCTGGCAGGTAGCAGTTCAGGTGTTTACCGTGTGGGGTTGTCCGCCGAAAATTTAGTCTGGATCTGATACCTTT
>JASMTJ010000147.1:0-28353 GCA_041694335.1 Bacteroidales bacterium
CAGGGCCAAGCCTATCATTATACTATACAGGATACAATTATAGACTCTGTTAGCTGCCCGTGGGCTTCCAGCGGATTAATCGGGATGAGGTTTAACTCAGGCGACAGCACTTACATTAATTTGCTTGATGATGATAGTTGTTCTAATCAGTATGTCATAAACATTGCCAACAAATACTTTTCGCAAAAAGGATTGTAATCAGGTTTTTCGTTTTTTCTTTTTAGCGGCCGGGAACAGCACATTGTTTAAAATGAGCCTGTACCCCGCAGAGTTTGGATGCAGGTTGAGGTCGGTGGGAGGGTCGCCAATAAAATGCCGGTAATCTTCCGGGTCGTGCCCTCCCAGATAAGTCCAGGTGCCATTGCCATAATCGCCATGGATGTAGCGTACTTCCTTGAGTTTTTTGTTTTCGCCCATAATCACCACCTCAGGTTTCAAGTGTTTTTTTGCGAATGAAGTTGTTTGTCCCATAAACCCTTTTACCAGATTTTCATGATTCTGACAAAGCATGGTGGGTACCGGATCCCATTTGGCTGAAAAGTCGAAGAGCTTGAAGTAATCTGTTTCTGGTTTCACCTGACGATCGTCAGTGGCGTCAATGCTCGAGATTTCATATTCATTAGGGTTGGTGCTGATGGTAAAGTCGGTGAAAGCAAAGCAATTATCATAATTGAGTTTTTCCTGCGCATTGGGTTCTATCGGATCCCCATCGAACATCACATCGCAGATGTCTACTCCGTCGGCAGCAAGGGCCACATCAAAGCTGTCAGGAGCCGAGCACATTGAAAACATATAACCACCGCCTGAAACAAAATCCCTGATTTTTTTGGCTACAGCCAATTTAAGCTGCGAGACTTTTGAGAAGCCCAGTTGCCGGGCCAATTCCTCATTATGACGGACATTTTCCTGATACCACGATACATTTTTGTAGGCACTCCAAAATTTCCCGTATTGCCCGGTGAAGTCTTCATGATGGAGATGCAACCAGTCGTAGGTAGGTAAAACACCATCTATAACTTCCGGATCATACACTACATCGTAAGGAATTTCGGCATAGGTAAGCACCAAGGTAACGGCATCATCCCAGGGTTGCTTGTTTTTCGGCGAGTAAACGGCAATGCGTGGCGCTTCCTGAAGCTTAATGGCATCTTTGTTCACTGAAGGAGAGCTAATCTGCTGAAGCAGGGTGGTTGATTGCACGTCAGCAATAACTTCGTAACTAACCCCTCTGATGACGCACTCTTCCTTTATTTCATCATGATATTTCATCATAAAGCTTCCGCCCCTGTGATTAAGCAACCAAGTAATCTCCACTTCACGCTCCAGCGTCCAATAGGCGATGCCATAAGCTTTAAGATGGTTTTTCTGCGATTCATCCATAGGGATAAGAATTCGCGCAGAAAAAGCATTCAGACTGATAAATACGGCAAATGAAATTATAATTGTTCTGAGCATAGTTGTCTCTTTTAAAATGGCATGGAATCGTCAGAATCCTTCGATATATCGCCGACATCAAAATCGGTATTGTCATCAAGCTCATCCATTCTTGAGCGAACAGTAACTGTTTGCTGGTCAAAATCCTGATTAGGCTGAATGGGAGCAGCACCAAACTCCGTGTTTTCTTCAGAGCGAAGGTTTTCGAAACGCGCAAAGTTTGCTCTGAACCTCAGGTCAATTTCCCCCAGTGCACCGTTTCTGTGCTTAGCGATTATCAGTTTGGCCACACCCGCCGTGGGCTTGTCATCCTCGTCCTGATCAATGCCGTAATACTCGGGGCGATATATAAAAAGTACCATATCAGCATCCTGTTCAATCGCACCAGATTCACGAAGGTCGGATAACTGAGGTTTCTTAGAGCCTCCGCGGGTTTCTACCGAACGGTTTAGCTGCGACAATACGATAACCGGAACATTCAGCTCTTTGGCCAGGCTTTTCAATGAACGCGAAATGGTTGAGATTTCCTGCTCACGGTTTCCGTTTTTTGAATCAATCCCGGCCGTCATCAACTGGATGTAGTCAATAACAATCATCTGTATGTCGTGCTGTTCTTTCAGCCTGCGGCACTTGGCTCTAAGCTCAAAAACAGAGAGGGCCGGAGTGTCATCGATGTACATTGGGGAGTCGAGGAGCGGTCCCACCTTTTTAGTGAGTTGCTCCCACTCATAATCCTCAAGATTCCCTTTCCTCAACTTTTCTCCTGAAATTTCCGATTCACTTGATATGAGTCGGGTTACCAACTGTACGGACGACATCTCCAGCGAGAAAATCGCTATAGGTTTTTCAAAATCCACAGAAGAGTTGCGGGCCATAGACAGCACAAAAGCAGTTTTACCCATACCCGGGCGAGCGGCCAATACAACAAGGTCGGATTTTTGCCACCCGGCGGTCACTTTATCAAGGTCATCAAAACCGGATGGGACGCCACGCAGATGCCCGTCAGAATCTTTTGCTGCCTGAATCTCATCGATAGCTTCTCTCACTAACGACTGCATATCAGCATGTGCGCGACGGAAGTTGTTTTCACTCACATTGAAGAGTTCTTGCTCGGCAACATCCATTAACTCGAAAACGTCTGTAGTGTCTTCGTATGCGTCACGTATCACATTTCCTGATATCCTTATCAATTCACGCTGAATGAATTTCTGAAGAAGGATACGGGCATGATATTCGATATTAGCCGAAGAAGCCACCCGATTGGTTAGCTGTGTGATGTAATAAGGCCCACCAACTTCATCCAAAACACCTTGTGATTTGAGCTCATTGGTAACTGTTAGTATATCAACTGGTTCAGTGCGTGCAAAAAGGCGTGTGATGGCTTCATAAATTTTCTGATGTGCGTCCTTATAAAACACTCCGGGCTTCAAAATATCAACTACCGCAGTGAGTGCATTACGCTCAAGCATAAGCGCTCCCAATACAGCCTGCTCAATTTCTATCGACTGCGGAGGAATTTTTCCGCTTTCCAACGACGGCAGCTGCTCTCGTTCTTCGCGCTTGTAGCCTTTCTTTAAACTTTTATTGAACTGCGGATTATTAACAATGTCCATATCGCTAATGCATGTTTTTTTGCTGTCAGTAAAATTGATTCCCCGAAGTTAAAGTCTTGTATTTGTGCTGGTTAATACAAATACCAAAAAATCGGAGAACAAAGATAAAAAGAATTCATCAGGAGAAGGTGAATTCCGGTGCTCCCGTTTTTGGTAGGCTTCAGCAGGATGGAAATAGTTATTGTTTAAAAATCAGGTTGTTAATTGCTCTTTGGAATTTATCAACAAATTTTGGCATACCCTTTGATTAGTAAAATCCAAAGGGCCCTTGTTTTAATTGTTGAATGCTTTAAAACAAGAATTATGAAACGCTTAAAGAAAAAACTCAGAAAAACCACATCTATTGCTGTGCTTATGTTTGCAATTAGTGGTCTGTTTCTCTCTTCCTGTGAAACAGTAGGATACGATGGCCTGGATGGCCGCTCATACCTGTCGCTCACTTATACAGGCGATGAACCGGATTATATTGATGCCGGAACTGGTTCCATACCTGAATATTTTTATTGGGATGAATATTACAGGGCACGTCCTGGTTTCTACACCATGTATTACGATGGAGTATTTTACAAAGGATTCTCATTCCGTGAATATGCATGGGAGCTGGATTATGAAATTTATTACCTGGAAGGTGAACCCGGCGGGTATGGCTACAATGGTGCTGATGCCCCAGACACATATTTCACCATAGAATGCAATCCTTACGGACCATATTATTATGATGACTCTTATAAAGCATCATTAGCAGAGGGGACCAAAGTTTTATCGGAAAATGAAGATAAAATAGTAGTGGAAAAAACAAAAGGTCAGTATGGAATGAAAGTTACATATCGTAAGGTAGAAAAGCGTAAGTAAAAACTCTTAAAGCCAACAATCATATAATTATCAAGGGCAGGAATTTTGGTTCCTGCCCTTTTTTTGATGATTGTTTGTAGCACCTGCGATATTAATCCTCTTTTATTCTTTATTTTGCAAAAAACCTTGATGATGTCAGAAAAAATAATTGTTACAGAAGATGGGTCGCACACACTCTATCGTGAGGATTTGGAAGAACACTATCATTCCACACATGGTGCAATTCAAGAGTCGCAACACGTCTTTATTGAAGCCGGACTACGAAACGCAATAAACGGTAATGATCCGGTGAAAGTTTTGGAGGTAGGCTTTGGAACGGGGCTTAACGCATTGTTGACACTGAAAGAAGCTCTTGATTTAAAAAAGAAAATCCAGTTTGTTACCCTTGAACCTTTACCTGTAAGTGAGGAAGTTTACAGTCAGTTGAATTACGGCTCGCTGATTGATCTAAAAGATGTAAACGCCTACTTAAAAAAAATGCATGAAAGTGCCTGGAATTTCCCTTTTTTCTTTACGGATTATTTTATCCTGAATAAAATACAGTCAAAACTTGAAGATGCGGAATTTCAGGATGAGGTATTTGATGTGGTGTTTTTTGATGCTTTTGCACCATCGAAGCAGCCTGAAGTTTGGTCTTTAGAGAATTTCTCTAAAATTTTTAAGGCGGTTAAACCCGGAGGAGTTCTCACCACGTACTCTTCGCAGGGACAGGTGAAAAGAACGCTTAAAGAAGCGGGGTTTGAGTTTGAAAAAATCCCGGGTCCTAAAGGCAAAAGAGAAATGTTGAGAGCAACAAAGCCCGTTTGAAAAAAGATTGATCAATGAATTCGGCTTATTCTGAAAAAGTATGAAACCACAAAAATTCAATATCAGGGTTTACGGAATTGTCATTAGAGATGAAAACATCCTAATAACCGATGAGTTTCGCTTTGGGATGCGCATGGCGAAGTTTCCTGGTGGCGGACTGAAGCTTGGTGAGGGAACTGTAGACTGCCTGAAGCGCGAGATGATGGAAGAAATGGGGGTTGAGATAACAAATATCCGGCATTTTTATACCACTGATTTTTACCAGGCTGCCAAATTCATTGAGCCTCCTCAGCAGGTGCTTAATATTTATTATACCTGCGACCTGGCGCAAATGCCGAATATCAGGTTTACCGAAAGCCCCTTTGACTTCAGAGAAGAGGAGGGAGCCCAGGTTTTTCGCTGGGCCAGAATTGCTGATGTTTCAGCAGAAGATTTAACCTTACCAATCGATAAAGTGGTTATTGAAAAAGTGAAAAAGCATTTTACCTGATGGTAAACTCTTCGTAGCTCTCTGTATTCGACTCGGAAACGCTCACGTTTTCCACTCTGGCCCATGTTGGACCCTCATAGCACCATTGCAAAAAGTGATGAATTTCCGGGTCATCCCCTTCAGCTTCGATATAAACCGATCCATCATGCTGATTTTGCACAAACCCTTTGATATTGTGTTTTTGCGCCGACTGGAGCGTCGCATACCTAAATCCTACATTTTGAACTTTTCCGGTTACTTTGATATTGTAATGTTTCATTGTTTATGGATTTAATCGATAAACCATCATTTGATTCACTTTTTTGAAAAGCTGCCCGGGAGAAAGCACCCGCCAAGGCAACTCATCCAAAGGCCCGCCAAATGAAATGTAATAATCTATGTTAGCTGAAGAAAATTCTTTAATGACATGATCGCGAAAGTTAATTCCCGCAATCCACCCGTCCTCAATTTCTTCGAACCATTCCTGGTAATAATCATCTTCAGAGCGATGAAAATTTAACACATTTTCCCCGATAAGGATAAACTTGTTGATGCCTTGCTCCACAAGATGCTCCACAATATTCCTTTTAAAAAACATTATGTCGTTATGAAGGCAGTCATTCCACTCTCCGATAAGTTCAATTATCGAAAAACCGCTTTCATAATCAGCATAAAGCAGCTTCATGTATAGCGTGTTCGAACCAAAGGCATCCCACTGAGGATGTATCAGGTGATTGTAAACAGCATATTCAAATTCAAACTCGCTGTTTACTCTTCCGTAGAATGGTGATTGCTCGTCTTCAGCAGCTATATAATAGTCCCTCCAGTTGTAATGAGGCTCGATATGATGCATGTATTATCTACTCCTTTTTGCTTGATTTTATCTGCAATGTTAATAACGTATTCAGATTTTTTCAAGGAGATTAACATTTGTGGGGAACATGATGTTTTTTAATTACGCTTTTTTAACAGCTTTGATTATGCGGGCTTTTTCTGCGGTAATAAGACCGTCAGTCACCATTTCTTTAACCACGGGAATAAAGTTCTCTATTTTAGAGTGCTCGTCTACAATTTCTATAACCACCGGAAGGTTGTCGGATAACCTCAACAGGCTGGAAGTTTGAATCTCATGTCCACCCTGGTATCCCATAATTCCTCTGAAGACCGTGGCTCCGGCAAGGCCATTTTCTTGCGCTTTATGCACGATGGCTTCATAGAGCAATTTCTTTTTGTGCCGGGCATCTTCAGAAATAAAAATTCGTAGCAACGTTCCTTCTTCGGGTAGCAAAGACATAGCTGTTTATTTTAAGTAAGTAATTAACATCTGTGATAAGACAATTCCGGCATAAACCAGGAAAACACCAGCCAGGTTTGAAACAAGAATATAAGAAAACAGATTCTTTAGATCATTTTCTTTCAGAAGATTAAAGCTTTCGAGGGCAAACGTTGAAAAAGTGGTGAACCCCCCAAAAATTCCGATAAAGAGCATTGCTCTGATATGGGGTTGCAGGGTAACTTTCTCGCTGAGGCCCCATGCCAGTCCGATGAGTAAAGCCCCAATCAGATTCACAGCCAGGGTTCCCCACGGAAACCCTTGTCCTCCCCACCTGTAAGCGATTCCGGATACCCAGTATCTAAGTACACTTCCTGCTGCTCCTCCGAGGGCGATGAATAAAACTTTTGCCATGCGTTTATCGATTCTTCAAAATACGGGATATTAAAACTATGAAAACAAAAAGACTGAAAATTATAATGGCTGACTCGGTAAAAAGCATGTCTCCGGAGGCATAGATATTATGTAAGGCCATCAGATCGGCCACCCCAAAAACAATCCCGATGATTATCCATGTGATTTTTTCTTTCTTTTTCACAGGATGAAGGTACAAAAAAAAGCGAACCCATCCGGATTCGCTTTACTAATAAGGTCTTCATATTCTCTACGGAAGAAATTCTTTATCAAAAATTTCTTTCGAATTAATCAGGATATCAACATATTGCGACCTTCTGAACGCGAAGGGATCGGAGATGTTCTTTCGTGACAGCTTGCCCCTGAAATCATCAATGGTTTTGTAACGCTTCTGAGCCATCCAGCTTTCAATCTTGTTGTTGAGCGTACGAATGTGCTCTACCTGGAATTTATAGAGTGCACTAACAACCTGTATCGCATCAGCCCCGGCCAAAAGCATCTTAATAGCTTCCCTTCCGTGATATACAGAGGTGTTGGCAATCAGGTCAGTCTTTACATTTCCGTGAAGCAGGCCGATAAATCGCATAGAGTCCTTATATTCTCCTTCAGGTGAGAGGAAGTAAGGATGAGTTAATTCTTCATTGTCGATATTGATATCTGATTGAAACAGCTTGTTAAACAGAATCACTCCCTTGGCGCCAGCTTTTTCAAATTTTTGAATGGTATTGAGCGGATTAGAGTAATAATTGCTCAACTTCACGCTTACCGGGATCTTCACTTTTCCGACGACCTCTTTGAGAATCTGAACCTGTTCTTTCTCAATTTCATCACCTTTTTTATTGAATTCGGTGGGAGTGTAGTAGAAATTCATTTCCAGTGCATCCGCTCCGGCTTCTTCAAGTTTTGAGGCATAATCGATCCATGTTTCTTTGTTGACACAGTTTAAGCTGGCAATAACCGGAACAGAAACTGCATTTTTTATTTCTTTAAACTGGCTGAGATGCTCTGCCGGCCCGGCATGTTCAATGTTTGGGAAAAGGTCTGTCATTTCAGCGTAGCGCTCATCATCCTGTGTCATCGATTCATCATGGTCAAAGGCCTCCAGCTGGATTTGCTCTTCGAAAAGTGACTTAAAAACAATGGCCCCCACGCCTGCTTCTTCCATTTTTTTTGCCGACTCTGCATTCGCCGTCAGATTACATGCCCCAGCTACAATGGGAGATTTTAATTCTAGTCCGAGATAGTTTGTTGTTAGTTTTGCCATATTTTACTTTTTTAATCAATTTCTGATTTAATGATCTAAAAACGGAATAAATTTACCTAAAAAAACAAAAGTAGTGCCCTTATTGTTTTTTTAATTCTTAAAAAGATAATATAAAAGGTTTATACACGGGGTTCGTGTGAAATTCATTAATTTAGCGCCCTGATTTGAAAATGTGAATCTATGATAAAAATAACATTGCCTGATAATTCTGTTAAAGAGTATGAAAATCAGGTTACACCACTACAGATTGCTCAGGAAATCAGTGAAGGTTTGGCCAGAAATGTGCTTGCTGCTGAGGTAGATGGTGAAGTACGTGATGCGATGCGTCCGATTACCGATGATGCTAAGGTGAAACTGCTTACCTGGAATGACAGAGAGGGAAAAGCTGCTATGTGGCACTCTTCAGCACACTTGATGGCCGAAGCGGTGGAAATCCTTTATCCGGGAGTGAAATTCGGAATCGGGCCTGATATCGAGAATGGGTTTTATTATGATATCGACTTCAATGGCTATGACTTTTCGGATGCCGACCTCAAAAAAATTGAGTCCAAAATGAAGGAACTCGCTAAAGAGAAGCAGGTTTTTGAAAGAAGAGAAGTGCCGAAGGATGAAGCTTTGGAATACTATTCTGAAAAAGGTGATGAGTATAAGGTTGAGCTGATTCAGGATCTTGAAGATGGAAAAATATCTTTTTACAAGTCGGGAGAATTTACTGATTTGTGCCGTGGTCCGCATATTCCGCACACCGGATTTATTAAGGCAGTGAAGCTTACCAGTATTGCGGGTGCCTACTGGCGTGGCGATGAAAACCGGAAACAGCTAACACGTATTTACGGTATAACCTTCCCCAAAAAGAAGGAGTTGAATGAATATCTGGAGATGCTGGAGGAAGCCAAAAAGCGTGACCACCGCAAGCTGGGCAAGGAGCTTGAAATATTCACATTTTCTCAAAAAGTAGGAGCTGGCTTACCACTCTGGCTTCCAAAGGGAGCTCAGCTTAGGGAACGACTTGAGCAATATCTGAAAAAAGTTCAGAAAGAAGCTGGATATGATCCGGTGATTTCTCCGCACATCGGTAATGTGAACCTTTACAAAACTTCAGGGCATTATCAGAAATATGGTGAGGATTCTTTCAAACCTATTAAGACGCCTGAGGAAAATGAGGAGTATTTCCTTAAGCCAATGAATTGTCCGCACCACTGCGAAATTTATAATGCAAAACCACATTCATACAAAGACTTGCCTATTCGCTATGCGGAATTTGGAACAGTTTATCGTTATGAGCAAAGTGGCGAATTACACGGTCTGACACGCGTCAGAGGCTTTACACAAGATGATGCGCATATTTTTTGTACTCCCGACCAGGTGAAGGATGAGTTCAAGGCGGTGATGGATATCGTGATGAAAATATTCACCGCGCTTGATTTCAAAGACTTTGTAACGCAGATCTCCTTACGAGATCCGGAGACTCCTGAGAAATATATTGGGTCGAAGGAAAACTGGGATAAAGCCGAGAAAGCGATTATGGAAGTGGCTGAAGAGCGAGAACTGAATTACGTGGTGGAGTATGGCGAGGCGGCGTTCTATGGTCCGAAGATGGACTTTATGGTGAAAGATGCTTTAGGCCGTTCATGGCAGCTCGGAACCATCCAGGTCGACTACAACCTTCCTGAGCGCTTTGAGTTGGAATATGTGGGTAGCGACAACCAAAAGCATCGCCCGGTGATGATTCACCGCGCGCCATTTGGTTCTATGGAACGTTTTGTCGCGGTTCTTATCGAACATTGCGCCGGAAAATTCCCGTTGTGGCTCACCCCCGATCAGGTTATAATCCTGCCAATCAGCGAAAAATATCATAAATATGCCGAAAAAGTTTTATCTTTGCTGAATAATTACGATATTCGCGCCGAAATCGACCAGCGTCCGGAAAAAACCGGCCGGAAGATACGTGATGCCGAAGTAAGGCACATCCCCTTCATGCTCATTGTTGGAGAACAGGAAGAAAAGGATGGAAATGTATCGGTTCGGAAACATGGGGAGGGCGATCAAGGCTCCATGCCTCTGGAAGATTTTAGCAGAATGATACAAAAAGAAGTGCAGGATATGATTGGCTAATGATATCTTTGTACTTTGTTTGCATATAGGCGGAAATATCCGCGAAAGCAAGTATTGTTGAACCATTAAAAATTTAGCGTTATAGGAGCAATAAGACACAACAGAAACAGGAATTTCAGGAGAAACAAGAACCAGCACCGTATCAACGGACAGATAAAATCTCCGATGGTAAGAGTGGTGGGCGACAATGTTGAAAACGATATTTATGATATCAAAGATGCCTTGGCGTTAGCCGATGAAAAGGAACTCGATTTGGTGGAAATTTCACCAACGGCCAAACCACCGGTTTGTAAGGTCATCGACTACAACAAGTTTCTCTACGAACAGAAAAAGAAACAGAAGGAAATGAAAGCCAAAGCCGCTAAAACCACTCTTAAAGAGATACGGCTGGGGCCCAACACCGACGAGCACGACTTTAATTTCAAATTGAAGCACGCTCAGAAGTTTCTCTCCGATGGCGATAAAGTGAAGGTGGATGTTTTCTTCAAGGGACGAACCATCATCTATAAAGATAAAGGGAAATATCAGTTGCTGAAATTTGCTGATGAGCTTGAAGATTACGCCAAAGTAGAGCGCCTGCCCAAAATGGAGGGGAAGCGCATGATTATGATACTGGCACCAAAGAAAGCAAAATAAATAAGTTTAATTAATTAAAGGACAGATAAATGCCTAAAATGAAGACGAAATCCGGAGCTAAAAAGCGTTTCTCGCTGACCGCATCCGGTAAGATCAAGCGGAAGCACGCATTCAAAAGCCACATCCTTACAAAGAAATCCAAGAAGCGTAAGAAACGTCTGGGTAAAGTAAGCATGATGGACAGCAGTGATGCTCGTAACGTACGTCAATTGATCGCAAATAAATAAGTTGTAAAATCGTTGTATGCCGTAAGATTCCGGGATTCCGGGACGCATGCAGCTAAAAAGTAGAATTATGCCAAAATCAGTAAACAATGTAGCCACAAAGGCTCGTAAGAAAAAGATTTTAAAAGAGGTGAAAGGCCAATTCGGACGGAGGAAGAACGTCTGGACCGTTGCCAAAAACGCCTATGAAAAAGGACAACAGTACGCTTATCGCGACAGAAGAAACAAAAAGCGCGAATTCCGTAAGCTTTGGATCAGCCGTATCAATGCCGGTGCACGCCAATATGATATGTCTTATTCGCAGTTTATGGGTAAACTCGCCAAAAGCGATATCCAACTGAACAGAAAAGTGCTGGCCGACCTCGCGATGAACCATCCTGAGGCTTTTAAAGCAGTGGTTGACGCTGTAAAATAAATCCAGCTTTTCAATAAAATCTACCCCGGTTCATGGTGCGAACCGGGGTTTTTTATGTTTCAATAATGGGGCTGTACTTACTGCATTTTCTCCTCATTCAGAATGATTTCCTCAATCTGCGGCACACTAATCCGCTTGCCGATAATGGCTTTGTCTTTGTCCAGTAAATAAATCACCGGAGTGCTGTAGATATCATATAAATCGTGAAAGTTTTTGGTGTAGCCCCAGTAGCCGAATACATTTATCCAGTTCAGATTGTGCTTGTTAATAAATTCCTTCCAGGAAGCCACAGAGGTGTCGGTGCTTACAGCAAAGACCTCAAGATTGTATTTTCCGGCTTTTTCATGGTAGAACTCAGCCAACTCGGGCACCACTTTTTTACAATGTCCGCATTCACTGTCCCAGAAAACCACAACGGTATAGTCAGCCTCTACATTATGTAGCTGATGCGGCTTTCGGGTGGTGTCTTGCATCACCAGGTTTGGAGCCTTTTTTCCGATAAGGAGGTTTTTAAGTATTTCTCCGCGCTCTACAATGTTTTTAATCACTTGCTGGTTAATGTCTGAGGTACGTCCTTCCTTAAAATAATTGAGCGCCACATGTGTAAACACAGCATCAAAACCCATGATTTTCGACTGCTCAAACTTTTGGGTGATTTCCCATAGCAAATACTTATATAGCTCAGTGCTGTCGGGGGCGCTCTCAAGTAAAAGGTCTACAGCCACGATAAGCGAATCGGGATGCTGAGGAATCACCTTATCAAGGTACGTGCGCCAGCGCTCATCAAAAAACGGGGTGTGTAAAATCCGGTTGTCGCTGAGCGGAATATTATCCCAGTAATGGTTCCTGAAATAATAGTATTTCTCTTTTTGAGAAGCTGCTGTCAGGCTGTCGGGAATTCTGACCTGTGTGGATGCTTTTACGAATACGGCCGCAAAAGTACCGGGATGCCTCTCAGAAAAAGAGTTTTGGTAAGCTTCCACCTCGTTGTTAATATCCATTATCTGATTACGGAGTTGCTCTTTCTCTTTTTCTGTTTCGGCGCTTTGATAAGCTTTTTGAAGCTCCTGAACATGCTTTTGCTTCTCATTCAGAAATCCTACATAAGTGTAGAATATCGTGTTTTCCTTGCTTCCCTTAAAGGAGATGTTTTCAGCTACAGGCTTTTCAGAATCGAATGTAACTTCAAATTGCTGGTCGTCATTAATAAGCAAGTCAATCAGTTTGTTATTCGATTGCCCGGCCAGCACATACATTCCTTTATCCAAAAGGGAATCGCCTTCAAACTCAAAAATCCCGTCATCGGAATGGGCGGTGTCCTGCACTAAAATTTTATCTCCGTAGTATTTGGCCAGGTAACAGGTGCTGTCGGAATTATTCTTGATTTCAAACTTTAGTCGGTAGTTCTGGCCAATGGCTAATGATGAGAGAAATATCCCGGCAAGGGTAAAGATGAGTGAGTGTATTTGATGATTAAACTTCATTCTTTTCAATTTTATACGATTCGCAAAAATAACGCTTTAAAACGAACCTCATTGCAGATTTTGCGTATGACTAGTTGTGGAAACCGGTATTGCCGCAAATAGTTTTCCGGACATGGGAATCGTTTTTGTAACTACCTCGTAGGATCTTACTTCTATGCTCAGGCGGCACAAAAACCCGGGATGTTTGTTAATCAGCAATAAATGACATATTTTTACGTATGTTACAAACGGTTGGCTCATGCCATATTTTTACGATAAGTTTTTTAGATAATGACAATGATGCGTAAGTTATTTTTTCTTTCTCTGATGATTTTATCTTCAGCTTCGATGGCGCAGGATCTGGATGAAGACCTGTTGTTGCAGCGTTTCAGAAAAAACAAGACGCTGGACAGTCTGCAGAGCTTACCAGGAAAATCAGCTGAACAGCAGGTATGGATAAATACCTTACGCCTGGAGATTCTCGAAATCGACAACAGGCTTCTTCGCGACTATATCAATGAAGGAACGATTGACAGCCGCCGGTCGCGATTGAAAATGCTGATTAGCGAGAATAACCGCTTGCAGGATGAACAAGCCAGGTTGAATAAATTTCTCATGACAATGTATGTTGTAGGAGGGGTGCTTGTGCTGGCCATCATTATTAGCCTGGTTTTCTTTTTCAGGAGTCGCCGGGAGCTGAGAGAACATCAGGATGCATTGCGGACCCTAGAAGATACTTATCGTGATAAAGAAGCCCGTTACCAGGATCATGAAAACACCGAGAACGAGCTGGTGGAAGAGCTGAAAAATGAGGTGGGTAGCTACCGCGAAGAGTTGTCGAAGGCCTCGCGATTTTTGGTGGAGCTGCGCAATGAAAAAATTGCCGTCGAAAATGAGCTGGAAGATCTGAAGGAGGCTAATGCCAGGATGAAGAAAGATCTGGATAAGGCTCAGAAGAAGCTCAGCAAGCTTGAAGATAACGACAACGAAGCGTTTGATAAGCTGACCCGCGAAAAACAGGAAGCCGAGCAGAAATTCAACGACCTTTATCACCAGTATGAGCAGGCCGGAAGCAACGCGGAAAGCTACCGAAAGAAGCTGGCTGAGTATGAAGAGTTGGTGAGGAAGGAGAAACAGGAGCGTGAGACGGTGCGACAAGATTTATTGAGCTGGATAGAATCGAAGAACGAAGAGATTCAGCAAATCAAGAAAACCAATATCCGAAAGGAAAAGGAAATCCGAGAAATGCGGGAGGCCTTGTCAGCTCTTCTAAAGGATATCTATGAAAAGGATCAAACCTTAAGCCAGCACCTGAATCTGGATGTAAACGATAAAGACAGCGTAGTGAAAAACATCAGGCACTTACTGCAAAGTAAAAACGATGAAATAGCCCTCGAACGTCGTGATAAATCCACGCTCCAGGAAGAAAAGAGTGAGCTACAAATGAAAGTGGACACCCTCGAGCGTAAAATCAAAGAACAAAAGCAGGAGATGGAAGAAAAATCAGAGCTGCTCGACAGCGAATTTTCCAAACGACAGAAGCTGGAGCAACAACTTCATCAAATGCTCAACAACCTTAAAAACCTTTAGTGAATCTTGCAAAATATTCCACAATAATTGAGCTGAAATATTTTCAAAGCGATTTTGGGTTTTGTCAGTGTGAATCAGTTTTATCTGTTAAATCAGTGTGCCATTATTGAAAAACAATAGAACACTGATAACGCAGATTGAACTGATCAACATAGATTTTTTGTGCTAGTTATATAGACACATCCTAAGAATAAATAGCGAATAATTTAAACATCCTGCAAGGCACAAATTATCAAATATAAAATCAGAACCCGGAAACATAGTAACTAGACAACTACTAAAAAGCCTTCTCACCGGCCCGTATCTGCACTTTCAGGTTATTTTCGTCAGGAGGGATGGGGCAGGAGTAGCGGTGGTTGTAGGCGCAGTATGGGTTGTAAGCCCGGTTAAAATCAATCACCAGAGTCTCCTTATCTGTTTTCTCCACATCAATATAGCGTCCCCCGCCATAGGTTTCCACGCCATTGGTCAGGTCGTTGAACGGAACGAAAAGGTAGTCGGCATAATCCGGGTTATTTAAAAGCCTTACATTCTGATAAATGGTTAGTTGCAAGGTGTCCCCGTTTAGGGTGAATGTAGCCCTTCCATATTTGCGATAAAGTGGCTTACGCTCGGTAGTGGTGGGGATTACAAAAGAATTGGTGTCCTCGCTGAGCTCCACAGTGGCTTTCACCTTGTATGCTTTCTTTACAGGAAAATATGCCAGGCTGTCGAATGAGCTGATTTGTTCTTTTTTCAGCGGGCTCTTTTCCGGATTCTTAAAACTCTTGTCTTTCTGATGCCTTTCATGCTTAATCTTGAGCTTGTAAGGCTTTTCTGCAATGGAATCCGAAATTTGTGACATAGCCAAAGTTGTTTGAAATAACAGTAGAATAAACGCGATTCTGAAACCCATATTCTTTTTCAGGCGAAAATAATATTCAAAACGTTAAAGTTGAATTGCTATGAACCGAATTTTATAGAAAATTATGAACACTTCTTTTCATACTTGAACCCGGAAGGGTTTCCTGCTGTTGTTACGTCCTGAAGCTAAGAGCTGGTTTAACAGCTAATTCAGTGTGATAAACACATCAGTTTAAAACGAAAATCTCAAAAACAGGAAGATCATGAAACTAGATGATATACGTGCCGATTATTTAAAAGGAGCCCTCGACCGGGAGCATATGAATATTCATCCGGTAAATCAGTTTGCTTACTGGATGGATCAGGCAATGAAAGCAAAGGTAACCGAACCCACTGCCATGACGCTGGCTACGGCTGATGCTTATGGCAAACCCAGCGCCCGGATTGTTTTACTTAAACACTTCGACCATGAGGGCTTTGTGTTTTACACCAATTTTAGCAGTCGCAAGGGCTCGCAGCTTGAAAGCAATACCTACGGAGCGATGCTTTTCTTCTGGCCTGAGCTGGAGCGACAGGTGCGTATTGAGGGGCCGGTAGAGCACAGCAGCGATGAGGCCGCCGCAGAATATTTTAGCAGCAGACCTTACGAAAGTCAGATTTCCGCATTGTCTTCCCCTCAAAGCGAGCGTGTGCCCAATCGCGATTATCTTGAAAAAATCGTGAAGGAAAACAAGGAAAAGTATCCTGAAGGAAGTGTCCCCAAACCCGATGACTGGGGAGGTTACAGGCTCAAACCAGAATACTTTGAGTTTTGGCAGGGACGTGCCAACAGGCTGCACGACCGTTTCCGTTACACCCTCATCGACAACGACTGGCGTATCGAAAGGCTGGCGCCCTGAAACCTTCTTGGTGGTTGATGAAATAATTCGCAAATTGCACCGTTTCCTTTTTCATAAGAAGGTAGATTTTATACTTTTGAAAATAAAAGCCAGTGAAGAAGATATTCTACTCAGTAACCTTGATGTTTTTGGCGGCCGCAGTCTCCGCGCAGGTGGGCGGCACCAGCACCTATACTTTTCTGAAGCTAAGCAACTCAGCAAGGATTGCCGCTATGGGCGGAAATTTTTCTCCCATTAAGGATGGCGATATCACCCTCAGTGTGGCCAACCCATCAGTAATTGATGAGGATATGGATCGTGACCTGGCCCTTAGCTTTGTGGATTACTATTCGGATATCAGCTATGGCTTTGTGAGCTACTCACATACCTTCGATAAGCTCGGAAGCTTTGCCGGCTCGGTGCAGTATATCGACTACGGCGAAACCATGGAAACATCCGCCTTCGAAGGCGATACCCTGGGAACTTTCAGTGGGCTCGAAAGCGCGATTTCCATCGGATGGGCACGACCACTCGACTCGCTGCTGTATATCGGGGCCAATTTCAAGATGTTGACCTCGGCCTTACATACCTACAACTCTTTTGGGCTGGCCGTGGACCTGGCTGCGACCTATCATAACCCGGATAAGAATTTTACCGCCTCGGTCATCTTCCGCAATATCGGGCGGCAGATAAAGAGCTATCAGCCCGGGCTCAATGAATCACTGCCTTTCGAAATACAGCTGGGGATGTCGAAACGGCTGAAGCATGTGCCCTTCCGCTACAGCATTGTGCTGACCAACCTGCAACAGCTCGACCTGACCTATTCTAATCCGAATGACGAAGATAACCAGCCCGATCCTTTTACCGGGGAAATAGAGGGCGATGACACCGGGTTTGGCGACAAGCTCATGCGGCATGTGGTGATTGGCGGCGAATTTATGCCCACCAAAAACTTCAGCCTCCGTTTCGGATACAACTACCGGGTGCGGCAGGAGATGAAAGTAGACAGCAAGCTGGGCACGGTAGGACTTTCATGGGGCATCGGTTTCCGCGTATCCAAGTTCCATTTCAGCTACTCACGCGCTGCCTATCACTTGGTAGGCTCACCAAACTACATCACCATTACTACGAATTTGAGTAAGTTCTAGCTCTCACGAGTAGGAGAAAGGCTTTTCAGGATATTTAATAAACAGGCGTTGACCCCACAGAAGGTTGCGCTTGTTTCATTTTCGGACTATATTAGTGCCGCTTTTCAGATTTTAAGGAAAAAATCGAAGCTATTGAAGAATGAACCAGAACCGCGCCCTATGAGTAAAGAAGAAAAATCCCGTAAGGTAGCAGAAAGCTATAAACAGCAGCTCGAAGATGCCCGCAAGGAAATAGCGGAATTGAAGATGCTTCTTTCAGCAGAAAAAGCGAAGCGTGCGAAAGAGCATTTTACTTCGAAACAAATGAGCGCTCTGATTGCCAACCTGCAAATGGGCGTGCTGGTGGAGAGTGCTGATCGGTATATTATCAAGACCAATAAGCACTTTTGTTCCCTTTTCGGAATACCTTCCCCGGATGTGATGGCAGGTATGAATTGTGATAAGGCTGCCGAAGCGGCTGCTCCTCTTTTTGACCGGCCCCGGGAGTTTCTTGAGACTATTCAGAAAAGGCTCCGCGAAGGCAGGATTGTTACCAATGAGGAGCTGAAGCTCAAAGACGGCCGTACTTTTAAGAGAGATTACGTGCCGGTTTTCAACGAAGGGGTTTTTATCGGGAATATGTGGCTGTATCGCGATATCACCGAAAGGAAAAATAACGAACTTAAACTAAAGGAAAATGCTGAAGAGCTCCGTGAGTTGAATGCCACCAAGGATAAATTCTTTACCATTATTGCCCACGACCTCCGCAATCCTTTCACCAATATCCTTGGATTTAGTGAGCTTATTAAAGAGCTGGTGCAAGAGGAGGATTATGAGAGCCTTGTTGAGTTCAGCCAGATGATTTATGATTCCGCTTATCGCGGGATGAATCTGTTGCAAAACCTGCTGACCTGGGCGCGCTCACAAACCGGAAAGATACAGTTTAACCCGCAAAGCGTGGATTTACTAAAGCTCATTCAGCAAAATGTGGATTTAAAACAAGAAAGCCTGGAAAGCAAAGAGATCAGTATGCAGGTGCAGGTGCCCAAAGAACTTACGCTGAAAGCTGATGAAGATATGCTCAACACCATTTTCCGCAATCTTATTTCCAATGCAATAAAATTCTCTTACGAGGGAGGTATTATCACCATCAATGCCACCAGTCAGTCACAAATGATTCGTATAGAAGTGAAGGATAATGGCACGGGCATGTCAGAACAGCATCGCAACAAGCTCTTTAAACTCGAGGAAAACGTCACCACCGAAGGCACCCAAAAAGAGCGCGGCACCGGCCTCGGACTCCTCCTTTGCAAAGAATTCATCGATTACCACCAAGGCACCATCACCGTCACCTCTCAACGCGGGCAAGGCACCACGTTTAGGATTAGTTTGCCGGTTGGCTGATAGGTTTTCTGCAGTTAAACTAATACTTATCGGTTAGACGAAGTGTTCAACTAAGTAGATTAGAGTTGAGTGTTTGTTCTTTTTAACAGCTCATCATTCCTTCACAAATAATTCACACACGCTTTCCGGTGGGGTCTCGAAAAATATTCTAATTTTGAGGGTGGAATGAAACGTGCCGCCTGATGATAATGGCGGAGAATGTTCAACAGATTCCCGGTAAGGATATGGCTATGGCGGTGTGGTGCTTAGCTTCAACACTAACATGGGTGTCCTGCCTTAAACAAGTCAGCGGATGAATGATGAACGTGTAAACATGCAGCAGGGAGGGCCGTCGGATGAACGGATTGACTTCAGGCTGATTTTCTTTAAACTGAAGAAGTACTGGTACTTTTTCCTGATAACCATATCGGTGTCGCTGCTGGTGGCCTACCTTTTCAATACCTATGCCCTGCCTGTTTATGAGGTTTCCACTACCGTACTGATTGAAGATGCCGACGGCAGCATCTCTTCGAAGCGATTGATAGGGCTCGACCTCTCGGGTGGGCAGCAGAACCTCGAGAATGAAATGGCCATCCTGCGCTCCTACAAACTGGCCAGCCGGGCCATCCGGAAGCTCGATTTTGAGGTGTCTTACTTCAAAGAGCAAAACCTGATTACTACTGAGATTTACAAAGAGGATTATCCTTTCATAGTGGAGTTTAGTAGAGAGCACCCGCAAATTACCGGCATTCCTTTTAACATCAGGGTGCTGTCACCGGATGAGTACAGGTGCGAGATGGATGCCAGCGAGTTCAGCATGTTTCTTTTTGATGAAGATGAATCTTCGGAGATTGCAGACCGGCGCATCGAGCTGAATGATACTTTCAGGTTTGGTGAGTGGGTGAGCTCCGGTTATTACCGGTTCAGGCTAATCAATCCCGACACAGCGCGTTTGGATGAGGTTAAGTCGGCAGGATATTATTTTTGGTTTAACGATTTGCATGCGCTTACTGCGCGCTATCGACAATTCATGATAGAGCCGGTAAACCGTGAAGCGTCTATTTTGCAGCTGTCGATGCGCGGACAAAATATCAATAAAGCCGTGGATTTCCTGAACCAGCTCACCGATGAATACCTTAAACGTGGCCTGGAGAATAAAAACCGGGTGGCTTTACAGACGGTTGATTTTATTGACAGCCAGCTTGCCGACATTCAGGATACACTGCAAAAAACAGAGATGATGCTCGAGGAGTTCCGCGCCGAAAAGCAATTGCTGAATGTGGATAAACAAACCGAGCAGGTTTTTGAGGAAATAGGGAAGCTGCAACATTCGCGGGCTGAGTGGCGTGTAAAACGGAAATTGTTTGGCTACCTGAAAGAATACATAGCAACGGATTTTGGCGACAGTATTAATGATTTTATCTCCCCATCGTCGATGGGTATTGAAGATCCGGTTTTTGTGGATTTAATCAGGACGCTGAACCAATTACAATCCAGGAAAGCAGAGCTGTTATACAAAACCAAAACAGACAATATCCTGGTAAAGCAGGTCGATCAACAGATAGCCCACACTAAGGAAATCCTGGGCGAAAACCTGAGGAATATCATCCAAACTTCGGAGATATCCCTCGGGAATATTAATTACCAAATAGACAGTCTCTTTGGCAGGATTAGCAAGCTTCCACGGGCGCAACTCGAGCTCTACAACCTTGAGAAGAAATTCATGTTGCTGGATAATATCTACACTTTCCTGTTAAAGAAGCGCTCTGATGTATTGATTACCAAAGCATCAAACACTCCCGACAATGAAGTTATCGACAAAGCCCGCAAAGAGTCTGTCGAAAAGATTTTCCCTAAGAATCTTCTGAACTATATCATTGCTTTCCTGATAGCGTTGCTGCTTCCGGTGGGCTACATTTTAGGGCGTGATTACTTTGATGATAAGGTAAAGAATGCGGAGGAGTTTAGCGAATATCTGTCCGGAGCCTCGGTGGTGGGGGAGATTATCCATAATAACAAAGACAGCAACCTGGTGGTGCATAAATCGCCGAAGTCGGCCATTGCCGAGTCCTTCAGGGCACTGCGAACCAATATGGAGTTTGTGGTGAAATCATCACAGAAGTCCGTGTTGCTGGTTACCTCGCACTTTCCCGGCGAAGGGAAAACCTTTTTCTCAGAAAACCTGGCGCTGTCGTATGCGGCCTACGGGAAAAAAACCATCCTTCTGGGCTTCGACATGCGAAAGCCCAAAATTTATGATGACTTCAACCTGAATAACCTGCGTGGACTTTCTACTTTCCTTACGAATAAAGACTCTTTTGAGCAGGCAATACAACACACGGAAATCAGGAATTTTGATATCCTGATGGCAGGGCCCGTGCCTCCCAATCCGGCAGAGATTATTGCCTCCGACGAAACCGCCGAAATGTTTAAACTCCTGCGTGAAAAATATGACTATATCATTGTTGACACGCCTCCTGTAGGCCTCGTAACGGATGCCGTACTGCTGATGAAACATGTGGATGCCAGCATTTTTGTGGCACGGCAGGGGTATTCTAATCGAAAGACTTTTTCACGCACCGTTAACCAGGTTACTGATCAGGGGGTGAGAAACGTTTGTGTGGCCATTAACGACTGCAACATGGAGGTAGACGGCTACAACAGCAAATATGGCTACGGTTATTACACCGACGACGATGAGGTGGATAACCGGAAATTCTGGAAAAAGTTGATGGATAAATAGGATTCTTGGGTTTGCTACGTTTAAAGGTTGCTAAGTTTATCACGTTTTTAGATTAGGGATGACTTGTTCTGAAATGAGTTTACTGATGAAGGAAGCAAAACTTTGAAAAGGTCAGTAATAGAAATACCTTAAACTACGAATGTGGGATTGTAAAATCCGCTTAACTTTGCGTGAATAAATCTTGAAGATGACTGTAAACGTTGATGAGCATGCGGGATTTTGTTTTGGGGTGGTGGAGGCTATCCGCAAAGCAGAGGAGATGTTGGATGCGGGAAAACCTTTATATTGCCTTGGCCAGATGGTTCACAACGAGGAAGAGCTGGGACGTCTGGAGAAAAAAGGTCTGCGATATGTGACGAAAGATGATTTTCCAAAGCTTTCCGGAGAAACCGTTTTGATTCGCGCCCATGGAGAGCCACCATCAACATATGCTTTGGCAGAAAAACATGGCGTGAGCATTCTGGAAGCCACTTGTCCGATTGTTTTAAAACTTCAGGATAGAATCAAAAAGGAGCACGACGAGCGCGAAACGATTGTTATTTTCGGGAAAAAGGATCATCCGGAGGCGATAGGCCTTAAAGGACAGGCACATGGACGCACCGTCATCGTGGAAAAGGAAGCAGACTTTGATTCAGCTGTTTTTGCTGAGAAACTCGATGGATCTGTGAGCCTCTACAGCCAGACCACAATGGATACAGACCGCTTTGAGCATGTAAGATCGCTTTTAAAGCAACGCATGCAGAATCCGGAGTTATTAAAAAGCCACAACACGATTTGCAACCAAATGAAGAGGAGAAAACCTGCCTTGAAGGAGTTTGCCCGAAATAATGATGTGGTGGTTTTTGTTTCCGGAAAGAAAAGCTCAAACGGAAAGTTTCTCTATTCGGTGGCCAAAGAACAGAATCCGCAAACCTATTTTGTCTCTTCAGCAAACGAATTGAAGAAAGAGTGGTTTACAAGAGCTGAAAGGGTAGGAGTGAGTGGTGCTACCAGCACCCCGCAATGGCTGCTAAATGAGGTGGCGAAGAAAATACGCAGAGAAGCCGGTGGTTCATCAGTAGAATAGTTAATTGGCAGAATAGTTAATCGAACATGAATGGTGAGTGATGTATTTAAAGCAACTGAGGTTAAATAATTTTAAGAATTACAGAGAGTCGGATTTTGTTTTTTCTCCGAAAATCAACTGCATTGTTGGGAATAATGGGGAGGGGAAGACGAATGTTTTAGATGCAATTTACTATCTGTCGTTTTGTAAGAGCTATTTTAATCCGGTTGATTCCCAGAATATTTTACATGAGGCAGATTTTTTTGCGATTAACGGTCAGTATGAATTGGTCAGTGAGAGTCCGGATGCTGTCAGCTGTCAGCTAAAGCGTAATCAGAAAAAAAAGTTTAAGCGAAACCAAAAGGAATATGACCGATTAGCCGATCATATCGGGTTGATTCCCTTGGTGATGATTTCGCCTTATGACCGTGACCTGATTAATGATGGGAGCGAGCTTCGCCGGAAGTATATTGATGGAGTGATTTCACAATATGACAAGTATTACCTTGATAATCTTCTTAACTACAACAAGGCGCTGGCTCAGCGAAACTTCCTGTTAAAGCGATTTGCGGAAACAGGACTTTACGATGCTTCATCACTTGAAATCTGGACGGCTAAAATGATTCCGCTGGCCAAAAAAATATACGATAGCCGCAAGCGGTTTATCGAAGAGTTTATTCCGATTTTCCAGAAGTACTTTGATTTTATCAGTGAACAGCACGAGCAGGTAAGTATTGAATATACTTCTCAGCTTCATAATCAAAATATTGAAGAGTTGATGGAAGCTTCCCTGCGAAAGGATCGGGCGGTACGATACACCACAGCGGGAGTGCATAAAGATGACCTGGACTTCAAAATTGCCGGCCACCCCTTGAAAAAATTCGGATCGCAGGGGCAGCAAAAATCGTTTGTCATCGCCATTAAGCTGGCGCAGTTTGACTATATCCGCGAGATAAAAAAGAGTAAACCTATTCTGCTCTTTGATGACATCTTTGACAAGCTGGATGAGAACAGGGTATCGCAACTCATCAAACTCGTGAGCCAAAACAGTTTTGGGCAAGTGTTTATTACTGACACCCAACCCGATCGTATCGCCAGGGTTTTTGATGCTGTGGATAGCGAGCACCGTGTGTTTTATATCAAATCAGGTAATATTGAAAAGGAGAGCGATGGTATTTAGAGAATCGAACGAACAAACGCTGAAGGAGGTTATTGAGCAATTGCTGAAAGCATACCGGATTGAAGGCAAGGTGCATGAACATATGCTTATCTCAAAATACCCGGAGGTGGTGGGGCCTATGATATCCCGCTATACCGAAAACCTGCGCATCCGCAACCGCACCCTTTTCCTGACCATCAATTCTGCGGTGGTGAAGAATGAACTCAGCTATGCCCGCGAAAAGCTTACAAAATCGCTTAACGATGCCGCCGGAAAGGATGTGATCGATAAAATCGTAATAAAATAGCTAACCAGAAACTGTCTGTCTCCTGATATTTACTTCACCTTAAAATCAAACATCTTTTTGTCTTCAAGGTATCCCTGGAGGTGATCACCAATTTTTACCGGTCCTACGCCCGCAGGTGTGCCTGTATAGATAATATCGCCAATCTTCAGCGTCATATATTTCGACAAGTAAGAAATGAGGTAGTCGATCGTGAAGGTCATATTTCCACTGTTACCTGTTTGTGCCCGCTCGCCGTTTACATCCAGATAGAAATTAATATCTTGCAGGTCTTCAAATTCCTCTTTCGAGATCCATTCGGCAAGAACTGCTGAGTGATCGAAAGCCTTGGCCTTCTCCCATGGTAAGCCTTTTACTTTAGCTTCGCGCTGAATGTCGCGTGCGGTAAAGTCAATTCCTAAAGAGAATTCGTTATAGTAAGTGTGCGCAAATTTTTCTTCGATGTTTTTTCCCACTTTGTTGATGCGCACGACCAGTTCGGTTTCGTAATGGATTTCCTCTGAAAACTCCGGGTAATAAAAAGGGCGGTTTTTAAGTAGCAGAGAAGTGTCGGGTTTCAGGAAATAAACCGGGGAGAACGGCACCTCGTTACCCAATTCCTTAGCATGCAATACGTAATTTCTTCCAATGCAAATAATCTTCATAGTAGTCTGATATTGTTTTTTAATATAATCCCCGGACGGATTTTTTGTTTGATTTCAGGGCAAATTTAAGGTTTCTCTGTCAAAGCACCCATACAGCGTATTGGATTTGTATTTTTGCAAAAAGCTTTGAAGATGAATGTTGACTCTCAGAAAGAAGAAATTGCCAGCGCGATTACCCATGGCATAGGCGTGGGCCTGAGCATATGGGCTCTGGTGCTTCTGGTGATGAAGGCAGTTGACCAGGGGAACGTTTATCATGTGGTAAGTTTTACGGTGTTTGGCAGTGCCCTGATTACGGTTTACCTTACCTCCACGCTTTTCCATGCTATCCGTGTCCGCAGGGTGAAAAAATTCTTTAACCTGATGGATCATGCTGCTATTTATTTTCTGATAGCTGGAACCTACACACCCATCACGCTGGGTCCTTTGCGCGGCCCATGGGGGTGGAGTATTTTTGGCGTCATCTGGGGATTGGCCGTTGCCGGCATTATTTTTAAGGTGTTTTTTATAGGGAAATTTCGCACGCTATCTGCATTTCTTTACGTGGCCATGGGTTGGGCAATCATTGTTGCTGTTAAGCCCTTGCTCGAAACAATGCCTGAAAATGGTCTCTGGCTGTTGCTTGCCGGTGGCTTAAGCTATTCGGGAGGTGTGGTGTTTTATATCCTGAAAGACATTCCGTATGCGCATAGCATATGGCATCTTTTTGTTTTGGGAGGGTCGGTTTGCCACTTTTTGAGCATTTACCTTTACGTAATTTAAAATCCATTCCTATTCATTACAGTATTTCCTGATAACCTCATACGCCGCATCAATGCCCAGCTCTCCGGCTTTACTCATATCCGTGCATCCTCTGCGACTGTCCTGGAGATAAATGAGGGTTAGGCCTCTGTTGTAATAAGCTTCTCCAAAATCTTTGTCAAGGTTAATGGCCATCGAAAAGCTTTGCACTGCAGCGGCATGTTTTTTCAGCGTCAGCAAAGTATTTCCTTGATTAAACCAAATTTCAGGAACAGAGCTTTTCAATGACAGGGCGTTATTTAAATCCTTCAAAACCGGTTCGTAGCTCACTTCCGTTTGCTTCACCGAAGAAGCCTGGTTTCGACCGAGAGAAATATTCTGCAACTCTTTTGTGTGATTCCTGATATTCTCCTTCATCTCATAAAGAGCGTCGGCATGGTTGAGGTAGGCCGGATAGAAATATGGGTCCGTGACCATGGCCATGTTATAATTACTGATGGCTGTGGTCAGGTTCTGCATTTGTTGGTTGATGATTCCTTTTACAAAGTAAAGTTCGGCGCTGGGGGCGCTGAAGGTAATCAGGCTGTCGACTCTTTCCATTAACGACTGGAGGCTCGGAGAGGGGATTGTGTTCTCCGGGTTGTCAAGAATCAACTTAATGCCGTACTCATTTTTTTGATTAAATACTGATACATAGCCACTCGAACGGCCTTGGCTTTCGTTTCCGCTGAGCAATCTGAAAGTGAAATTCTTTTCTGGATGGATGCGCGTTTTTTCAGAGATGTTAGTGCCCGCTATGCCTTCTCCTGTTCTGAAATCGGCTTCAAACTCGATGATCTTACTGAAATAGGTAGAGTCGACCCATTGCCCGGCTTTGCCTTCGCTGGCATACTTATCATGTTCTTCGAGAAGCAGGTTTCCCATCCTGCGATCTTTGTTTGCTGCCTCATAATCGCCAGCCTTCTGCCTGGCTTCGGCCCGCATAAAATATCCTCTTGCTGATTTCGGAAAAAGCTCAATAACTTTTGTGTAGTCTTTTGCCGCACGTTCATATTCATTCATTTTAAAATGAATATGACCACGATTGAAATAAGTCAGCATGTTATTCGGATTTAGCGCGGCCACTCGGTTTAAGTCCTGAATAGCAGCCTCATATTCTTTTACCTGCGAATAAATAATGGCGCGGTTGTAATAAGTTAGAGCATTGGTGGGGTCAAGTTCAAGCACCTTGCTGTAGTTGTTGAGGGTGCCCTCAATATCTCCAAGTTTATAAAGTGTGAGGGCTTTGAAATAGAAGTAGCGGGAGTTATTCTCATCCAGTTTCAGCGCCTGGTTAAAATCTTTAAGCGCTTCTTCGTACTGCCCCATTTCATAACGGATAAGACCACGTTCAGCAAAAGCTTTCTTAAAGAAATTATTCTCGCTAATTGCACGGTTGCAATCGTTAAGGGCTTCCACATAGTTTTCGAGTTCTTTGTGAGTGATAGCTCTGTTGAGGTAGGCCTGTGGGATACTGCCGTCGATAAGTATGGCTTCATCAAAATCATCCAGTGCTTTTTTAAACCGGCCCATTTGCAGATACACCGTGCCTCTGCTGATAAGGATTTCAGCATTGTAAGGATCAAGCGATAAGGCTTCGTCAAGGTCTTTGATGGCTTTCCCTTTCTCCATCATCGACGAGTAAGTAACGCCCCTGTAGTGATAGGCACGGTAATAGAAAGGATGGATATCAACAGTTTGTGTGAAATCAAAGGCGGCGCCACGATAATCACCAAGATTGTATTTAGCAATACCACGATAAAAATACTCCTCAAAAGGGTCTTTTTTTCTTTCAATCACCACATTGAAATGCTTGATTGCTTCAGAATATTCGTTCTTGTACAGAGCTACTTTGCCCTCACGTATAAAATGTTCCAGGTTTACCTGTCCGAATGCAGGTAACACGGATATGATGAGCAGGCTCAAGACCATCTTTCGCAACGAAGTTTTCTGAATCATTTGTCAAAAATAGAAAATATGTTTTTTGCAGGCCTTCCTCTATCTTTGTATCCTCAGTTCAGACATGCATATAAGAAATATGGAAAATCAATTAAATATTACGAAAGTAGTTGATAAAGAAGATTTTAAAGATCTTGCCGGGATGTTTAAGCGTTATGAAGAGGATCTTGGCTTTGAACTGCAATTCCAGAATTTTTCTGAAGAATTAACATCTCTTGAAAAAATGTATGGTCCGCCAAAGGGAGTGGCTTTTCTTTTGAAACACAATCAAATATCAGTTGGATGCATTGCTGTTCGCGAGCTTGAGGCTGATGTTGCCGAAATAAAGCGGATGTTCATTGAGGTGCCATGGCGGGGTAAAGGCTACGGCAATCAGCTGCTTCATGCCGCACTTGATTCCGCAAAAGCCTTAGGATACAAAAAGGCCAGGCTCGATACACTTGATTACATGAAACCGGCCATCAGTTCATACAAGAAGGCAGGATTTTACAAAATCCCGGCATACCGGCACAATCCATTTGACAATGCGGTTTTTATGGAAAAGGTATTGTAGATATCGTTATCTTTATGGCAACTTCAAACTGGAGCCATGGGATATCAAAAGCTGGATATTTATTACTTTTCAGGAACAGGAAATGCACAGAATGTTGCTTCCTGGATGATACTTGAAGCAGAGTTGTTTGGGATTTCATCCCGGATGATTGATATCTCCGGGGTCGACAGCAAAGATGTAATGGTTCCTGCACACGGTACTCTGATTGGTTTTATTTCTCCCACACATGGCTTTCATTTCCCTGGTATTATGCGAACGTTTATTCGACGATTCCCGAAAGGAAATGGGAATTCTGTTTTTGTTGTTAACACACGCGCCGGACTTAGGGTGGGTAAGGTCAGGCTGCCCGGATTGAGTGGTGTTACT
>JASMTJ010000148.1:0-2127 GCA_041694335.1 Bacteroidales bacterium
TAATAAAATAAAAAGGATAATAAATAATATATGAGAATGTCAGATATTTTTTATGCGATTAAGCTCCTGTATCTTCCTCGGCCTTTGCTCTTGGAGAAACCTAAGGTAATACAATTTCCCGTAATCGATATCTGCAATTCACGCTGCCAGATGTGCAGGATTTGGGAGAATAAGCAAAGTTCAGATATCTCCATCGATCAGCTTAAAAAAGGCCTGAGTGATGGCCTGTTCTCGGAAGTTGAATCTATAGGTTTCAATGGCGGCGAGCCAACGCTGCGAAAGGATTTGTCTGACCTTGTTGAAGTTGTGGTGGAGTCGTTACCGAAATTGCGGGGAGTATCTTTAATCACGAATGCCTTCAAATACAGGCAGGTAATAGAGCAAATTGAAGCGATGGGAGGGATTCTTAAGCCTCGTGGCATTAACTTTGATGTCATGGTATCGCTCGATGGTTATGGGGATGTTCATGACCGGGTAAGAGGGCGTGCTGGAAATTTTGACAGAGCTCAGAAAGTTATTGATTTTATAAAGGGGGCTCCCTTTGTAGATAGTGTCAGGATCGGCTGTACGGTTATACGTGAGAATGTAAATTACCTACCAGACTTGCTTGATTTTTGCATTCGGAACGACCTTTACGTGAAATACCGTCAGGGCGTTCCTCATCAAAGGCTCTATACAGAGAACTTGAAAGACCCTTATGCCCTTACATTTGAAGAAAAATACGAATTTTCCGAGTTCCTTGAAGGGTTAATTCAGCATTATGAGCCGTCTGTCATGCAACGGTTTTTCTATCGCTCATTAATAGATCAAATCATTCGGAATGCACCCAGAAGGGCGGGGTGTGCATGGCAGCACCAGGGGGCAACAATTACTGCGCGTGGTGAGTTGGCGTATTGTGCAGTTAAAAGCAAAGTTCTTAGCCCAAATATTGCCGAGGGCAACCCAAGTGATGCTTATTTCGGTAACAAGGAGCACCTTAGCGCGATCATTCAGAATGAATGTGAGCAGTGCCACCATGATTATGTGGGCGTTCCAGGTAGGTCTGATTATCGGAAGCAATTCCTTCAAAAGCTGGATCAGAGATTTGGCGTTAAATCCAGGTTAAAAGCAATCCCAGGATTTCACCGGCTTAATAGACTGCGGAGCAGACGCCGTTTTCAGCTTGACCTTGAACGTTATAGAAGTGTGCCTCAACAGATCAGGCTGGCGGAGGGTGGAGCAAATGAGTTGGGGGTAAACAAACGCGTATTAATCTGCGGATGGTACGGCACTGAAACTCTTGGTGATAAAGCAATTATTGCTGGAATTATCACATCGATGCGGAAGCGCCTTGGGCTGGAAACGAAATTTATCGTTTCGTCTCTGAATCCGTATGTAACGGAGATGACGCGAAGACAAATGCGTGAATTCGACGGCGTTGAGATAATAGGAACTGAGGATGCGATCGCTAAAAGCGCAGCGGTGGACTATTTAGTTTTTGGCGGTGGCCCAATGATGGCCATTGGGCAACTTGCGCCCATGGAGGTTATGTTCGAAAGGGCACGTGCGGCTGGCGTGACGACGGTTGCTGCAGGCATAGGTGTTGGGCCTTTAGGTAGCGAGTGGCTAAATCAGAGCATACGCAGGATTCTGGACTATTCAGATGTTCGAATCTATCGCGATGAGAAATCCCGGCAGAATGCGCTTCATCTTGGGGTGTCAGCTGAGAATGATCCCGTCGCTGAAGATCCGGCGTTTACTTGGTTGCAAGGGATTGCTGGAAAAGTGGTACATCGTTCACGCGGCGCTCAAAAGACGCTTTTATTGGGGTTGAGAGACTTTCCTTATCGGGAATACGCGGCGGATCTTTCGGAACAAGAGGCGCAACATCTAAAGCAAAAATATGAAGACGAGGTTGTAAAGTCAATTTGTGCATTGATGAAAGAGGATTCTGACTTAATTATTAAACCCCTTCCCATGTGTACTAATCATTTTGGGGGTGACGATCGCTGGTTTTATCGTCGGTTGTTCCGTGATATCAAAGCATCAGGGGCGAAATTGGATTATTCGTTGTTGGGCAATGAGTTACCGCCAACAGAATACGTTAAGGCGTTTCAGGAGGCTGATGCCCTTCTGGCTATGCGTTTT
>JASMTJ010000149.1:0-1716 GCA_041694335.1 Bacteroidales bacterium
ATCAATGGAAGGAGCCTTTTGGAATAACCCTGATTCTGATTTGATTGGAACCCTAGGGTATTACCCAAACTATAAAAATTCGCTTATTGAGCTTGATGTAGAACAGGGTAATAAAATCAAAGTTGGTGATGGGGGTTCACACTGAAGTATTAAGTGTATCTAACATGGTTTCTGTTCCCGGTAAGGTTGTTTACATTGAAGGTGACGAGTGCGTTGTTTCATTGGAAGAACCAGACGCACTAGGTAATAAGATTGTGTGTCGTCACCTCGATAAAGTGAAAACCTCAAGCCCAGAAGAAGAAAAGAAAGAAAAGCTGTTGCATGTGTGGTGTTCACAGAGCTTGGAACATGCTTATGACCACCTAAATTCCAAATCTGACCTTCGTCTCACTGATTTGTTCGACTGGATGGAGAATAATAAAGATGCAATCACTAAAATTTTTAATGAGTGAATATTATAAGGAAAATAGGCATGAGAGGTTGGGTCAATATTTCTGCAATCGTTATATTAAGCAGCCGTGGCCGGAGCTTTTCCATGAAACAGACGCTCCCACTGCCGCCAACATGATCGAGGAGTGGTTGCGTGATAATCAATACACGGAGACATTACCTCAGAAGATTGGAGATTTGTAATGCAATACGGTGAAACAAGTTTGTCAATGGCTGAAGTGATTGCTACTATTGATGGTAGTTTTGAGGAAGAGTATTCACTTGATGAAATCTTGCTACAGACAGGTATTAATGTAGAAGATGAACAGGAAGGTGTAGAATGACAGCGGGTGAATTGTGGGATGATTTAATGGGCGAACAACGAATTATTTCACGCGAGGAAGTTGAATACGAAATTGCAATGAGCGATACTTTGCTTAGTGAACGTGAAAGATTGGTTTGGGGACTTTTTGGCCACGACCATGAATCAAACCTAAAACAACTGAGAGCACTGTACTTTGGTGTTGTGTATTCTATTAAAGAAGGAGTTGGTTATGAATGATTTCGTGTGGCCTAGTGACTTGGATCGGGCCGAGAACGATGAGCTGAACAGGGTATGTGAATATCTTGAAGAGGTGCTTGATTATACTAATGGTGCGGAGCCGGTGGCCTTCGGGATATTCTACAAGGGCGTTTTTCAAGAACACGGGTGGAGCTTCGACGCTGCAAACGCTATCGCAGCAGAAGATTATGCGGGGCTTGAGGAAATAACAGTTGAGCCTGTCTACACCCACCCCCAGCCCGCCCTGCAAGGGAGTGTGCCGGAGGGGTGGAAGATCTGGAAAACAAACGGATCTGTCGGTACCGACATGGTTGTTGAGCACCCGAATGGAAAACCACGCCGGTTTTTCAATCGTGATACAGACCCGCTCATGTATGATTTTCTGAAGACGCTCACCACTCCACAGCAAAGCGCCCAGGGTACGGAGCCGGTGGCGTATCCAGATTGCGACACCTGCGGCGGCTCCATGAACTATATGCCTTGGCATTACGCAACGGAAACTGAGCGCCACCTGCATGCGTGTAACGAGTGCTGGCCGAAAGTTAACCCGGCCCAGCCCGCCCAGCAAGGCGGGGTGCCGGAGGGGTGGAGGCTGGTGCCTGCCGACTATTTGCCGGAGGAAATGGAAAACGCAGCAGTTGACGCCGCCAGAGAATACATGGAGCGGACAGGAGGAAACTGTATGAAGACCATTTACAAAGCCCTGGTAGATGCCGCACCACAGC
>JASMTJ010000150.1:0-2827 GCA_041694335.1 Bacteroidales bacterium
TACTTTATCAATGCAGAAAAAAAGGCCGTTGTAGAGACTACCAAAGAAAAATTCTGGGATACTTACCTGGAGAAGCTGAAGCAGGTGACCGATCCTTCGGAAATCGAATATATCATCCTCGATCATACCGAGCCCGACCATTCGGGGAACGTGCGTAATTTGCTTAACATTGCTCCCAATGCAACTGTGGTAGGGTCAGGGAATGCAATACGTTATCTGCGCGACCTGATTGGGAATGAGTTTAAAAGCATGACCGTAAAGAATGGCGATACGCTCGATTTAGGAAATAAGACACTGGAGTTTATCGGTGCACCAAACCTTCACTGGCCCGATTCGATTTACACTTACCTGAAAGAGGATAAGCTGCTGTTTACATGCGACAGTTTTGGTTGCCATTTCTGCGACGAGCGCATGTATGACGACCAGGTAGCGAATTTCGATGAGGCTTTCAAATACTATTTCGATGTGATTTTGAGGCCCTTCAGCAAGTTTATGCTGAAAGCTATCGATAAGATTCGTCCACTTGAAATTGAAGGCATCCTTACCGGCCATGGCCCTTTGCTCCTGAATGACTGGAAAAAATGGGTGGATTTGTCAGAGAAATATGCTTCTGAAGCTGTAAAATATCCTGAAACAAACAGGGTGTTTATTCCTTACGTCTCGGCTTATCAGAAAACAGGTGCCATAGCTGAATCTATTGCCAGTGGAATCAAGGAGACTTCAAAAGATATTGAAGTGGATGTATGCGATATTGAAATGATGTCGATTGGTGAGATGGAAGAGAAAGTAACGCGAGCCAATGCATTAATCGTGGGATGTCCTACCATTAACCAAAACATTCTGTTACCCATTTATAAGCTGTTTGCAGTGATGACTCCTCTTCGTGATAAAGGAAAGCTGGCTGGCTCCTTTGGATCTTATGGTTGGAGTGGAGAGGCTTCAAAAATGCTGAACACTTTTCTTGAGCAACTCAAGCTGAAAGTCTATGGCGAAGGCGTTTTTATAAAGTTCACTCCGGATGGCGAAGACGAAAAGCAAAGTGTTGAATACGGAAAAGCTTTTGCTCAGGAACTTCTGAAGAATTAACCTTAACATTCGGTTAATCTCGTTTTTTGCACGATCTTTGCTTTCATAAACGTTGTTTGGATCGGAAAAAAGAGATTACCTATGAAAAATATTACTATTAGTTCAGGAAAAGGGTTGTCTGGTATCATGATACTGGCGGCCCTTTTAGTTTTTGCTTCAGGATGCAGTATCGACCGTAAGCTGGCCAAAGAGTTTGTGCAATCAGAAGAGCGCCCGCCCGTGATTTTGAAGCAGCCTTCAGCAATTTATATGGTTTCCTACAAAGATACGGACACAGACACCTCCGGATTGGCCAAATGGCAAATTGATTCGGTCCGTTTTCACGAAAGTGCAATCATCAAAAATGTAAACCCACAAAAATTTAAAGCAAGTTTCTTTGATGCCTTTAAAAACCAATTCTCAAATTATGGATTTGAGTTTTATGAAGGTCAAAAGCTGAAAGCCCTTTTTGAAAACGATACGATTCATCCAATCGTAGTGAGTTTTCCTCAGATGGAGTTGGAGGAGTACATTCAACCTTACAGCGATGTGGGATATGTTAAAGGGCGTGAGTATTTTAAAAACTTCGACCTGGACGCCGTAAACCTGAATGCATGGCTGAACCTGTCGATGAGGGGCAGGGAAGGTCAGGAGTTTTACTTTATCTCTGATTCCATTACCGACAAGGTCAGGGGCTTTTATTTTGAAGACGACGAAACCCGCAAGGTCCGTTACAAATACAAATATCGCGATGTAGATGAAGAGGATATGTACCGTTTTGCCCAGGATATGGGTACAAATTATGCTCAGTATATTTTCGACCATTATATGAACCGCTTCATCAAACGCAACCGTAACTCAAGTGCACCACGAAGATTTCTTTACCATTATGATCCGCAGTCTGGTGACTTTCTGCTTATCAAAAAGTTGCCATGGATTAGAATGGAGATGGATGAGGTGTTGAGAAAAAAGTAACCGAAGGCCGGGCTTAGATTCAAACTTTTGTATATTGGCTTGAAGATTTTCGCAACTGAAGGTGGGGAATTTTGAAGGTTACCGGGATATATTCAGCCCGGATAATTCATACTGCCTCAGTGTATTGATGTAAGTTCTGAAAACTGAAAATCGCTGGTCATCTTTTATGATAACAATGAATCGTAGCTTTAAGTATTCCTTCTTTTTCCTTTTGGCGCTATTATCAGTATCGTGTAAAGTGCAAGGGCCTTATTATAAGAATAGCGGTGAGCCCCTTCAAAAAAAATATCCTGCTAAAGAAAATATTAGTTATTCACTTTTTCTTGTTGGTGATGCCGGTGATGCCAAGCAATCTTCTGTGGTATTTTCTCGTTTGAAAAAGGATATTTCTTTAATGGGCTCTCAAAGTGCTGTAGTGAATCTTGGCGACAACGCTTACCCGGTAGGACTGCCTGATAAAATCAACAAATGGCGGGGCAAAGCGGAAGAGGCACTGGATACGCAGATAGAAGCCTTTAAGAGCTACAAGGGCGAAGTGTTCTTTATTCCCGGAAACCACGATTGGGCTAAAGGGAAGCAATCGGGTTACCTTCATCTGCTAAACCAGGAGAGGTATTTAAACGGGCGGATGAACCGTAAGGTGTTTTTCCCTGAAAACGGATGCCCCGGACCGGTTGAAATATCATTGAACGACACCCTTACCCTGGTGATGATTGATTCGCAGTGGTTCTTCCAGAATCATTACAAACCACTGAGCGAGGAGGACTGTGGGATTGAAGATGAGGAG
>JASMTJ010000151.1:0-1452 GCA_041694335.1 Bacteroidales bacterium
TTGACTGCATTAATTGCAAGGGAAGCGTTCTAGTTAAACGACAAATGGCTCCGCTACTTGAAGCCAATACTTTACTTGAGGGAGCAGACCAACCTCCATCAACAGCTAGTTATGATCTTCGACTTGGCGACGATGTCTGGTGTCAGGGCAAATTTATTACTCTAACCAGAAGGCAACCAACTCTCAAAATACCACCTTACTCATACGTTATTGTCTCATGTAAAGAGAAAGCCAAACTCCCAAGCTTTGTCACTGCCAGATTTGATGTTAAAAACTCGCTTTTTTTTCGTGGGGTCATTCTTTCAAATGGTCCTCAGGTTGATCCCGGCTATCACGGGGCACTATTTTGCATGCTTTACAATGGCAGCGATAGCTATATCGGCATCACTAGAGGAGATCAGTTTTCCACTATTGAATTCCACAGGACTTGCGGACTCAGCGATGGGTACTCCGACAAGTATCAGAAAAAATTCATGCTCAGTGATTTTATTCCATCCGATGCAGCTGTTTCGAATGGTGGCATGATACTAGAGCGCACAAAAAAAGAGATTGAAAGTTTATCGGAGGACATAATTAGACACAAGAGGTACACTTCGGTTCTCGTGTCCGCCGTTTTCGCCGCTGCTGCACTATTGGTCCCTATAGTTTCATATCAATACAATGATGGAATTGAGGGTATTGAGGAAAAACGCGCCGAACTCGAGGAGAAAATCAAATCTGTCGAATCTTTAAGCGCTCAACTGGAGTTACTCGTCAAAATTGGCGCATTAGACCAGGATTCCGATATATCGCCGGAAACAAAAGGCACTGTTAAAAGCCAAAAATAAATAGTCGACATAGTCCCTGCAAGCTGTGCCCTAACTCGCAAACCAAAACTTTTCATGGAACGTTAGCGGCGATTATAGATCAGAGCCTAAAGGCAAGTTTATAAAAACTTGCCTATTCTTCGCGCCATAAAGACTTTAACTACAGAGCATGCCCCAAGCACTTAAGAATGGCGATTAAAATAGCTTAAAAACTTCGCCAAGTCAGCCTATCAATTTATTTGGAGAATTTCAGTTCTGTAAGTGAGACGTTATTAAATCGGTAACTGTCGCCTAGCGGTGCAATGTAATTTTTATAATCCAGATCTAAGAACGCCACCAGCTTTCTTAGGTGGCACTCCTATGCTTAAAACGTGAATTCAGATAATAACTGCAGCACTTTGGCGTAACCAGGTAGAGGCGGGAGGGCCGTCGCCGGTACCCTCACGGGCTTTACCGACCAAAGTGAAGCAGTGATGAAGTACCGACAACTGACCCAGACACAACGATACCAGATTTCGGCCCTGCGTGTGGCCGGCAAAAGCCAACGACAGATCGCAGAAGTGTTGGGCTGCCACAACAGCACGATCAGCCGCGAGTTGCGGCGTAACAGCGTTCACGGCTATGAACCAGAGGTGGCGCAGCGCCA
>JASMTJ010000152.1:0-3717 GCA_041694335.1 Bacteroidales bacterium
ATACCCGAACCCATTTATTTATGAGGGTGCAAATCTCATGGAAACCATTTCATCGCAAAGTATGAGATTTGCACCCATTTTCAAATGAATGATGATGGAAGCCCTGAATATCTAATTTAGTGCGCTTTGAGCGCACTTTCCATATACCAGGCAAATAATCCATTAGGATATCGCGAATGATTCTACAAATGGGTTTTTCTGTAACATATGATGGCGCTGGGATTAAAATTCTTTTGTATCATTTGATAGAAAAGCCCGCTCAAAGCGGGCTACTGAAACCTATGTTTTGGCAACCACAACCACCCAGATGAATCTGGGTGCTAAACTCATAGAAAAACATTGTAAAATTTGCAGCCATCCTGTGAGAATAGCACCCATTTTCAAATGGATGGATAATGGCAACGCCAAACATCCATTACGAGGCTGTCTAAAAAGTCAAAATCAAAGGGTATTCTGAAAATCAGTCATCACCCCTTACCCTAAAGGGAGCCCTGATTTTCAGCAACTTCACCCTTTAGGGCTCGGGGTAAAAAGTTGCTGAAAACAGGCGTTTAGGACTTTTTGGACAGCCTCTTCTTGTCTTCAAAACCTTTTTTTGTATAACGAAAAAAGGAGCACAAACCTGCGCTCCTTTTCCAAACTAAACCTGAAAAATCAAACACCCCAAGGGGTGAATATTTTTTATCGCTTCACAATGCGGCTGGTTTGTATCCACTCGTCATCGTTAAAGAACCTGACGAAATATACGCCTCCCTGCAGCGACTTCATGTTAACCTCCGTTGTCCCTGAGATGTCTTCTGAAAGCACGTGCTCACCACGGGCATTAAAAATCACCACACGGTTCACCTCCTGCTTCGATTCTATATTCAGATAGTCGGCTACCGGATTAGGATAAGCTTTTAAAACAGCCTCTTCCTCAACCTCTGATAATCCTGTTACTTCAGACAGGTCGGCCTCAAGTCGTGGTGCCACCACATACTTTCCGCCTTTGTTAACCAGAATACCCGTAACATTATAGGTACTCCCAACATTCATGGATGAGGTCGTAAACTCACCGTTGTAGATACCAAGATTATCGCCAACATAGAAATTCGCTTCGCCGTCGTTGCACAAAGCCACGGTAATAGTATCTGAATTGTCAAGAACAAACTCCTCTATCATTTCCTGCACCACAGCATCTTCCACAGAAACCAGCACGCCTTCATACATTTCTGCCGGATCCTCATCAGCAGCGTTGTCTGCAGCTATATCAGAACCTAAAACAATAGTGGCAGGGAATAAACTGTTTCCTGATGAAAGGGTGGTAATATAACTTGCCGGATAAATTTCGGTTTGGTTTTCATAAGGGCTCATCGCACCGTAAATCAGCACCTCATCACCAATGTTTACAGAGTCAGCAAGGCTGCCGCCCGATTGGTAGGTGTTCACTGAGTGGTGTGCCCCTTCGGCATCGCTTAACCATACTCTCGAGCCATCATCATTCTTGTAAGTAACAATCCCTTTAAACGTACCCATCGGGCCATCGTAAATTAAATCACCGTCCGGATTTGTGATGCTCGTGTAGGTCAGTGGTAAAATTCCTGCATAAAACTCCACTTCATACTCAAAAGCAGTATTCCTGAGAATATCAGCCACATTGTCGCCCACCATATTCGAGGAGGCGCCTGTCAGATGCACCATTTTCGCATCATTCGGATCAATCATATATCCTGAAAAAGTAATGATCTCATCCCCGTTATCGAGCTCAATATCCGCAAGGTTAATATCTCCTTCCGTGACTTCAATGTCATAAGTAACAGCCAACTCGGTTTCGCTCATGGCATAAGCTTCATTAAATACCGGAGGCTGGTAGGCACCCATACGCACGTTATCAAGCCAGATTTGCGAGCCCCAGGAAGCCGCATGGAAGCCCACATAGACGGCATCACCGGCACTGACACCTTCCACATCCGCAAGGTTGTAGTTGTACTTGGTAAATCCATCCGTAGTCGTAATAATATCATCCACTTCTACTGTAAAATCTTCTACAGCATTCGTTGCAGTGGACATGCGCACGTAAAGGGTGTCGTAAAACTCCTGGTAGCCCATATCGAGCCAGAACGAAAGATAATCCCCTTCGGCAATGGTAACCTGGTGAGTCATCAACCAGTCGTCAGACGGACCCGGATCGTAACAATCTACCCATGCAGCAGCAGATTCTTCAAGACCGCCATCTGAAACCGTATCCCAGGTTCCTTCGTTAAGACCACCATCAACGGTCGTCCAATTTTCAGGGATACCATTTTCGAACGTCTCGAAAAGGGTGGCCATCGTAGGACCCAGATAGAAATCATCCACATCCACCCAGGAGCCGTTACTGTTGCAGTGGATAGCAACGTAGATATCATCACCTGCATTAATATCAGGATTATCCGTCAATGAATATTCATATTTCACATAATCCCCGGTTAGCTCCATATTCTCTTCCAACGCTATTGTGAAATCATCAACAACTGCATCTCCTTTAGAGACCATTACACTGATTTCATCGGGGTAGTCAGCACTACAAACAGCGTAAAAACTAACCATATCACCGTCTTCAACAGTTATCTGTGGAGTAATCATCCAGTCGTCGGCCTGCCCACTGTTTGGCAGGTCACCGTCCCAGGTATCCAGGTCTGCGCATCCTGTGCCATCGATACCATACTGGTCATTCCAGGCCCAGGTACCTTCGTTGTCACCATTATCAATGGTAGTCCATCCATCGGGCCATCCATCATTAAAGTCTTCGTTAATTGTCTGTGCCGAAACAGTCACAGCAATTGTCATTACAGAAATTAGTAGTAATAGTTTTTTCATAGCTATAAAATATTGGTTTACAATCGTTTTATTTAAGGAGGCTGTCTCAAGTCTCCATTTACGGCCAGTCCGCACTTTTTACCCTTTAATTCCCTGAAGGGAAAATGCTGAATTTCAGCGACCCCTTCAGAGTATGGGCAAGAAACTGATAATTACCAGCGCGCAAAACGGTATCATGAGACAGTCTCATTATTTTATAAATCAGTTACTTTAATATTGTCGATACCCAGCCTGTCGCCACCCTGATAAGGGGTCATCAGGCGGAAGCCGATATAAACGGTTTGTCCGGCATAAGCCGACAAGTCTACTTCGCGGTGTTGTATCCCTTCGCCACCAACGTCATCACCCACCTCTTCGGCCTGCACCGTCAAGGCAGCACCATTATCCAGACAACCTGCTGGATCTTGTGTGGTGGTGGATACAAATACCTGGTAGTCGTCAGGATAATCGCCGGTAGTTGTCATAGAGAGGGCATCGAAAGTAAGCAGTCCGTTTTCACCCAGCTCAATGGCCGGTGTAATCATCCAGTCGTCAGCACCCACCTCCTCATTATACCAGGAAGTTCCTACAGCGATTTTACTGTTAAATATTCCGCTTTGCCATACAATCCAGGCACTGTCAGAGAGATTTGCAAAATCGGGATTGCTCGAAGCCACCGTGCCTTCATCGCCATTCACCAGCACCCATGATTCAGGAAAAATATTGATATCATCAAAGGTCTCCTCAAAAAGGATATCTCCGCCGGGCTGTATCAAAACGCGTTCATCCACCATTTGGGATGTTTCACTGCCGGCCATTACTTGAAGCGAAACAGTAAACTGCATAGCCGTATCGTAGACGTGACTGATAGTGTCGAAAACCTTCAGCACCTCCCCGTTG
>JASMTJ010000153.1:0-1166 GCA_041694335.1 Bacteroidales bacterium
TTTGATGTCCTTTACAAACGCCCCCAAATCGGTAAAACGCCTTCTGTAATCCGCCAAACGGACTTCGCCCAGGTTAAGGGTATTTCCATAATATTTTTCCAGCCGCTTTTTAATCTCCTCGTCCCCGGCCTCAGATTCCGGATACATGCGGACCACCAGATGGAAATGATTGCCCATGAGCGCAAACCCGAGCACGTCCACGAAATAAAGCTTGCTCAGCCTATTGATCAGATTCAGTAGATAGTCGTTGTCCCTGTCCTTAATAGGCAGACCCTGCAAGGCCGTCCGGGAAATTATATGATATACGGTCGGCATATCACTGCGAACAAATCTGGCTATTCGTGCCATTTTTACCTCCTTGGATGAATAGTGGTTGCGTGCTGCCTTGGACGATTAGCCCAAAATAAAATTTTCGTCAATTATTAGCCTGTCCCCTTTATTATTAGCCTGTCCCCTTTTGACCCCTTTGCTCTTGCGAATCGTATTTTTTGAGTGTCCAGTTTGTCTGGCAAGTTCAGAAATAGATTACCCGTAAACCCGATACCCGGTGCGGATGAATTCATACTGTTCCACCTGCAGCATTCCTCCTTTCCTCCATCTTGAGATTCGAATCTGCCTCAAGGATGGAGAGTTTGCTGAGGGGGGTCAATTTTCGGTGATCACACCCCGGGTTACCTGGTCAATTTTGGATTATCAAAATCACTTGGGCAATTTTCGTCTCTCGCAATTAATCATGGATGGAATTTGAAGATTGACTATGGTAGGCTACAGTGATGTTTTTTCCCTTGCGTTTGGCTTCATATAAGGCATCGTCGGCTCTTTTGAATATCTCATCCTCATTTTCGATGCCATCTTGGTAAGTGGCCACGCCAATGCTTACACTGAAAGGGATCTCGGTATTATTGTATACAGCTGGAGTGTTTTCAATGCATTGTCTAAGTCTTTCAGCTGTCAAGTAGGCTGCTTCAAGATCGCTATGTGGTAAAATAATAGCGAATTCTTCCCCTCCGAAACGTCAATTATTAGCCTGTCCCCTTTTGTCCTTCCTCCATTTTTCGACCTCCAAAGACGTGTAGGCGTTGAAAGAATCCAGTTCGCGCGGCCATGCATCGGGAATGGCAAATCTTCGAGCGGTCTTCTGCGCCGGCTGTGTTCCCACCTCGCGG
>JASMTJ010000154.1:0-2894 GCA_041694335.1 Bacteroidales bacterium
GTTTTTGATTCCCGGTAAATTTGGACATAGTAGCCTCGCCTTCACCGCTAATACCGTCGCGAACCAATACCTTTTTCACGGTGAGGAAAAGAATTTTCAGGTCCAGCAGAAATGACTGGTTATCCACGTACCACACGTCCAGCTTGAACTTGTCTTCCCAGGAAATCGCATTACGGCCATTCACCTGCGCCCAGCCGGTTACACCGGGGCGCACTTCGTGGCGGCGATACTGCTCTTTGGAGTACAGGGGCAAATACTCCATCAGCAACGGGCGCGGGCCAACCAGGCTCATCTCTCCTTTAAGCACGTTCCAGAGTTCGGGCAGCTCATCCAAACTGCTGGACCGCAGAAAACGGCCAAAAGGCGTCATTCGCTCTGAATCCGGGAGTGTGTTGCCGTTTTCGTCTTTTGCATCCAACATGGTGCGGAACTTCACCATTTCAAATGGTTTGGCGTGCAGACCGGGGCGGGTCTGGCGGAAGAAGACGGGGGAGCCGAATTTGCGGTGGATCAGAATGGCAACCACCACAATAACAGGAGCAAGTAATGAAAGCCCAAGCCCGGAAGCGACAATGTCAAGCAATCTTTTCAGCATCAGAATTCAGCATCCACTGCAAACATTAGAAACGGTATTCACCTGGCGCGATCTTCGAAGCCAACTCCGACTGCCCATCAACAGAAGCCTGCAAAACCTGTATCAGTTGATCCGCAAGCACATCACGATCGAAGTGTTCTTCTGCCAGCAGTCTTGCAGACTTGCCAGCCTGATCCAACCACTCCCGGTCATGCAGTTTTTCATCCAATTCTGCAGCCACGTCTGCAGCGGAGTGGTCCCACATAGCTAAACCACAGCTTCTTGCCTCGATCATTTCATGCATCCAACCGCCATAATTGAGCATCACCGGCGTGCCAGACGCCAAGGCATCAAAAAACTTGTTCGCGGAATTTGGCCGCATCTCCGGAAGATCAATAAATAACGCTGAAGCCATATCCGCCGCACTTAACAGTGCCGGGACTTCTTTTTTCGGCAGCATACCTTCGATAAAGAGATTCCTACCCAACACGCCAGCTTGTTCGGCTTGATCGGTTATTCTTGTCTTCTCCTTGCCGTCACCAACCAAAAGAATGCGAACATCTGAATTCAGTTCAAGCAAATCCTGCGCAATCGGCACCATATAACCTACCCCATTGGTTGGCCCGAAGGTGCCGGTGTAAACCAGCAAAGGCTTCTCACCCAGCCACTCACGCTGCGCACGGAACTTTGCGCCAGCTTCAGCGTTGTACTGAAATTCAGAGTTGTCACTGCTATTTGGAATCACTGCAACTTTTTCAGCTGGATATCCGGTACGCAAGACACCCTCCTTCATACCAGGCGAAAGCGCAACCACAGATTCAGCGTTATAGTAGGCCCAGTGCTCAAGCCGACGGGCAGCAAACCTGAGTAGCGGATTCTTCAGCGCACCTACGGCAATTGGCATTTCCGGCCAGAGATCCCGCACCTCAAACACCATGGGAATTTTCTTCTTGCGTGAAGCGGAAACGGCAGGCAATGCTATGGTAAGCGGCGTACTGGTTGCGAAAATAAGATCTGCATCCAACTGAAGAGCTTTTTTGCGAGCGGCCAAAGCAAACGAAAAAAAAGCCTTCAAACGCTGACGGAAGCTCATGTGATTGGAGTACGGAATAGGGTACCAATGAACCTGAATACCTGCTTCGTTCGTTTGGAACCAACCCTGCCGATCATTATCCTGCTCACGATAACTGGTAACCATGTGGACCTCATGACCAGCAGAAACCATGCGGCGAGCCATTTCGTAGGAACGGGTTCCGCCATACATTTCTGGAGTACTGAAATACTGGTGGAGATAAATGATTTTCATTGGACCTGACTAACTCTAATTAGTGAAGAATGAAGAAATGTATTCATTTAGCATCAATCGCAACCTTAAGCCGCGGGAAATACCATCATTCGATCCTCGAATTGCCCACCAAAAAAGAACTAAGGGACTAGTTAAATTTCGCATCTTCCCAAGCAAATAACCTTTTGCACGATACCTAGCTTTATAATCGATACTGCGATTTTCAACCAGTGTTGTGTGTAGGCAAACACTTTGGTCATAGAGCTTAAAGTGAGCCTTATTTTCAATAACACTTTGATAAAAGAAGAGGTTCTCCTCACATGATGGAAGAGCACTACCCAACCCTAAATTCTCATCAAACTTCAGGTTATTTTTTCTCAAGAAACTAACTTTAGCGACTATTTCTATCGACGAAATACGAAACGCTAGGAATCTCGCAAAAACACTATAACGACCATAGTCTTTAAAAGGCTTGGTCGGATCTTCTAGGCTAGCCACTTTAACAAGCAACATGTCCTTATCAAGAGAATCAAGACAATCAACTAGCATAGGAATTCTATTAGTTAATAAGTGAATATCGTCATCCTGAAACCATATCCATTCGCTATTGCACTCCCGCAAGGCTAAGTTTCTACTTTTTGAAAGGCCTTTTTCTCTACATTTAAAAACTTTAATGCCTTCAAAGTCGTAAAATTCATCTTTCAGCTCCAATTGCGAAATAACCAAAAAAGATACACGCAACGGCATTTTATCTTTTATTGTCAACAGATAACGCAAGAGCTCATCGAAATTTGATCTTAAAGTCGAAATGGCAATATTTAACGTATATCGTTTCTGATCCATACTTAGTCGATCCTACAAAACGCCGCTTTTATCGTGGATTCAACCAATAACAGCAGCACCGCTCATTCATAGTGCTCCAGAATATTCACCCCAGAACACCTCCATCGGTTTTCGGTGGCCCAAGCGTTTTCTAGACCGATTGCTCAATTGTTCAACCACCCGGTTGATGTGTGTTTGAGACAGCTTGGCGAA
>JASMTJ010000155.1:0-10891 GCA_041694335.1 Bacteroidales bacterium
CGCATCTCGATCTCTTTATCAGGAATAATTTTGGGAAAAAAGACCTGGAGCAAAACCCCAGCCTGCTGGGCGAATTTGTGAAGCTCGACGATTTTGACATCCTTTCGGCCATAAAAAACTGGTGTTATGCAGACGATTACCTTTTATCGCTTCTCAGCCGAAACCTTATAAACCGTAAGTTGTTTAAAATTGAAATACAGGATTACCCATTCAGCAAACAGCGTATTAGCGAGCTGAAAATGGCAGTCAAGAAGAAATATCAGCTAAGCGAGCAGGAAGCCGAATACCTGGTATTTAGTGAAAAAGCGCACAACCATGCCTACAATCCGGTTAGCGAAACCATAAAAATAAAACATAAAAACGGAGAAATAGAAGATATTATCAGCGCATCGGAGCAGATAAATACGGTAGGAATCACAAAAATAGTGTACAAGTATTTTCTGTGCTATCCGAAAGATATTGCCCAATAAAACAGAAAGATAAGGGTAGGCGCATCAAGGATTACGTTTTACAAAATTTAAATATCTTTACGCAGTTTTTTAGGACGAAAAATGAAAGCATGAAGTTCACAGCAAATGATATAGCACAACTGGTAGGAGGAAAAGTGGAGGGAGATCCTGAGGTTGTGGTCAGTAATATTTCTAAAATTGAAGAAGGAAAGCCCGGGACACTGAGTTTTCTGGCAAACCCGAAATACACACCTTATATTTACACTACAACAGCATCTGTAGTATTGGTAAACAAAGATTTTAATGCCGACAAGCCTGTTTCTGCCACGCTGATTCGTACGGATGATGCCTACAGTGCTTTTGCCAGGCTTTTGCAGGCTTATCAGAAGATGAAAAAAGACCGGACGGGTATTGCCAAAACAGCCGTCATTGACAAAAGCCTCAATCCTGATCAAAGTTGTTTTATTGGTGATTATGTGGTGATTGAAGAAGGGGTAAGCCTGGGTAAGAATGTGAAGATTTATCCACACTCTTATATTGGCACCAACAGCCATATCGATGATAACACCATCATCTTTGCCGGTGTAAGAATCTATCCCGACACCCGCATCGGCAAAAACTGTACTGTCCATTCAGGCACTGTAATTGGGAGCGATGGTTTTGGTTTTGCTCCGCAAGAAGACAACAATTATGAGAAAGTTCCTCAGATAGGAAATGTGATTATTGAAGATTCGGTGGAGATTGGCAGCAATTGCACGATTGACCGCGCCACCATGGGTTCTACCATTATCCGTAAAGGGGTGAAGCTCGACAATCTTATACAGGTGGCTCATAATGTGGAAATCGGAGAAAACACGGTTATTGCAGCACAAACAGGAATATCAGGAAGCACCAAAGTAGGCAAAAACAATATGTTTGGCGGCCAGGTGGGGCTCTCAGGCCACATCGAAACGGCTGATGATGTGAAAATTGGAGCCCAGTCGGGCATTGCCAGCAGCATCAAAGAAAAAGGGCTCACCGTTTTAGGTTCTCCGGCCTTTGATATCTCAAAATATAAACGCTCTATCCTGTTGTTCAAGAATCTACCAAAACTAACAGAGCGCATCGGAAAAATAGAGCAGCGCTTAAAAGAAAACAAGTGATTCATTTGCAATACATTTAGGAATAGTTAATTTTGCAGCGCTTATGGATAAAATGCAAAAAACGATAAAAAACCCAGTGAGCATTTCAGGCCGTGGTTTGCACAGTGGCCTGGATGTTACACTTTCTTTTGAACCGGCAGCGGTAAATCATGGAATTAAATTTCAACGGATTGACATGGATGGGCAACCGCTTATTGAAGCGGATCCAGGCCGTGTTACCGACACCTCAAGGGGAACCACCATCTCATCAGGCGAGGCTAAAGTGCAAACCATCGAACATTGCATGGCCGCATTGGCCGGACTGGAGATCGATAATGCCCTGATAAAAATTGACAGTGAAGAGTGTCCTATCCTGGATGGAAGTTCCACACCTTACGTTAATGTGCTCAAAGAAGCAGGTTGTGTTGAGCAGGAGGCTGAAAAGAATTACTTCGAGCTGAAAGAAACCATAACCTATAAAGATGAAGAAACCGGTGTAGAGTTTATTGCTATGCCCAGCGATCATTACGAAGTGAAGGTGATGGTTGATTACGACTCGAAAGTACTCAGACCTCAGTTTGCTCACCTGGAGAATATCGGACAATTTGAAGAAGAGTTTGCCGATTGTAAGACCTTCGTTTTTTTGCATGAGCTTGAGCCACTCATCAAGCATGGCTTAATTAAAGGCGGCGACCTTGAAAACGCTATTGTGTTTGTTGAGCATCTCATAAGTAATGAAAAGCTGAAATGGTTGGCCGACTTTTTCGATAAGCATGATGTGGAAGTGAAGGAGCAGGGAATCCTGAACAATACAGAACTGAAGCATCAGAACGAACCGGCAAGGCATAAGCTTTTGGATGTGGTGGGCGATCTGTCGCTGGTAGGCCGTCCGCTGAAAGCAAAAATTATCGCCACGCGTCCGGGGCATCAGGCTAATGTGGAGTTTGGAAAACTGCTTAAAAAACATATCAAGCAAGCAGAAGCCTTGCAGCATATCCCTCAGTATGACCCAAAACAGAAGCCGGTATTCGACATCAACCAAATAAAAAAGCTACTGCCCCACCGGCCTCCCTTCCTTTTAGTGGATAAAATTATGGAGATGAGTGAGAGCCATGTGGTAGGCATAAAAAATGCTACCATGAACGAGCCTTTTTTTGTGGGCCATTTCCCCAATGAACCCGTTATGCCGGGTGTATTGCAGGTAGAGGCCATGGCACAAACGGGAGGTATTCTCGTTCTTTCATCCGTTCCCGACCCGGAGAACTACATCACCTATTTTGCCAAAATTGACAATGTAAAATTCAGAAGAAAAGTAGTACCCGGTGATACTATCGTTTTCCACCTCGAACTGCTGTCACCCATGCGCAGAGGCATCTGCCATATGAAAGGACGGGCCTTTGTCGGGAACGAAATTGCCACAGAAGCAGAACTGGTAGCTCAAATAGTAAAAAATAAATAACAGATATGAATCAACCTTTAGCATACGTTCATCCTCAATCGAAAATAGCTAAGAATGTAGTTATTGAGCCTTTTGTAAACATCGAAAAAAATGTGGAAGTTGGCGAAGGCACCTGGATCGGTTCGAATGTAACCATCATGGAAGGAGCGAAAATCGGGAAGAACTGCAAGATTTTTCCCGGCGCTGTCATTGCCGCCATCCCGCAGGATTTAAAATTCGAGGGTGAAGAAACCGCTGTCGTTATTGGAGACAATACCACTATCAGAGAGTTTGTGACCATCAACCGAGGGACCAAAGCCAACAATCAAACCGTTGTGGGAAATAACACCCTGATAATGGCCTACGCCCACATTGCCCATGATTGTATCATCGGCAATAATGTGGTGATGGCCAATGCCGCCAACCTTGGCGGGCATGTGGAAATTGATGACTGGGCCATCATTGGCGGCCTCACCGCGGTGCACCAGTTCTCAAAAATAGGGAAACACACCATTATTTCGGGTGGCTCGCTGGTCAGAAAAGATATTCCACCCTACACCAAGGCTGCTCGTGAGCCTATCTCATACGTGGGGGTGAATTCGGTGGGACTGAGACGACGCGGATTCAGTAGTGAACAAATCAATCAAATTCAGGATATTTACAGAATTATTTACCTCAAAGGGCTGAACAACAGTCATGCAGTTTCGGTTATTGAAGCCGAAGTGCCTGCAACACCGGAAAGAGATGAGATCCTTACCTTCATCAATAAGTCAAGCCGGGGTATCATGAAAGGCTACCTGAAATTTGAATAATTATTAATTTTCTTAAACAACAGATTTTTATGGCAAATACTTCAGATATCAGAAACGGGCTGTGCATTAATCATAATGGTGAGCTGGTGACTGTGGTTGAATTTCAGCACGTAAAACCAGGTAAAGGTGGTGCTTTTGTAAGAACTAAGCTGAAAAGCCTCAAAACCGGCAAAGTCGTTCAGCATACTTTTAACTCGGGAGTGAAAATTGATATTCAGCGTGTGGAACGCAGAAGCTATCAGTTCCTCTACAAAGAAGACACGACTTATCATTTTATGAATAATGAAACCTTTGAGCAGACTTTTGTGGATGAGGACATCATCAATGCGCCCCAGTTTCTTAAGGCAGGACAAAACGTTGAAATTCTGTTCCATGCCGATACCGAAACACCTTTAAGTTGTGACCTTCCTGCATATGTAGAACTAAAAGTGACCTACACCGAGCCCGGCGAAAAAGGAAACACAGCTACCAACGCTTTTAAGGATGCCACCGTTGAAACAGATGCCACGGTTAAAGTGCCATTGTTTATCAATGAAGGTGACCTGCTTAAAATTGATACACGCACAGGCGAATATTCTGAAAGAGTAAAACAGAACTGATAATAAGTTCAATCTCATAAAAAAAAAGGGACGACAGAATCTGAAGATTTTATCGTCCCTTTTTCGTTTTAAACAGATAATTCTATTCCTGTACTTTGTCTTTTCCTTCCCTTTGAAAATGATAAATATCCAGGGCAACAATTACGGCAAAGTAAGCCCAAACGGGCACCGAGAGCTTGTCGGTATCGAGGAAAATATTCAGGAATCCGTGTATCCAGTAGGTGGTGAGTCCCAGGATGGCTACCATTGAGAATAACCTGACTTCCGGAATTTTCGATTGCTGATAAATTCTCAATCCGCGGTTTATGCCCAGCAGGATTAGCAACAGAATAAACGCCAGCCCGAGTATTCCTGACTCAGAAAGCGGTCCGAGATACTCGCTGTGCGAGTTCCCCATGTCTCCAAAGTTGGTGCTGATAATGGTTTTTTCATCCGACCGCTGAAACGGTGCATAAACAAACTGGTAGGTGCCGGGCCCCCATCCCAGAATTGGTCTGGCCTCAAACATCCTCAGTGCTGAATTCCAACGATTGATCCGCTCAAGGTTGGAGGCGTCGGTGGAAATGTTGTACATCGACTGCACATGCTCCTTAAATTCACCGGAGCTGTCCTGGTCATTGTCTTCCATAAAGTCGATGATCTGTGTCTGAAAGCTAAAAAAGATACCCACTAAAACGGCAAGCGTAAGGAACACATAGCGGAATTTTATCCTGAAAAAGATAATTGTCAGCACACCGAAGGCACCCACAAAACTCAGCCATGCCGCACGGCTGTTTGAAAGATAGAGCGCAACGAGCAAAATTACTGAGGCTACAGCAGCCGCCACCCTGTAGTTAAAGCTGTAGCGCCTGTAAAACATGGTGGCCAGCGTAAAAGGCAACAACAAGGCCAGGATAGCTCCGTAGGCCGTGTGATCGTTATAAAACGGACTCATGGCCCAGTGGCTGACGTCCTCATCAAAACCATGGGCCGCCAGCACCTTGGTGGCATGAAAAATCACGTAAAACAACGGAATGATATAAAACCAGTTGAAGCGCTTAAAATTCTTCAAATCCTTAAACAAGGGTACTCCCAGGAAATAGAAAGCCACCACAAACCACAGTCGCGACAAGAAATATTTCAATGAAACAAGTGGCAGCTCGCTGGTCACAGAAGTAAAAAACATCCACACCAGGCTGGCAATGAGTGCCAGAGTTACCGGATGACGTAAAATGCGCCTATCGTAGTGGCCTTCAAACATCCATTTGAGCACCGCCACCGTAAGCACCCCAAAGAGCAGCGGCTCGGAGGGTAGCGAAATACTCACCCCCATATCCATATCGCTGAGCTGCATGGCCACCGGCGTGGTAAAAGTGATGAGCAACAGCACCCAGTCGAGACGATAGATGTACATCCACAAAAGCGCCAGCGCTACCGGAAAAAAGGCGGAAAAATAAAACCTTTCGATAGCTATAAAGTAGGCGCTCAGTGCAAGAAAAACCGCACTTGCGATGTAGGCTATTTTTATCTTCAGCTTTTCGCTCAAAACTTTAACTCTCTTCTTTAAAAAGTTCCATACTTCTCTTGTTCTCAATAATCGCAATCACAATAAGTGCGAGGATGAGCGCCGCGACCACAGTATACAGTACAATCAGCCAACGTACCGGGTAAGCTTTCTTATCAGAAACAAAAGGTGCTGTAACGGTATTGGTAAAAGTAAACTGCTTGTTCACATCCTTGTAGGCCTGCTCATACTGCGTCTTAATTTCATTGTAGCGCGTCATCAGGTTTACGATATAAGCACGATACACCAGGAATTCACCTCCCTTTTCCTCCAGGTTACTCTTCAGGCGGTTAACGCCCTGTGTGTTGATGCGCGAAGCATTGCCATCCACCGTACGCAGGTATCCTTCCGTCACCTCCTGGGCCTGGTTTTCCACGTCGATAATGCCGTAGTTTTTCCCGAGGTTTTGGATAATATTTCTTACCGAATCAATCTCTTTCTCTTTCTCACGCATCAGCCGCTCATTGATTTCAACCACCTCTTCATACTTGGCCCGCTGAATCCTTCTGATTTTTTTATTCACCAGCTCAATAAGTGTTTCCACCATCTCCTTGGCCTGTTGCGGGTCTTTATCAAGCACCTCAATTTCTATCGACTCATACTGCGTCTTGGTAATGGATACATTCTGACTGTATTCGTAAAGAAGAGTCGAATAATAATGCTCATACTCTTTACCTATCTCGTAGTGCCTGCCCAGATCAAACTTTTGAATCATGCTGTCTTTAATATCCCTGGCATGCAGCCATTGCAGCAGTTGCTCGGTTTCACTCTCTTCGGAGTATGGCGCCACATTCGAAGGGTATATTATCGCTTTGGAGCTAAACTTTGGCGTAATGAACAGCGAGCTTGAAAACAAGGCCGCCAGCAATACAGCAGCTACCACAACCACACCCAGGTGCCACTTCCACTTCCAAAGGATCAGGACGATGCTTTTGTTATTAAAATATTTTTCCATTTTGTTTCTGTGATTTATATCATTCTTCAGGTTTATCTTCGGTATTGGTGTCTTAAAAGTTCAGTTTGGTTTCTTAATCACCTGGCTTGCCTTGCCAAAACTATCGGCCACAACCAGTATCAGCGCAGTTATAAGCAACGCAGCCAGCGTGGTAATCACCACTATCAGCCATCGTACCGGATAGGCCTTTTTCTCTGCCTCAAACGCACTTTCTACCACAAACTTCTGCGGAAGCACCTCAAAGGCATCGACCTTAGCCTCCTCATATTTTCTTTTTAGCAGGCTGAGTTTCTCACGCTCATATTCGAGCTGCTGGCTAAGCCCGATATATCCGCTGGCATATTTCGCCAGGGTATCCAGTTTGCGTTCAAGCAGTTTTACCGCCCGGTAGTTATTACTTGCAATCTCTTTTGCCAGTTGCTGGTTAAACATTTCGGCCTGCGACTCATAGTCGTGAACCCCCAGGTTTCGCAGCTCGGTAAGCGAATCTTCCATCATATTGATGTCTTCCCTGAGCTGCTCGTACTTCTCTTTTACGATCTGGTAGGCCCTTACGGCGCGGTCGCTGGCAATCTCGTTTTTCACCGAATCGAGGATATAGCTTATCTCGTTGGCGATATTGGCCGCCATGGCCGGATCCTTGTCGAGCACGCTAACCCTTACTGCCATGTAATCGGTGCGGCTGAATGTGATGTTCTCCTCGTAAGAATCCTGAAGCTTGGTGTATCTATACTTCTCACCAGGATCGATGTCGTAATGCTCCATCAGATTAAACTTCTTCGTTATCCGGTTGCGGATGCGCGACGACGACAAAAGCTGAAGCATCTGCTCGGTGGCCGCCTCTTCACCATATTCAAGAATGTCCTGCTCATCGCTCTGCATCTCGGTCAGCAACGACTTCGAAATGGAGTTGGAGGATGCAGGATACATGATGACTTCAGATTCATATTTCGGGGTGATGAACCATGGCGATGAAAAGATAACCGACAAAACAACAGCGGATACAGCTACGATAAAAAAGATTTTTCTGTACCTGAATAAAAAAAGAAAAAGCTCGCTGGCATCGAACTCTTTAACATTTCTGGTTTCCTGACTCATTGCGTTGTGTCTGTAACTAATTAATAAACGCTCAAAATTATTAAATTTCTCGCAATATACAACCCGGCAGGGAGACGTTGATGGAAACTTTATACATTAAGAAATCTCAAATCCCAAAAAATAAATTCCAAAAGAAGAAGAACGTTAATTGGTTAATTGGTTGATTAGTCCGCTTGAAAGAAAAGTTGGCAGTTGGCAAAAAAATATTCGTGTATTCGTGGTTAAAGAATAAAAACACACAGCTTCGTAACCTCATTGGCACTCTCGACCTCAGTAGACGGAGCTACCCCTTGCTAAACCTAAACCTCATTAGCTCATTGTATTGCTACAGAACAGAGGCAGCAATCAATACCATTATCCTTTATTGAGCTAATAAGGTTTTTAGGATTTTGGTACTTGGTGCGCTACTAAGGTTGATAAGGAGAATAAGGTTTTGATGGGAAGAAACATTCGCAAAAGCCCATTTATTCATGCATTCGTTAAAAGAAAGAAAGCCACTAATTCACTAATGCGTCAGGTCTCATTTTGATGCATGGCTGAATGAATGGAGGAACGCAATCATACAGTCATACAATCATTCATCTGAAACCAGGAACAAGGAACACAGAACAAGGAACTCTTAAACATAATAACTTAAAAACGTAGTAACCTCCAAACCACGGAATATTTCATCCGTCCCTTTCTCTTTCTTCGATTAATGTTAATTTTGAGGTTTTAAAATCCGGAAGCATTGAAAATCGCAGTCAACACACGTTTATTGCTTAAAGACAAGATGGAAGGCATCGGCTGGTTTAGCTATGAAACGCTCAGCCGCATGGTAAAAGCCCATCCTGATACCGAGTTTCTCTTCTTTTTCGACAGAAAATACGATGCTTCGTTCGTGTTTGCAGATAATGTTACCCCTGTGGTGCTGCATCCGCAGGCGCGCCATCCGGTGCTCTACTACATCTGGTTTCACCTTTCCGTGAGGCAGGCTTTGAAAAAACACCAACCCGATCTTTTTCTGTCGCCCGACGGCTACCTGCCACTGAAGAGTCCGGTGCCCACGCTAACTGTTTTTCATGACCTGAACTTCGAGCATTACCCGCAGGACCTGCCGGCGGCCGAGCGCTACTACTACCGGACTTATTTCCCGAAGTACGCCCGCAAAGCCACAAGAATATCCACCGTTTCGGAGTATTCGAAGCAGGATATCATCCAACAGTACGAGGTTGACGCGGAGAAAATAGATGTGGTGTATAACGGGGCAAACCCCGGATTTAAACCCATCGAAGATATAGAGCAGGAACAAGTCAGAAATAAACATACCGGCGGCAGAAAATACTTTCTGTTTGTGGGGGCACTGCATCCGCGGAAGAACCTGGAGAACCTTTTCAAGGCCTTTGAGCTGTTCAAAACCGAAAGCCAATCCGACTATGTGCTGGCGCTGGCGGGCAACCAGAAATGGTGGACGCCCTCCATCAGACAGGCTTACGATTCCAACGCTTTTAAAGAAGACATTTTGCTTCTCGGACGTCAGCCTTTCGGGGAATTACAGCGCTTAGTGGCGGGAGCTGAGGCACTGACTTATGTCTCCTACTTCGAGGGCTTTGGCATCCCTATCGTGGAAGCGTTTAATGCCGAAACCGCCGTCATCACCTCCAACATCACCTCGATGCCCGAGGTGGCCGGCGATGCGGCGCTGCTGACCGATCCGTTTAAGCCGGAATCTATTTCCGAAGCGATGAGTAAACTGGCCGGAGATGAAGAACTAAAAAGCCGGCTTATCCGGAAAGGAAAAGAAAGAGCCAAACAATTTTCGTGGGACAAAACCGCGGAAAGATTATGGGAATCAATAAATAAAACAATTGAGCATTAAAATAAACTACAGCTGTATTTTAGAAAGGATAAACCCGAAGCCAGAGGCTTCCATAATAACTCAGCGGAAGCAGAGCTTCCGCCGAACAAATTATTAGAGTATATTTTAAAGTGCACGGGTTTTTATACTGTAAATAAAACAATCACATCATGAACGTATTACTACTTGGCGGCGGTGGCCGCGAACATGCCATCGCCTGGAAAATCACACAAAACGAACACCTCGATCACCTTTATATTGCTCCGGGAAACGCCGGCACCGCAGCCCTCGGGCAAAATATTCCGCTTAACACAGATAACTTTGATGAAGTCAGGGCTTTTGTGCTCGAATCGGAGATCGACCTGGTGATTGTTGGTCCGGAAGCCCCTTTGGTGGATGGCCTGGCCGATAAGTTCAAGGCAGACCCAGAGCTCAGTAATATCCTCTTTTTCGGACCGGGACAAGCCGGTGCGATGCTCGAAGGAAGTAAAGACTGGGCCAAGGCTTTCATGAAGCGACATAAGATACCCACCGCCCTTTCTGAGACCTTCACCAAAGACACCATCCAGCAAGGAAAAAATTATCTGGCTACCCGGAAGTCACCCTTTGTGCTGAAAGCCGACGGACTGGCAGCCGGCAAAGGCGTGCTGATTATCGAAGACCTTGCTGAAGCACAGGAAGCGCTGTCGGAGATGTTGGAAGGTGAGAAGTTCGGCAGCGCCTCTTCAAAAGTGGTGGTCGAAGATTTCCTCAGCGGGATTGAGCTCTCGGTGTTTGTAATTACCGACGGTAACAGCTACAAAATCCTTCCCGAAGCCAAAGACTACAAACGCATCGGTGAAGGCGACACCGGACTGAACACCGGCGGCATGGGTTCGATAAGTCCCGTTCCATTTGCCGACGAAGCGTTTATGCAGAAAGTGGAGCAAAGAATAATCCGGCCTACCATTCATGGGTTGAAAGCGGAGAATATTCCTTACTGCGGGTTTATTTTCTTCGGGCTTATCAGCGTGGAGGGTGATCCTTATGTGATAGAATA
>JASMTJ010000156.1:0-14323 GCA_041694335.1 Bacteroidales bacterium
CAAAGAATTTAAGTGTCTTAAGTCCTGGTTGATTCTATCAAAGAAATCATGGCTCTAGGTGTTACTACTAAATACAATATTTTCAAAGAACGTTTACTTCATCGTTGTCCCGCTTCCACTATCCACTTCACAAAAAGTCAGCAACTTTATCTTCGCTCGAAACGGGTTTGCAAAAATAGAAAGAAAAATTGAAAGAACAACACTTTCGTAAATTTTTTTCAAAACATTTTTGCGTGTGCGGCACTCGGTGTCGCCCTTCTGCAAAGCAGGCGGGCCAAAGCTTTTGGAGAGTGTCTCCGCTGTAAAAGAACGTTGTTGTCAAAAGCGAGTGCAAATGTAGAAATCTTTTTTGGGAAAACAACACTAAGATCACAATTAATTTCGAATAAATTAACTACAATTACGTATGTCATTCGTAATCAAAAGTTCCGTGTTCACTTTTTATGGTCACTTTTTTTTCGGTAGCTTTTTGGCAATATCCAACGACTTTTGCTTCCACACCATACTCTTCTGAAACGGAAATTAGTTCATTGGCCAGACTTTCAGGGCAATAAATCTCCATACGGTGTCCCATATTATAAACCTGGTACATTTCCTGCCATGATGTTCCGGATTCTTCTTTTATGGTTTTAAATAGAAGCGGAGTTTCGAAAAGGTTATTTTTTGTAACGTGAATATCCTTAATGAAATTCAAGACTTTGGTTTGTGCCCCACCACTATTGTGGATGAGACCATGAATCTGACTCCGATAATTATCAAGTATCTTCTTGATAACAGGTGTATAGGTACGCGTAGGAGAGAGGACTAGTTTTCCAAAATCAACACCTTCAACTTCTGTTGCCTCAGTAATCTTTTTAGTCCCTGAATAGACCAGTTCTTCCGGAATGGCATTATCAAACGATTCAGGATATTTTGATGCGATATCATTAGCAAATACTTCATGGCGGGCAGAGGTCAGTCCATTGCTTCCCATTCCACCATTGTATGAGTGTTCATATTTAGCCTGTCCGAAAGAAGAAAGGCCTATGATGACATCGCCGTCAGCTATTTTTTCATTGGTAATCACACTTTCTCTAGGCAGACGCGCTGTAACAGTAGAGTCGACGATAATAGTTCTGACTAAATCTCCAACATCAGCCGTTTCCCCTCCGGTAGAGTGGATGGAAACGCCCCAGTCACGCAGTTGTTGCAAAAACTCTTCTGTACCTGAAATAATTGCTGAAATAACCTCTCCGGGAATTAAGTTCTTATTTCGTCCAATCGTAGAGGAAAGCAGTATATTATCGGTAGCCCCCACGCACAAAAGATCGTCAGTGTTCATTACAATGGCATCCTGGGCGATTCCTTTCCAAACCGATAAATCGCCTGTTTCTTTCCAATAGAGATAGGCTAGTGAAGACTTTGTTCCTGCACCGTCGGCATGCATGATGTTGCAATAGCGTTCATCCCCGCCAAGGATATCCGGGATAATTTTACAGAATGCATTAGGAAAAATTCCTTTATCAATGTTTTTGATGGCGTTGTGCACATCTTCTTTCGTTGCTGATACGCCGCGCGACTGATATCTCGACTGGTGTGCTGACATTATTGTTTCTTAAATATTATCTGGAAATTCTCTTCATCAATTTCATACTCTCCAAAGCGCTCGAGGAAATCGGGCCCTATTTGAATCTCACCATCAAAGTAATTAAATACGGTAGCTTCAACATCTCTGAGGGAGGTGGCTCCAATTCTGACCTCATCGAGCCTGATACGCGACTGATCCGGAACATTTCCGCGTTTAAGCGAAGGAATAGCACTTTCGTTAAAATCATTTTTGTCGATAAGTCCCTTTTTCAGGAGGCTTTTTGCAAAATTTGAAGACATGGTAAGGTCTCCAAAATTTTTCGAATAGGATACATTATAGGTATATCCGTTGATGATGACCGGAAGGAGTATGTTTACCCCTTTTCCGGGAAGGTAATTTACTTTGTTAGAGGAAGGATCTTTTATTAATGCGATGGCAGACTCTTTGTCTGAACCGGTAAATTTGCTTTCCGGAACAAAATCTTTGCGAAGAATTCTGAAATCGATTCTTCGGTTGAGCTGATGAGCAATCTCTTTTCGTTCTTCCGACTGTATTGAATCAATATAACCTTCGGTAAGCGTAATGCCTTGTTCAAAGCGAATGCTGTCGCGCATTACGTTTTTCTGAAGTGTACGTGGCTGACGTTCTCCATAGCCCTTTGCAACCAACCTCTTTGGGTTGATACCTCTTTTTATGAGGTATTCAACAACAGATTCGGCCCTTTTTTGTGACAGCACATCATTGTACTCTTCGCTGGCCCTGGCATCGGTGTGAGCTCCAAGCTCGATAACTATATTTTTGTTGGCATCTAATCGCTGAATAAGCCCCTGCAGGGAATCCTGGTACTGCTCTTTCAAATCCCACTTCCCGAGGTCGAAAAGAATGTCGGGAAGGATGACCGGTTTATCCGGAATTCTTTCCAAATTAAAATCCATTTCAAAATCGGTACTCTTCATCACACCAACAGTAGAAAGGGTATCCGTTACGGTGAAGTAGTTTGGTTTAGAAACCTCGACAAGATAGCTGGATTCTTCATCAAACTGTCCGGGAGCAAAGCTGTAAAAGCCTTTAGCGTCAGTGAGTCCGTTTTCGGTGTTGCTAATTTCGATATTACTGAGTTTCACTTCAGCACTTTCGATAGGCTGCAATGACTGTGCATCGATAACATTCCCGCTAAGGGTATATTCAACAGGCGGATTAATAAAATAGAAAATATCATCGCCACGTGTACCCCGGCGGTTGGAGGTCATGTACCCTTCATCTCTTTCCGGCTGCATAGTGATTCCGAAATCATGTCCTACGCTGTTCATCGGGTATTTCATATTGACCGGCTTCTGCCATTTGCCATCCTTCTTTGTCGAACGAAAAATATCCAGGCCTCCCATTCCGAGGTGTCCGTTGGATGAGAAATACAAAACCGAATCGTTTCTGAGAAAAGGGAAAAGCTCATCACCTTCTGTATTGATTACTTTTCCGAGATTTAGCGGACGTTGCCATTTACCGTCAATAAATTCAGAGTAGTATAAATCTTTACGGCCAACGCCTCCCGGCTTATCGGTAGAGAATATCAGCAGCGTTTCGTTGCTGTTGATAGCAGGATGGCCAAAAACATCAGAAGAGTCGCTGCCAAGCTGAATTTCTTGTGGTTTGCCCCAGTTCATGCCCGAGCGGGTAGACTTGTAGATCTTGCACCCTGCTTTTCTTTCTTTTCTCTTTTCGCAGCGTGTGAAATACATCGCATCAAACGAGGCTGTGAGTACCGGTGCTCCTTCATTGGCTTCAGTATTAACCGTTTCTTTTTTGTCGATATTAACCACATCGCCCCATTTTCCCTGGCGGTCTTTTTTTACATAATAAAGGTCTGAGAAAGGTTTTCCGGTCCAGGGATCCGTTTTCTGCTCGGCGTCTTCTTCTTTACGGTTAGAGGTGAAAATGATGGAGCTGTAAAATTTATCGGCATATGCCGGAGCAAAATCATCATTCGAGGAATTAATTCTGTATAAGTTTTCAACGGTAAATCCGGTAGGATTTTCCTGCCACTCTTCCCCTCGCTTACACGATTCAATTCCTTTTTGAGCAATTTCAGACTCGGGCTTGTATTCGAGGTATTTATTAAAGGCCTCAATAGCTTCCTCATAATCCTCGTTCATTTGCAGCATTTGGGCATAGTAGAGGTAGACATCGGGGTTGATGGTGGCGTAATCGAAGCGGATGGCCCGGTAATAGTAGACTCTTGAGCGCCTGAAGTCTCCGTTTTTTCTGTAGCATTCACCAAGCCGGAAGGATATCTCACCTTTAAGGTCAAATTTCCGCCCCTTGATTTTTGAATAGCCTTTCTTATATTTTTCAATAGCAATTTGATATTGCTGATTTTCATAAGCAGCATCCGCTGCGACCAAATGACGGTTCTTTTCTTCCTGGGCAACAATTGCGCTACTACACAGGAATGAAAATAAAAATAAGAATGATGTAATCCGGATGATTTTACTCATTGTTTGTTTTCTCTTCTTTTTGATCCCCTGTTTCTGTTTCAGAATCTTCCTTATAAGGTGCTTTGCTCTGAGCTTTTCTGCGTTTGATATCTGTTTTAATGCTTAACTCATTTTCAAGGGTTTTATTCTCTTTTTCGATATCTTTTTTCGTGTCGTGATATGTTTTTCTAACGGCGTTGGCTTCTTCTTCAAAGGTTTTCTTAATTTCACCAGTTTCCTCGTTAAATTCCCTTGTTATCTCATTGGTGGCTTGTTTCATTTGATTGATGGCTTTTCCTATTTTCCGGGCAATTTCAGGCATCCTTTGAGGGCCAAAAACCAAAAACAGCACCATCAGGATGATAAAAATTTCACCTGTGCTGATATCGAAAAACAGAAGCGTTGAAGCTAGCATGGTATTGTATTTCTTGACATCCTGCAAAAGTATAAAAAAAAGTCCTGAACGAATTCAGGACTTTTTCCACATGTTTTCAGAATATTTTCGAAACTAATTATTTCGATTTTTTACCCGGTTTCTTGGCTACAGGTTTTTTTCCTTCTTTATGAGATAATTCGTAAGCAACAGGTGTTGAGATAAAGATGGAAGAATAAGTACCCACCAATACACCAACAATTAGTGCAAACATGAATCCTCGGATGATTTCACCGCCGAAGAAGAAAATAGCAAGCAGCACCAGCAATGTAGTTCCGGAGGTCATAAATGTACGACCCAATGTGCTGTTTACAGCCTTATTGGTGTTTTCTTTCAGGTGACGTTTCGGATACAGGAAGTTGTACTCACGAATACGGTCGAAGATAATTACGGTATCATTAATCGAATAACCAATAATCGTCAGGATAGCGGCGATGGTCGACTGGTCAATTTCCAGGCTGAACGGCAGCACTCCGTAAAATATAGAATACATTGAAAGTGCGATTAACGAGTCGTGCGCCAGGGTGATAATACCACCTACACCATACTGCCATTTGCGGAATCGTGAGGCGATATAGATAAAGATGATTCCTAAGGCTATGGCCAACGCAAGGTAGGCTTTGTGCAGAAGGTCGTCGGCAATAGTTGGCCCTACCTTCTGAGAACTGAGCTTACCTATGAGCTTGTCTTCGGTATCTGAAAGGAATTCTTCTCTTGAAATCTCTTCTTTAAAAACATCTTTCAGTCCAAGATATAGTCTGGCTTCCACAATGGAGTCAGATGCTTTACTCTTGTCATTGATAAGATATTTGGTCGTCACTTTCACCTGGTTGTCAGGGCCGAAAGTCTTTACTTCAGGAGCTTCATCTCCGAACTCGGGAGCCAGCGCATTACGCAGATCTATAGTGTTTACATCCTGGTCGAAACGAACAACGTAAGTACGGCCACCGGCAAAGTCAACGCCTTTGTTAAGGCCTTTGGTAAGCAGAGATCCTACTCCGATTAGAATAACAATACCCGAAACAACATAAAAGATCTTTCTCTTGCCAATAAAGTCAACGTTGATTTTAGAGAATGCATTCAGCGTGAGATTTGAACCGAAAGAAAGCTTTTTGTTTGTATCGAGGGCCCAAGAGAATATCAGTCTTGAAATCAGGATTGCTGTAAACAGTGATGACAAGATACCGATAATCAGCGTGGTTGCAAAACCCTGAACAGGACCTGAGCCGAACGTGTAAAGCACGATACCGGTAAGCAACGTTGTAATGTTACCATCGATAATGGCCGAGTAAGCGTTTCTGTAACCATCCTGAATGGCCAGGTGCATGCCTTTTCCGGCACGGATTTCTTCTTTGATACGTTCGTAAATAATTACGTTGGCATCCACTGCCATACCTATGGTAAGTACGATACCCGCGATACCAGGCAAGGTAAGAACAGCTCCGAGTGAAGCCAGAACACCCATGATAAAGAAGATGTTCGTAATCAGTGCAAGGTTAGAAACCCAACCTGCTCTGGCGTAGTAAAACACCATGAAAATGAGTACGATAATGAACGCAATGATGAATGAGTTGAGACCAGAGGTGATGGCTTCGCGACCGAGTGATGGTCCTACCACTTCTTCCTGAACAATGCGTGCAGGGGCAGGGAGTTTACCGGCCTCAAGGATGTTTGCAAGGTCTTTCGCTTCTTCCAGTGTAAAGTTACCGGAAATTGAAGAACGGCCACTGGGAATCTCGTCGTTGACGTTAGGTGCAGAATACACATATCCATCGAGAACAATGGCAATTTGTCTTCCGATGTTATCCCCTGTTAAACGCTTCCAGATTCTGGCACCTTCGTTGTTCATGTTCATGGTAATCTCAACATTCCCATTCGGATCGTAATCCTGACGGGCGTCGGTAATCACCTCTCCGGTTAGCGGAGCAGATCCGTCGCGGGTAGTCTTTTTCAGTGCTAATAATTCAAGAACGTTGCTGTTGTCTTCGCGTGGCTTTACCATCCATGCCAGCTCAAGGTTTCTGGGGAAAATGTTTTCTACCCTGCTCAGCATGTTATTAATACGAGCTGTATCCTGAATTTTGGCATAACCTACAGTGGCACTTTGCGAAGGATAGTAGCTTCCGTTTTCAGCCTGGAAAAATGCAGGTTGCAAGTAAGCGTATAACGGATTGTTTTTAGCATACTGCTCAAAGTTGGCATCATCTTGTGTGGCTGTGGTGTCGCTGTCTTCAAGCTGTTCAAGTAGTTGGTCTTCTTCCGAAACCGTATCGTTTTCCTGTTCGCTGTCAGGGTTTTCGATAGCGGTTTCATTGTCTTCCGCTTGCTTAGCAGCGTCATCGGTGGCCTTGGCTCTTTCAGTTACTTCTTCTTTTTCAGCTTCAGGAAGCGTTTCGGCAAGCTTTTGGTTGGCTTCATTGAAAAACTGAGAGATTTCGTTGAACTTGTATGTTTCCCAAAAGGCCAGTTGGGCTGTTCCCTGTAAAAGTTTACGTACACGCTCCGGCTCTTTAACACCCGGTAATTCAACCATAATTCTCCCTGAAGAAGCAATAGGCTGGATGTTAGGTTGTGCAACACCATAACGGTCGATACGTGTTCTCAGGATATTAAGTGTGCGATCAAAGGCGCCGTCCACTTCAGTCCTGATAACATCAATCACTTCCTGGTTGGTTGAGTTGTACGAGATTCTGTCTTTTAGCTCCACAGTGCTGAATATAGCAGCTAACTTCGCGTTGGGATCTATTTCCTCGAATGACTCACGGAAAAGTGTTACAAAATCATCCTGACTGTCTTGCATACGATCTTCAGCCATTTGAATGGCTTGTCTGAAGGTTTCATTTTTACTGTCGTTAGCCAGTGCCACTACAATGTCTTCGACCGACAACTCCAGCATTACGTTCATTCCACCTTTAAGGTCAAGACCCAGGTTGATTTCTCTTTCCTTACACTCCTGATAAGTGTATTCACGAATCAGGATGTTGTAAACCGTTTCATTCGACATTGAGTCAAGGTAGAATCTTTTACGTGCCTTGACAATTGAATCATAATAGTAGGTTTCCTTTAACGGATTCTCTTCTGCATACTGCTCGGCCAACTCTTTGGCTTCAGCATTATGAGCGTAATCTTCTGCATTACTTTCTACATTTTTCGCAAAGAATGTAAATGATAACTGGAATAAACTCACAATGGCAAAGGCAATAGCAAAAAATCTGATAGCTCCTTTATTCTGCATGTGATTGCTAAATTTTAATGTTTGATTTCTTTTTTCAAGCGTGCAAATATACTATATCCATTATAATTTAACAATGAAACCTGTTAAACTTTCATTATTAGAGCTTCTCAAGCGATATCAAAGGGTCTGCAAGGTAATTTCATTGGCGATTGAGGATTTATTAACCGGTTAAAGGACTGGATTGTGATATTTTGAACCTGACGTTAATGAAAACATAACATCAACGTAACACAACATGAATCTTAATGATATTATATTCGCCGCAAATTTCAGATTGGCAGAGTAGGCTTTTTTAGGTTTTGGTATGAATGTATTTTACTGAAGCAGAAGCTTTAATAAAACAGCCGAGTGTTGAAGGAAAAAGTTATAAACTGCCAGCTGAAAGCGTTAATCACGAGGATAGAACAAGTTGTATCAGAAAAAAAAACAAGCAGATGAACAAGGATAATGTTATTTATTTTCGAAACTGGTTTCAGGATTACACCAAGTTATTTGAATTTGGAGATGAGAATGATCAGCGAAATATTTATCTGAAAATAGAACACACATATAAAGTAAGGGATGCGATCCTTGAAATAGGCAAATCATTGAATATTAACCAACAACAATTGTTTTTGGCAGAAACAATGGCTCTTTTTCATGATGTGGGAAGATTTTTTCAGTATCAGAAATATAAGACCTTTAAAGACAGCATCAGCGAAAACCATGCTGAAATCTCATTGCGGGAGCTGGAAAGACATCAGGTAATGGATGCCCTTATGGATGAAGAGAAGCAGCTTATCGAAACGGCCATTTTAAATCATAACACGCCTCAGATGTCTGCGACACTTGATGAGCAGAGCCGTTTTTACACTGCGCTGCTCCGTGATGCTGATAAGTCGGATATTCTTCGCGTAGTAACCTCCTATTATGACAAAAAAAATGAGCGTCAGAACAGCACCATTGAGCTGGAGTTGGATGTGAAAGACGATATTTCCGAAACGGTCTTACATTCATTCCTGAATGGAGAAATTATTCAAATAGATCAGCTGCAGTATGTTCACGACTTTAAGTTGCTTCAGCTGGCATGGGTGCATGATATCAACTTTGACTATACTTACCGCATGATTTTGCAAAAGCAATATTTCGATAAAATCATAGAAACACTTCCGCAAGGCGACAAGAAGCAAAAAGTCATCGATTATTTCAATTCTCTGAAAGAAAAAGATATAGCGACGGCTGCAGTACGTTAGTAATCAAAACTACTGCCGCCCAGAAATTCTCTGATGATGGACGTGGGTGGAATTTCCTGGTCTTCGATAGGAACAAAGTAGCTGAAAAACTTCAGCAGTCGCTGAGCTACATTGTATTCCTTCTGGTTCGGTTTCACTTTTCGCAATAAAGGTTCAACATGAGTTTTCAGAACCGGCAATTCGTAAAGCAAAGCCGAATTAAACATGATGTTTGCTTCTTCCTGGTAAGGAAAAATATTTTTATCTTCTCCGCGTCTCACACTGTCCCAACGCGAGATGGTTTCCTGGGCACTGTAGCCGCGATATTTTGCGTCGCGAATCATTCGCCGGATAAGGCGGTTGTCGGAGGTTTTTATAAGGTTGTGACCGTCAATGGAGACTGAGGTCAAAGCAGAAACATATATTTTGTATTTACTGCTTTCGTCAATCTGTTCGGTAAGCTTTGGAGTCAGCCCATGAATTCCTTCCACGATAATCAGGTCTTTCTTCTTAACCTGAAGTTTTTCCCCATCATAATATCTTTTACCCGTTTCGAATGAGAATTTTGGAACATCAATCTCTTTTCCCTCCATCAGTTCCAGCATATTCTTATTAAACAGATCGATATCGATCGCTTCAAGAGCTTCGAAATCATATTCTCCGTTTTCGTCCACGGGGTTGTCTTCGCGATTCACAAAATAGTTATCCAACGATATCCTTACCGGATTTAAACCGTTTACCCTGAGCTGAATGGCGAGACGTTTCGAAAAAGTTGTCTTTCCCGAAGAGGAGGGGCCTGAGATTAAAATCAGCTTGATTTGCTTAGAGCGCTTCCTGATTTTGTCGGCTATTTGGGCGACTTTCTTTTCCTGCAAAGCCTCGGATATTTTGATGATATCTTTGATTTCTCCCGACTCCACAGTGCGGTTCAGATCCCCGATGTTTTTTACATTCAGAATCTTACCCCAGCGTTTAAATTCACTAAATATCTTAAGCAGCTTCGTTTGCTTAACAAGGGGTCTGACTTGTGAAGGATTTTGAGGATCGGGAAACCGCAAAAGCATTCCGTTGTAAAACGGAATCAGGTCGAAGGTTTTGAGGTACCCTGTGGATGGAACAAGCTGGCCGTAGAAGTAATCAACATGCTCTTCAAGCTGATAAACTGAAGTAAAAACATTTCCGCGCGTTTTAAAAAGTGGTGTCTTTGCCTCCAGATTGTGCTCCTCAAAAATCTGGATAGCTTCTTCGGTAGGTATTTCACGGTGCCTGAAAGGTAGATTGGCTACAATGATAGACATCATTCGCTCTTTGATCTTCTCAATATCTACGTCTGTAGGGCTGTTGTTGCCATGTTGCAGCGTGCAGTAATACCCGTTCGAGATGGGGTGACGAACCGTTAGCTCGCTCTTTCCGAAGAGCTCATTGCTGGCTTTGTACAAAACGAAAATCAGTGACCTTACCATCATACGCATTCCATCGTCATGGGTCATGTCGATAAACCTTACTTTTTTAGGCTTGTAAATCTGGTAGCTCAGCTCTTTCAGCTTATTGTTGACCATTGCCCCGATAATAGGCTTTTGCGATTCAATTTTCAGATCTTCTAAAATCTCCTGAAGTGTTGTGCCGACAGGATAGGATTTGCGACAATCGGTGTTTTCACAGATGATTTCTATTTGGTTGCTCATGGTTAAAGTTCTTCTCTTAAATATTTTCCGGTATAATTTTCTTTTATAGAAGCAATTTCTTCCGGAGTTCCTTCGGCGACAATTCTTCCGCCTTTTTCTCCTCCTTCAGGGCCAATATCCACAATATGGTCGGCTACTTTTATTACTTCCATGTTGTGCTCAATGATCAAGGCGGTGTTGCCTTTATCAACAAGCTTTTGGATGACATCAAGCAGCACTTTCACATCCTCGAAATGAAGACCTGTAGTGGGCTCATCCAGGATGTAGAGCGTTTTCCCGGTATCGCGCTTCGAGAGCTCTGTTGAGAGTTTTACGCGCTGGGCCTCACCTCCCGAAAGGGTGGTGGACTGCTGACCAAGTGTGATATAACCCAGGCCAACTTCCTGCAATGTTTTCAGCTTTTGCAGGATGTAGGGGATGCTGTTAAAAAACTCCACCGCCTGGTTGATGGTCATATTCAATACATCGCTGATACTTTTTCCTTTGTAGCGCACTTCGAGGGTTTCGCGGTTGTAGCGCTTACCGTCACATTCCTGGCAATGCACATACACATCCGGAAGGAAGTTCATCTCGATGGTTTTTACTCCCGCACCTTTGCACTCTTCGCAACGGCCTCCTTTTACGTTGAAAGAAAAGCGTCCGGGCTTGTAACCACGTATTTTTGCTTCCGGAAGCGCAGCATACAATTTCCTGATCTCATCAAAAACTCCGGTGTAGGTGGCCGGGTTAGACCGCGGGGTTCTACCGATGGGTGACTGGTTAATTTCAATGACTTTATCAAGGTGGCCAATGCCTGAGATCTTTTGGTAGGGCAGGGCTTTCTTTTCAGAGCGATAGAAATGCTTGCTCAAAATAGGATACAGCGTTTCATTTATTAACGATGATTTCCCACTCCCCGAAACACCTGTAACACATATCAGCTGTCCCAACGGAAGTTTCAGGGTAACTTCTTTCAGGTTGTGCCCGCTGGCACCTTCCACAATGATGTGCTTACCATTAGGTATTCTTCGTTGTGCAGGGACATCTATTTTTTTCTTTCCGCTAAGGTAATTGCAGGTGAGCGTATCACAATCCGTAAAGTGATTGGGCGTTCCCTGAGCCACTATTTCTCCTCCGTGACGACCAGCGCCGGGACCGATATCCACAACGTGGTCGGCAGCCAGTATCATATCCTTATCATGTTCTACTACGATAACGGAGTTTCCGAGGTCGCGAAGCTTTTTCAGGGAGCTGATCAGCCGGTGGTTATCGCGCTGATGCAGTCCGATGCTGGGCTCATCGAGGATGTAAAGCACCCCTACGAGTTGTGAGCCAATCTGTGTGGCCAGCCGGATGCGCTGCGATTCTCCTCCTGAAAGGCTTTTGGCGGGCCGGTTGAGGGTAAGATAATCCAGTCCTACTTCCAGAAGGAAAAGAGTGCGCGTTTTTATTTCGCGGATGATTTCGTGGGCGACGACCTTTTTCCGGCCGTCAATGCGTCCGGGCACCTCATCAAGCCACTTCGCAAAGCGGTTGAGATCCATGGTGGCGAGATCAGAGATATTTTTTTCATCAATAAAGAACTGTAGAGATTCTTTCTTGAGCCGTCCGCCATTGCATTCCGGACAAGTTATCCGGTTCATAAAACTTCCGGCCCACTTTTTAATGTTCCGGGAGTTGGAAGCTTCCTGCTGGCTGATGATGAAGTTGATAATGCCTTCGAACTGCAGTGAGTATGAAGAGGAAACGCCAGCAAATTCGTTTTTAATTTCGAAAACCTGCTCCGAGCCGTAGAGGATGGTATTCAAAGCGTCTTCAGGAATATCTTTGATTTTCGTGCCCAGATCAAATCCAAAGCGTTTGCCAATCGCTTCAAGTTGTCTGAAAATCCAGGTGGTTTTATATTTGCCGAGTGGCGCCAGACCGCCTTCTTTGATGCTTTTTTCCCTGTCGGGGATAATCTTATTGATATCCACCTCCGAAATGGAGCCCAGTCCGTTGCATTTCGGGCAGGCACCATAGGGTGAGTTGAAAGAGAAGGAGTTGGGTTCCGGCTCTTCGTATGAAATCCCGGAAACGGGACACATTAACGCTTTGCTGTAATGGTGCGCAGATTCATTTTCCTCATCAAAAACCAACACAGAGCCTTTACCGTATTTCATTCCGGTTTTGACCGCTTCTGAAATCCGCTTACGCTTCTCAGGGTTGACCTTGATTTTGTCGATAACGATTTCAATATCATGCACCTTGTAACGATCCACTTTCATCCCGAATTCAATGTCACGGATTTTTCCATCCACCCTGACTTTCAGAAAGCCCTGCTTGCGTGTTTGCTCAAACAGCTCGCGGTAGTGCCCTTTTCGTCCTTTTACGAGGGGGGCCAGCATAAGTATGGATTTTTCGGCGAACTTTTCTGTGATTAGGTCAATAATTTGCTCTTCAGTGTATTTCACCATCTTTTCACCGGAGACATGTGAATATGCATCTGCCGCGCGGGCGTAGAGCAATCGAAGGAAGTCGTAGATTTCTGTTATAGTCCCTACCGTGGATCGGGGATTTTTTCCGGTGGTTTTCTGTTCGATGGAAATAACAGGACTAAGGCCGGTAATCTTATCCACATCAGGCCGCTCGAGGTTGCCGATAAACTGGCGTGCATAAGCCGAAAAGGTTTCCATATATCGACGCTGCCCTTCGGCGTAGATGGTATCAAAAGCGAGTGATGATTTCCCGCTTCCGCTCAATCCGGTGATGACCACCAGTTGGTTTCTTGGAATCTCCACATCAATGTTACGCAGATTGTGCACACGCGCACCCATCACCTTCAGTTCCTGTTCTCCAACTAAATCTTCAGCGGGTTTTACGACGGTTTCTTCCTTCATGCAAATGTTTTTAAAGCAATTGGCAAAATTAATACCTTTCTGTCACATGGAACAGATCAAGGTGTGATTGGTTTTTTAATCAATACATTATCTCCAATGGCAGATGCGCTGAATAGTTTTGCTGAGTATTTTTTTGAAATATGATTGCTGATTGTCAGGGAATTTTGTTCGAGATGTAGAAAATCCAATAGTGTTTTTAATTATTCCACCAATCACCACACTTTGATTAATTTTGTTGAACATTAAAATGAAAAGATGCATCTGTTTTACACACCTGAATTAATGGCGGAAGTGCACACCTTGACCAAGGATGATTCGAGGCATTGTGCCAAGGTTCTGCGTCTTACAAATGGCGATAAGATTACTTTGTCGGACGGCCGAGGCTTTTTTTATCCGTCCGAAATCATCGACGACAATCCTAAGGCGGTTACGGTCAGGGTGCTAGAGAAGAAAGCGATGAGTAAAGGATGGCCGCAAAATATCCATATTGGATTTGCGCCCACCAAAAATATCGGTCGCACCGAATGGGCGCTGGAGAAATGCACTGAGATGGGTGTGGACACTTTCAGACCTTTTATCAGTTATCATTCTGAACGAAAAGCGATAAAAAACGACCGGCTGGAACGGGTGATCACGGCAGCGGCCAAACAGTCGTTAAAAGCATGGCATCCGAAGCTGGATGAACTTCAGCGTTTCGACAAGCTTGTGGAACAGCCTTTTGAGGGAGATAAATTTATAGCTTATATTGGCGAAGAGAGCGAACACCTTTTATCAAAAGTGCTAAGTCATGAGCATGATACGCTGATACTGATTGGCCCGGAAGGAGATTTCAGCAAGGAAGAAGTGCAGCTTGCTATTGACAA
>JASMTJ010000157.1:0-4770 GCA_041694335.1 Bacteroidales bacterium
GTAACGTATTTTGTTTTGTGGGTGTTGTCTGCGAGAGAAAAGGTGCCTATGAAAGTATTGAGTATTTCTTAAAGCAATATTCTGAACTTCCAGGGGCGGTAATGTACGTTGTTGGACCTATGGAAGGCCTCAAGGAATGTGATCCGTTCTATATCGAGCGTTGTCATGAAATGGTGCGTAATTATTCCGCCGAAGACAAGGTTATCTTTACAGGGGGCCAAAGTGCTAGCGAAGTCAGGCGTTATTTTTCTATTTCTAAAGCGCTAATCTTCTTTTCAAAGAATGAAGGATTGCCAAATGTGGTATTAGAAGCAATGTCTTTTAATTGCGTTCCAGTTACATTGGGTTTAGATGGTGTGGTTGAAGATATATTGGGTTCTGAGGGAAAAGAATTGGTTTTAAGAAAATCTGTAGATTCGCTTCCAATAGAAGTTATTGATAGAACCATCTCAGAAGCTTTTTTGGTTAAGAGAGCCAGTTCTGCATTTTCTATTTCCTCTGTAAGGGATCATTATCTTTCGTTATATGAAGGGCTGGCTTGCTAATGTTAAGTAAGATGATTAGAGCTGCTGTGATTGTGCTCTTTTTCTTGCTTCCCAGCTGGGGGGGTTTATCGACACAAGTCAGTAGCCTAGTCGGATTTTACGAAATCATAACTTCAGTTCGATATGTTTTCATTTTTTCCGTTATAATTATTTGCTTTTGCGTAATTTGCTTATCTGATGGTCGACTAAACAATAGTTTTGGGTTTTTCGCTTTGCTATCCTACTTGTTTGTTAGTCTTTTTCATTTTGTCGGCGATGTAGAATCTAAGTTATTGTTTGATGGTTTTCGGTACGAAGTATTGTTTGTGGTTTTGGCGTTTTCAATTTTTACTTATAGTTTGTCCAAAAGCACAGGTGTGGGAATTCCTGGATTTAATTTTTTTTTAGCCGGTATTATTTTCAATGGACTAATTGGAGCTTTTTTCGCGATTTGGCAATTTTTCAATATTGAAATCTTGGAAGTGTTGTATCGTGCTCCTTTAGAAGAGCTTACTCATATTAAGCTTGCTGTAGGGTATAGGCTGGTATCTACGTTTGGGAATCCAATTAATTTTGGGGCCTTCATGGTTCTGTTTTACATTGTGGGTGAATATTTGTACGACCAGCGCAGAATTTCCACTCTGGTTTATAGTGTCTGGGCGATTCTAGCTCTAGTCCTGATCTTGGGTTCCCTTAGTAGATTAGCATTAATTGCGTTTCTTGTTTCTTTTGGTTTTTCATTTTTGTATAAGGCCTCTTTAACGAGAATGATAACCGTAATTTTGCTGGCTTCGTCTGTTTTTGTTTTGTTCTTTGATTTATTTGTATCTAGCGGTATTTTTTCTAGGATTGAAACAATAACGGAGCTTAATATTTTTTTAGAAAATGCTAGGGTAAAAAACTGGGTCTCGGCTTTATACGGCTTGGAGCCATATCAGTATGTTTGGGGTAGAGGGATTGGTGCATCTTCACCCGACGCAACAGTGCGAGATACTACATCTTCTGTGATCGTAGAAAATGGATTTCTATCTGTTTTTGTTCAATATGGGATATTGGGGATATTGCTTATCGCAATGATCCTGTTTCGGTTTTTTATGTTAGGTTTATTTTTTCTCAGAGTTGATGCTGCATTTGGGAAATTAATAATCGGTTTCTTGTTGTTTTTTTGTGTTATGTTGATGGGTAATGATTTTTTTAGGAATTCCCCTTTTGTATTTTATTTTTGGATGCTATATGTTTATTCCGAATATTGGTACCTAGGATGTATCTCCAAAGACCGAAGTCAGCGTCAAATTTACTCAAATATCTGAGTAAATATTGTAAGCTATTCGCATTCGCGCTGGGGTGGTCAAGGATTTACAGATGACGAGCGCCCAGAAGTCCTGATCAAAGCGCTGGGGAATAGTCGAGTTCGGATCTACTTACGGGTGGCGGCTGTGAGGTGGCTTTGACGCACTCAAGGTTACGTAGATTTCCATCTGCCCCAAGAAACTTAGGTGCCCAAGCGGCTGAACCCCGTCTGTCCTGCGAGCAGTCTCTTCGGCATCAATCTGATTTCATCTATATCATAACCACCGACACTTAGTTCATCATATCCGTTGGGCTCGCGAGTATGTTGAGAAGCTCAACAGGGAAAGCAAGCTATTATTTGCTGCCGTATTCGTTGGAATTCACTCCTGACGAGTCTTTGTATTGCTATATAGAATATGACCACATGGGTAAGAACCCCTTAAAAGCAAAGATTAGTGTCGGAGCATTGTTTATAGGTATCTGCGGGGTTGACAGAAATTATCATCGCTAGCTGAACTCTACCGTATTCTTGATATTTCTACCATTTTTTATGTTTTTAATTTTTATAACTTGATTTTTGGATATTATGTCTGAGCAATCACCAGTCTTAACTATAGCGGTATCGACAATTAAAGAAAACCTTCCTGCATTGTTGGCTTATTTGGGCGAAGAGCGAAGATTGTTGTCTGTCTCTGTTCATTTTCTTGTCATTTCGCAGTTAGAATCGCATGATCAACATTACTTTGAGAAAGGGATCGAAGTTATTTCTAGTACTGAAAGAGGGCTTTCTAAAAGCAGGAATTTAGCGATTGAAAGAACAAAAACGGAATGGGTTTGGTTTCAGGACGACGATATTAAGGTTATACCGGATAAAATCTCTGGTTTGATCTATTTTTTGAGCCGAACTGATGATGATTTGGTGTTATGTAGGGTTGGCAGTCTAGAAAATCCATCAATGCATTTCAAGAATTATAAAAGATACAATGTATTGCCTTTCTTTCTTTCTTTTCGTGTGTCTTCTATAGAATTGATAGTAAGGTCTGATTTCGTTCGAAGTGCGCGAATACGATTCGATGAAAACCTTGGACTTGGTGGCAGACTACCTTCCTGCGAGGAGAACTTGTTTTTTTATGATGTCGTGGTAAAAAATAGAGGGCGTTTGGGATTTTTTAGAGATACTACCTGCTTGCATACTACGAATGTAGATAGTCGAAATATTAACTATGAGCGGCGTTATATGGCTAGGGGATATTTGCTGGGTAAGATGGGTAGCGCTCTTGCTCCTCTCATCATTGTGTGGTGGTCGATTCGAAGAAGTAAAGACGATGTAAGTAGGTTGTCTAGATTTAAGTCTATGTTCAAGGAATACTGGGCCTTAGCCACTAAAAATTAGATGACCATTTTCGCAGGTTAGTTATGAGAATTATCTACCTCCATCAGTATTTCAACACCCCCCAAATGTCCGGCGGCACCCGCTCCTACGAAATGGCAAGGCGCATGGTTGCAGCAGGCCATGAAGTCCACATGGTCACCAGCTATCGCGAGCAGGATTCAGACTACCAAGGCTGGTTCCAGACCGAAGAAGCCGGAATAAACGTACATTGGTACCCGGTACCGTACTCCAACCACATGGGGTTCCTTCAGAGAGTGAAGGCGTTCTTTGCCTTTGCTCTTGCCGCACGTAACAAAGCAACGGAGTTGGACGCAGATATTATTTTTGCGACCAGTACACCTCTGACAATTGCCTTACCTGCGGTGCCCGCCGCCCGCAAAAAGAATATTCCCATGGTGTTTGAGGTGAGGGACTTGTGGCCGGAGATGCCGATAGCCGTGGGAGCGCTCAAGAATCCTTTATTGCGTTTTGCAGCACGGCGGTTGGAGCATTGGGCATATCATAATGCCGAGGCTGTTGTTGCGCTCTCACCGGGCATGAAAGCCGGCGTGGTTCGCACGGGGTACCCGGCGGATAAGGTGGCGGTTATTCCGAACAGTAGCGATAATGCGGAATTTGCACACGATGCCGAAGCAGCGGCCAGGTTTCGGGCGGAGCGTGAGTGGTTAGGGGATAAGCCCCTGCTCGTTTACACGGGCACTTTTGGGGCAGTTAATGGTGTTGGGTATCTGGCTTCCATCGCTAAAGAGCTTCAGCAGATCAATTCAGACATTTGCATTTTGCTCGTTGGCGATGGTGCTGAGAAAGATAAGATCGCGAGAGAAGCTGAGCAGGCAGGTGTGTTGGGTCAGAATCTTTTCATCGAAGGGAAGTTGCCGAAAAGGGAGATTCCGGCCTTGCTCAGTGCCGCGACTATGGCGTCTGCTCTGTTTATCGACTTGCCCGAGATGCGCTCAAACTCCGCTAACAAGTTTTTTGACGCGTTAGCATCTGGCACGCCTGTTTTGCTTAATTACGGTGGGTGGATGCATGATCTGGTCAATACACACGGGTGTGGATTAGCATTATGGCAGCACTCTGCCTCCGAGGTTGCCTCGGAGCTTGAGAATAAAATGCATGACAATGACTGGCTTGCCAGCGCGGGACAGTCGGCGCGTGAGCTGGCTGAAGAGTGTTTTGCCCGCGACAAACTTGCTGACCAGCTCATGCAGGTTTTACAAGCAGCCCAGGAGGGGCGTTCGAATGAGGCAAGCCAAATAGCGCCAGGGGAATATTAGTCGATGAAGTGTTTGGCGGCTTTAAAGCGAGAAATTAGGCAATCCCTGAGAGCTGGGCAACCTACCGTTAAAGGAAAACCATGAATTTCCTCGAATCCCTCGCCGCCGAGTGGTACGCCATACAACGCTATTTCGTCCGTAAGCGTTCATTCCGCGACGTTCTGCCACCCCGCTGAGATTCGCTCTACAGTAACCTCACATTTCCCGATACGAGGTTACCCCCATGAGAAAGCACCGTACTCCAGAACAGTGGCAGACCCTGGTTGATCAGCAGCGCGCCAGCGGC
>JASMTJ010000158.1:0-1580 GCA_041694335.1 Bacteroidales bacterium
GTTTTTGATGCGGGAATCACCGAAGAAGAAGGCAAGATATATGGTGATGTGGACTTTGAAAATGTTGTGAATAAAGCCTCACTTATTACACCGGTGCCAGGGGGCGTGGGACCTATGACCATAGCCACGCTTCTGACCCATGTGACCTTTGCTGCAAAGAAAATTGAGTAATTATCCTGTTAAATATAAAATCAGCTGGTAGTTTCAATGGTAGTCGATGTTGACATATGTGGACTAAATGTAGGAGACAACCACCCCGTAAGATTGATGGGTGTATTGAACCTAAGCCATGAATCCTTTTACAAGGGATCTGTTGTCAGGGAAGATTCCCTCATTGATGCTGCTTCTGCAATGGTGGAGGAAGGTGCAACCGTGCTTGATATAGGCGGCCGCTCCACCTGGCCCCTTGCAGAACCCATAAGCAAGGAAATAGAACGGGAACGATTACTTCCTGCAATAGATGCTCTTGCAGGAAACGTGGATGCTGTTCTTTCAGTGGACACCGTGTTTGCGGATATTGCCGACCAGTGTCTTGATAGGGGCGCTGACCTTGTAAATGATGTTTCCGGTTTCATGACTGATGTAAACATGGCGGATGTGGTGGCAGACCATGAATGTCCTGCTGTTGTAATGGCCTCCCGGAAAGTACCGGGTGACGTGCTTGGGATGGATGCGGTTATGGATTCCCTGGAGGCAATTATTGAGATGTGTGAAGGGAAGGGTATTGATACGGATCGATTAATTCTGGATCCCGCTATTGGTAAATGGGTCCCCGAAAAAGATCCGATATACGATTTTGAGACATTTGACCGTTTTGAACGTCTGCAGTTTTTTGGCAAACCGGTTCTTGCAGCTCTTTCCCGCAAATCCTTCATAGGCGAGGTCCTGAACAAGCCTGCTGCTGAAAGATTATATGGAAGTCTGGCAGCAACCGCAATTGCTGTACAAAAAGGAGCTCACATTATACGCACCCACGATGTGGCTGCGACAACTGATGCTGTGCGAATAGCTGAGGCGATAAGGGGCAGACAGCCGGTCGTGGAGGAAAAGGGTTTTGAGGTCAGTGTGTTTGACATCACAAACCCCGATGATGCAGCTCATGTGATGAAAAATATCGGTGTTACCGAAACGGGTTCCACCATTATGAAGAATAAGGCTGTGAACCGTGTACTGCGTATCAGTAACATTACCACTACCGAGGCCCTGATCATCAAGCAGGAGATCCTGTCACGCGGCGGGGATGCAGCGCTTGAACGTGATGCTGTTTCCCACGAGATCGAGAGGACCGATGTAATTGTAATGGGCACATTGCTTCAGGTCAAAAGACTTGCCGATAAGCTGGAATGCCAGGCACGAAACCTTCCGTTGATATCAAAACTCATCAAAGATGCACTGAAACAGGAATCTGATGTTGAATACCGTTACATGAAAAAGATTTGAAGGTATCAAGATGACCCTATCGTCCAAATCCTTTAGTGAGGTTCTTTGTCATGCTGGCGAAGTGAGTTTTTTGCCGGACTTTTTATTAAAAATGCTTTTTTTGTAATCAACTTCTAAGCCGGATGTCCGGCACGCCTGCT
>JASMTJ010000159.1:0-1094 GCA_041694335.1 Bacteroidales bacterium
GTTTACCAGGCTACTTTTACCAACACCAGTGCCTCCGACTACCATCAGATTCACCTTGCTGATATTATCAACCTGTTCGGAAAATTCCTTCTCAACTTGATCTTCAACACTCATAATGTTACCCCTTCAAAAATTTTGCTTTCTGTTTGTTGGTTTCAGAGATCACCGAATCCATAAGATTTTCAATCTGTTCTTTCAAGAACTTCTTCATACTCAAAAAAACTTTTCCAATAGCAAACAATGCCTTTGCCTGCTCCCATCCAGTCCCGCTCTCCAAAGCTTCAAACTCATGCTCAAAATAGTTTTCGATTTCCCTATTCTTTTCATCCATAAACTTTTCCACTTCCGATCGAATCCGCCGAGCAATATAGCGCGTTGTGATAACCTCCTCTGAATGTTTAGAAAATGACTCTGAAAAAAGCTCAACAGCTTCTATCGTTGCATCATAGTCTTCGACTTTTCCATCAAGAATTTTATCAACATCAATATCCATCATTTTGTCGATATCGACGTCGCCATCATTTTTTATAGCATCCCTGATCAAGTAGAAAAGCCCAATATCGGCTTTATCAATGGCAGCGATCAAGGCTTTTGAAGCATCCCTGTGTCCAAGGTTCATCGCATGACACAATGCTTCGATTAACGGGAACTTAAGCTCTTTGTCCATATTGGCGATGAGCTTGTACAAAAATTCATCTTTGCCAAATGCTTCAGACTTTTCGCCAGATCTCTTCCGCACAGATACAGAGCAGATATTAGTGACATCGACATCCCGAATCGAAGAAATTACTTTTTCCCGAAGCCCTGCTATCTGATCTTCCGAAGCTTTATCAGCATTGGAGAAGACCACCTGGACAGGCACCTTACTGCTCCTAATTGCTTTTATTATCTGGACCTCGGATGGCTCAATTCGTGCAGAAGCTGCATTAATGACGTAAATTGCAGAGTGGATCCAGTCCTTTGGATTAACCTTATTACTGGGTGCTTTCTCCTCCAGGAATTTATCAAGCTCTCTGCGCCACTCTGGAAGGTTATCAGCTTCGATACCAACACTGTCGAACAGCCTGAGTTCAAAGCCGTCGCAACTCACAGTG
>JASMTJ010000160.1:0-3462 GCA_041694335.1 Bacteroidales bacterium
AATTTTCTTGTGTATAGAGAGTAGCCTGCAAATAGGGGGAGCTGGAGGGGGTAAGATAACGTTAGCCAAACCAATAACGTGAGAGCATTATTTACACGCACGTCCTTTTACCCCTCTAAATCTCCCCTACGAGCAGGGGAGACTTAAGAAACGTATTGTTTTCTTCTAAAGTTGAGAAGAACTAAACGTTTAAGGTTTACTAAAGAGATATTTATAAGACCCTAACGCACTCTCCCCCTGCAAGTAGGGGGAGCTGGAGGGGGTAACAATACCGCCTGCCTAAAAACCACCTTTAAAACAATTCAGCCCAGAGCTAAGAATACTATATATCAATTGTATTTATAGATAAAAAACACCGGAATAAGTATTCCGAAGTTTTATGTTCGCTCGCGCCCCTACAACGCCGATTTAAACTGTTTGAGGAAGCGGATGTCGTTTTCGAAATAGTAGCGCAGGTCGTTGACGCGGTAGCGGAGCATGGCAATGCGCTCGATGCCCATTCCGAAGGCAAAGCCGCTGTATTTTTCCGGGTCGATGCCTGACGACTTAAGTACGTTGGGGTCGACCATGCCGCAGCCCATAATCTCGAGCCATCCGGTGTATTTACACACGTTACAGCCTTTACCACCACAGATGTTGCAGGTAACATCCATCTCTGCCGATGGTTCGGTAAACGGGAAGTAGGACGGACGGAAGCGAATGGCCGTGTCTTCGCCGAAATATTCTTTGGCAAAATAGAAAAGCGTCTGCTTCAGGTCGACGAACGACACTTTCTCATCGATGTACAATCCTTCGATCTGGTGGAAGATACAGTGGGCCCTGGCCGAGATGGCTTCATTACGGAACACACGTCCGGGAGCGATAATGCGCATGGGCGGCTTGTTGTTCTCCATCACGCGCACCTGCACCGAGGAGGTGTGTGTACGCAGTGCGATATCCGGGTCTTTACCAACGAAGAAGGTGTCCTGCATGTCGCGTGCCGGGTGCTCTTCGGGGAAGTTCAGTGCCGAGAAGTTGTGCCAGTCGTTTTCAATCTCCGGACCTTCAGCCACGGTAAATCCAATGCGGGAAAAGATGTCCGTAATTTCATTCCTTACGATAGAAATCGGGTGGCGCGAGCCCAGCTCCAGCTGGTTCACCGGAAGGGTCAGGTCATGCCCCTCGTCGGCGCTGTCTTCAGCTTCCTCCAGCTTTTCCTTCAGCGTGTCGAATTTTTGCTGGGCAGCATTCTTCAAGTCATTCATCAAACGCCCCACCTCCTTGCGCTCTTCTTTCGGAATATTTTTAAACTCACCAAAAAGCTGGTTAATCTCTCCCTTCTTGCTGAGGTACTTCAGTCTGAACGCCTCCAGCTCCTCGCTGCCGGCCGCCTGGTAAGCTTCTATCTGCTCCAGTAATTGATTTATCTTGTCCTTCATTCGTTTATAATTTTCACAACTTTTTAATCCAGTATCTTCACCGTAATGGGGATGGGTTTGTATGGCTTATCGCGATGGTTGGTCTTCACTTTCGAGATTTTCTCCACCACCCCGAGGCCCATCACCACTTCACCAAAAACCGTATAGTCGCGGTCGAGGTGCGGCGCGCCCCCAATGCTGGTGTAATCTTCTATCATCTGGCGGGTGAACTTCTTTCCGGTGGCCTTCTGCATTTGCATCAGCTGCTTTGGCGTATACACCTTACCCTCCACAATGTAAAACTGCGACCCCGAAGAACGCTTTTGCGGATTCACCGGGTCGGGACGGCGGGCGGCAGCCAGGGCTCCCTTTTTATGATGATAGTGTTTCTTTATCTCGGCCGGCAAAGTATAGTCCACACTTCCTCCGGCCTGAATCATAAAATCCTTAATGATACGGTGAAAGTTCGTGCCGTTGTAGTGCCCCTCTTTCACCAGCTTTAAAAAATTGTCGCGGTGCTCCGGTGTGTCATTATACAGCTTGACGATAATATCCCCGTAATCTGTGGAAATCATCACCAGCGGCTCCTTCTGCTGCTGGCCATGCGCCACAGCAGCGTACATCATTACCGATAAAAGCAACGCGACAATTCTCATCTTTCTTTTCTTGTGCTCAGGTATTCCCGAACAAATTAGTCATTAATCATTTCCATGTTCATCAGGATATCTTCAGCCGGACGGTCACCCGGGTTGGTCTTCACTGCTGAGATAGAGTCCAGCACGTCGAAGCCTTCATACACTTCACCAAATGCGGTGTAAGCACCGTCGAGGTGAGGAGCGCCGCCGGTTTCCTTATAAACCTTGCGCTGCTCTTCAGAGAATCCGAACTTGCCTCTCTTTTCCAGCTCTTCCTGGATAAGTGGCTCAATGCGGTTTTGTACCAGCTCCTCAAAAGCATCGCGGTCACGTGCTTCACGGATGCTGTCGTAAGCCTGGCGCAGGTCGGCATGCTCTTCACTCTGGATAAGCTCCATAAAAATTTCGTTCTTCTTCTGCATGTTCATGCGCTCTTCAAGCTGGTCGAGCTCCTCGTCAGTGAATTTTCTTCCGTCGACAATGTAGAACTGCGAGCCTGATGATTTCCTTTCGGGATTCACCTGGTCGCCTTCCCTGGCAGCAGCAAGCACCCCTCTTTTGTGATACAGGTTTTCCTTGATTTCCGCATCGATCTTGTATCCCGGGCCGCCACTTCCTAAACGGGCTGCACTGTCGGCACCTTTAGAATCCGGGTCGCCCCCCTGAATCATAAACTCATCAATAACACGATGGAAAAGAAGGCTGTCGTAAAACCCCTCTTTTACCAGCTTCACGAAGTTATCGCGGTGCTTGGGCGTCTCATCATAGAGCTTCACCTTCATGTCGCCGTAAGTGGTTTCGATAAGTACTTTTTTCTGGTCGTTTCCTGAGTTGTTACAAGCCGTAAATGCAATGGCTACTACTGCGAGAAAAATTAATTTCTTCATAATAAATTGTTTCCGTATTGAATATTTGTTCGCTTTCAGTGAATTGCAAAAATAGAATTTAAATACGGATTATGAAACCGGGGGGCATTTAAATAGAGTTCATCTGTAAATTAAAAGTCCTTGCAAATGAAGCGTCAAATAATAAATATCAAATTGCAAATTATTCGGGTTTTGAGATTTGTAATTTTAAGGTTTCATTTTCTCTGGTGTATGAACAGACATTAAAAAAGCCTTGGCGGGATTAATGTTTGTAAAAACTCCTTTAACAAATTCAAGACTCCCTTCAATCCGCCCTGAAAGGGCAGTACAATTCAGCCCGGGGCAATCGCAGCAGCACCCTGGGGGTAATGAACACGTCATATTTTTTTGCCGCCGTCGACGGAAACCTATTCGCAGCTCTGCGCATGAATCAGGCGGAAATCCATCATCGTTGGGTTCCGCCTGTCTGTATATCCGGGATTCTCTCAAACATAAGGCGACGGCGGTCTTTTATCCCGACGTTCACTCTACCCCGGGCGACGTTTTCGCTTTCGCTAAAACTTT
>JASMTJ010000161.1:0-2906 GCA_041694335.1 Bacteroidales bacterium
ATCAATTAATTCCGGAAATTTTGTTTGCAACACCAAAGGAATGTTTTATATTTGCACCCGCAAAACATTGATTTTGCAACCAGCAATGCCCAGGTGGCGGAATTGGTAGACGCGCTGGTCTCAAACACCAGTGGTAGCAATACCGTGCCGGTTCGATCCCGGCCCTGGGTACTCAGATAAAGCCTGACAATCAATTTGTCAGGCTTTATAAAAAGGCACCTGGCAGAAACCTAAAAAGGGTCACCCGGATTGTTATTTCAAAAAGTTGCATCCAAAAAGATGCGATTTTTTTCTTCATCCTCTTTCCCCTTTCAGAAAAATTTCTGAAAATAAACCAAACAATCGCCGACAATACAAAAGAATCTCAAATCTTTTTAGAATCGTATCAACTTCCAAGTCACATTCTTTGTTAATTTTGTAGCAACAAAAGAGTATTAATCATCAATTCCATAGCCCTGTGAGCAACAAAAAACAAAGATTACTTGACAGAAGATACCTTGACATGGCCCGCATCTGGGCGCAAAACAGCTATTGCAAACGCCGGCAGGTGGGTGCATTGCTGGTGCGTGATAAAATGATCATCAGCGATGGTTATAACGGGACGCCATCAGGGTTTGAGAATATTTGTGAAGACGAAAATAACAAGACCAAGCCTTACGTATTGCATGCCGAAGCCAATGCGATTACAAAAGTAGCCCGGTCGGGCAACAACTCCGAAGGAGCTACACTGTATGTCACTTCTTCTCCCTGTATTGAGTGTGCAAAACTCATTATTCAGGCGGGCATAAAGAGGGTTGTTTTTTCGGAGAAGTATCATGTCGAAGATGGCATAAATCTCTTGAAAAGGGCCAATATTGAGGTCGTCCAGTTGGAACACAGAGAGGATAATAAGTTACCCTGATTTGGGTATAATATTTGATGAGATTCGACCGGTTTTCATCTTTTGAAACCGGGAGAAACACAAATTTTGCGTTCGTTAAATACATCTAAAAATCTACTAGTCTCGAAAAATGGCAAAACAGATAAAAAACACATCCAGGCAAATCTATTTTCCAATTATACTGGCAGTTATATTGGTAACCGGAATGTTTGTGGGGAGAATAACGGCTCCTTTGGGGCAGGGAGATTCGTCAAGACGGTTGCTAATGTATCCTGAATCGGGGAAACTGCAAACCATTATCAACCTTATCAATGAGCAGTACGTGGACAGCGTTGATGCTGGTAAACTGGTTGATAATGTCATTCCCGAAGTGCTGGAAAAGCTAGATCCCCACTCAGTTTATATTCCACCCAGGAATCTGGAAGCAGCAAACCAGGAGCTGGAAGGCAATTTCGGAGGAATTGGCGTGGAATTTAGCATGCAGAATGATACGGTTATGGTGATCAGTGTTGTTTCTGGTGGCCCTTCCGAAAAGGTTGGCATTCTGCCCGGTGACCGGATTATTACGGTTAATGACACGGTGATTGCAGGCGTGGAAATGCCAACCAACGACGTAGTGGGAATGTTGCGCGGCGATATCGGAACAAAAGTCAATGTCGGTATTAAGCGAAGAAACCGAGACAAACTCATTGATTTTGAGATAACCCGGGGAAATATCCCAATGTACAGCGTTGATGTTGCCTACATGCTTGACGACTCTGTCGGATACGTTAAGGTGAACCGGTTTGCGCGTAATACCTACCAGGAACTTTTATCTGCGCTGGCCAAACTAAAGGCTAATAGTTGCAGTCACATCATTGTCGACCTTCGGGGTAATTCGGGGGGATATCTTGATATTGCCATCAGTATGGTCAATGAATTCCTTGACAAGGGTGATATGATTGTTTACACAGAAGGTGTTCACAGTCCCAGGCAGGAGGTACATGCCAACGGTAGCGGTTCATGCAAGGAAATCGGGGTAACGGTTCTTATTGATGAGTTTAGTGCCTCGGCCAGTGAGATTTTTGCTGGCGCCATGCAGGATAACGACCGGGGACTTGTAGTTGGCCGGCGTTCTTTTGGGAAAGGACTCGTTCAGCAGCAGTTTCCCCTGCCGGGAGGAGGTGCTCTCAGACTTACTGTCGCGAGATATTATACACCTAGCGGACGGTGTATTCAGAAACCTTACGATAATGGCGTGGAAGATTATTACCGGGATATTATCTACCGTTACGAACATGGTGAATTTTTTAACCGGGACAGCATCGATATTAACGACTCCCTTGTATATAAAACACTTGGAGGCAGAGAAGTATACGGAGGCGGCGGCATTATGCCAGATTTTTTTGTGGGACGCGATACTTCCAACCATACCGATTATTATTACAACCTGAGAGAATCGGGGATTATATATCAGTTTGCTCTGGATTATTCCGACAGGAACAGAAATCAGCTTTCGGAATTCGAATCAATAGAACAGCTGGAGGCCTATCTTGACCGCCAGCCTATAGGAGACATGCTGGTTAATTTTGCAAACGGAAAAGACGTGAAATACAATGCGTCAGAATATCAGATATCTAAAGAGCTTATTGTTAACGAAACAAAGGCCTACATTGCTCGCAATATTATGGACAATGAAGGATTTTATCCCATCATCCGAAAACACGATGAGGTCTTGAAAAAGGCTCTGGAAGTCATCAGAACCGGAGCTGCAGATTCTGTCTTACATGTTGATAATGCTCAGGCATCAGAGGTTAGTAAGTCAATACCTGAAACGACAGAACCAAGCATCTGACATGCAATTTATTACAAGAGTTGAACGGAGTATTGCTCTCGTGGACGTACAAAAATAATTTATGAACATGCTGCTTAAAGTTATCATTTACACCATATTGATATATTATGTGTTTAAACTGATTTTTCGTTATCTGGTGCCTTTGTTTATTTCCAAACAGGCAAGGAAAATGCAGAAAAGACAGGAAAACGC
>JASMTJ010000162.1:0-18483 GCA_041694335.1 Bacteroidales bacterium
CGGCTACCTCATCACCAGTCTCCAGAGTTTCACTCTCGATGTAAACCGTATAGACCTTATCCGTGGCATTTCCGCCTTCAAAAGTAAAGAACTGCGGTTCGGTTTTTTCAACAAACTCTGATGATTTGGCTGATACTAAAGAGTAATCCAATACAATAGAATCGTTTTGATTAGCTACATCTAAAGAGCTCACTTTTACAAAATATCCTTCTCCGGGATTCATGTTTCCAATATTGTTGACCCAAGAACTGCCAATATACCAAAAATGGTTACCTTCAGAGTCTCTAACGAAAGCTAAGCTGTCTTGGTGATATGCATTGCCTTCTAATCCATCTGAAAAGACAGTTTCAGCATCAATTGATGAAGATTTCAAGTAACTAATAATATTGAATCCTTCATCCATAACAATTTTTTCGGTTGATAAAGTTGGTTGCCCAGTAAGAACCAACTCATCATCGGCGTTCATTTTCACGAGATATCCTTCTTCAATTCCCCAGGCTCCAATATTATTTGACCAGCTAGCGCCGATTTCACGGAAAGAATTTCCATCTTCGTTTTTCACAACATCCAGGTTGCCCAATACCGGATCGAAAGCTTCATGGATGCTATCCGAAATCTCCAGGTAGGAAGAAATCATTTGGTAACCTGTTTCTAGGTTAAAGGTGATTTCTTCATCGGGTGTGTAGGTTAGTTGTAAATAGCTGTATGGCCCTACTTCAGAGGTTGGAGGGAATGCTCCGCCACTTCCGTCATAGGCGCTCCCATCGGTGTCAGATCCAATTGTACCATCACTATCTTGGTCGATTGAAAAATTGGTTGGAATGATTTCCGTACCAGCGCTAAAGTCATAAATCACTATGGAATATTCGTCATCACCTGTGTATCCTTCGTCACCATTGGCTAATTCTGAATATGCTTTTAATACCCGATCGGTTGCGTCACCATCAAAATCTCCTTCTCTGACAAAGTAGGTGCCCACCAAGGTGTCGCCATCATCATAAATGGCAATTTCGTCATTCACGTCTAATGTTACGTCATCAATAGTAGCCGTTGTAACATATATTGTCCAGAGGGGTGCAAAACTGTTGCCACCGTCGAACTGGAAATGGAAAGGAGCCAGGTCGATGTCACGATTTACCGTTCCGCCTGCCGTAAGTTCTATTCCGTCTTCAGTTAAAACCTGGTAACCGTCCGCATTAATGTCCACATCATGAGTTCCCCAAGGCAGTGTCAAGGTATAAACACCGCTTGCTTCTGTAGCAGTGCTGTCGCCACTGGTTACGGTTGCTCCCAAAACATCGTCGCCTGAAGTGGCATCGTCGATGTTGAGGATAATGGTGCCGCTTTCTCTTACTATCTCAAAGGCAGAGGTGAGTCCACCCGCAGTAAGAGTTAATGTATCTGATGTTTCACTGATATAGTCCTCTTTAGAAACTTCTAAAATATAATCTCCAAGACAAAGGCCTGTGAATGCAGCTACACCTGAAACATTCGTTTGCAATGAATCGAGGGCGTCACTTTCTCCGGGAACATATAGTTTGACCCAGGCATCCTCTAAATTTGATGCTGTATAAGCATCATCTACGGACGCAGTGATATCTTCTGTTTGTGCTTCCATAGTTAAGGAATGTGCAACAGCAGGGGCTTCTAATAAGTCGTATGTTTGATTTGATGACAACTCAATTTCTTCAGCATCTCCAACGACAGTATTTCCAGTAGAACCAGCAACATCTGAGTCATAATACACGGTGCCATAATTTTCCAATGTTAATACAATATAATAACCATTGGGTGATGATGCATCACTTAAGCCAGTGAATGCAAAATAACCATTAATATTAGGTCTTACCGTATCTTCGATATTGTTTTCAAAATCAGTTGCATCGGTGGTTACATAAACTAATACATCAGTAAGATCAGCAAAGCAGTCGTTGTCGAGTGTTACGGTTCCGGTAATTGAATTGCCAGAAGTAAACTCCAGGCTCACAAAGCTGTAAGGCTCATCGCCGGCAGGGAATTCTAGAGTACCATCGCTATCGTCCAAATATTCGTCAGGATCAGATGGATTGTCAAGAAGCACAGACTCTGTGAAACTTCCTGTGGTTTCCTCTGACTCAGAGTCGTCATAATACTTAAAGGTAACTACGTCACCAGCAGTATAGCCGGCACCGCCATCAAGATGTGTAAAAGCTACCATCTCATAATCGGTTTGATAATCTCCAGTAAAGTCTTCTGTAGCATCAAAGTAATAAACCCCAACGAGGGTGGCGCCAGAGTATATAGCTAGTTCATCGCCTGCAGCAGGGACTCCACCATCAATAGTTATGTTATCGAGGTAAATAGACCAGGTGTCATAGTTCGACTGGCCATTAACAGTCCAATGTGCTTGTGCTTGCACACTGCTCAGGGAGAAGATCACCGCGATCGCTCCCAGAATAAAAGTTCTGAAAAAAACGTTAAAATGTTTCATTTTAGAAATAGTTTTGGTTTGTAATAAAATTTGCTCCATTTTTCGAAAAGCCTAAGCGATAGAATGAATTTACATTTAGATGTGTTTTATGTAATTGAAAATCTATCTGCTCCGGTGTTCAAATATAAAACATTTTTATACTACAAAACAGTTCAAATGCAATTCGTTAGGATTTTAATGCAATTCGTTGGGATTTTGATGCAATCCGTTGGGATTTTTTTTTCATTCGCTTTTTGTTACACTTGTGAACACCCCGCTGTTAGTAACTAACACATCCTTTTGTTGGCAGCATTTCCATACGTTACACAATACTATATGCGTTAAGTTTATTTTAACAGTTATGGATGGTTTACTTTGCATTAAAGAGCAAAATTTGTGCATGTTAAACTTTTGTTATTTGTTTTAGAGGGGAAATATTAAGCTTTCTTGAATAAGAAATCAATAAAAAAAGCTCCCGGAAGTTCCGGAAGCTTACTTTTGTGATCCCGCCAGGATTCGAACCTGGGACCTACGGCTTAGAAGGCCGTTGCTCTATCCAGCTGAGCTACGAGACCATTGCTCTAAAGCGGTTGCAAATTTAAACATTATTTTATTCTTACAATACCGTTAAAGTAAAATTATATCTGAGGGTGGTTTTGTGTATTAATTCTAAGGGTTGTATCTTGCGGAATATTTACGAGGGAACATGAGTAATCTTTCACTATTACATTTTTTGGCAGCGATCGCCTACCTGGCTTTCGCAGTATTTGTAATACTCCGAAACCGGCGCTCACGACATCACCAGGTCTTTACAATACTGATGATGCTTTTTGCCGCGGATTCTATGAGTTACCTGGTGCTGGGAATGAATGAAGGATCTCCCGGTTTTATGAAGCCTTTTATTATTCAGTCCTTCATCTCTGAAATGCTTATCCCTCCTGTTTTTACCTGGCTGGTGCTGATTACCTCGCAAAAATATCGCATGCTGAAAAACGGATTCTTAATGACATCCGTGTTTTTGATTCCGGCCTTTTTCATCTTTATATTCTTTGCCTACCCGCATACTCATAGCTTTTACAACAATGCCTCTTTCGGAAGCTATATCATGTGGAATAGTGCTGCTATTAAAGTAATGGAGATTGCTTATGTGGTATTAAATACAGTGTTTTCCCTGATTATCCTGTTTAATTACGGCTTAAAAAATATAGACTTCAGGGCACGTCTGCTGGCAAAGATGATGGCGGTAGCGGCATTTATTATTTTTGGATATTATGTGCTCGATAAATTGCAATACCTCGTTTATGAAAACAAACTGGTGCCCGGTGTTTTCCACCTTGTTTCCATCGTTGGGGTTTCGTTTATGGTCTATGGCATTGTTAAGCAAAAGCTAATAGCCTTTTCCTCAACTGTATTGTCTGAAAATATTCTCGAAAGTTTATCCTCTCCGGTAGTGCTGATCGACGACAGAGGGAAAATCATTTATTACAATCGCATTTTGCAGGATATTACCTCCTACCGTGCCGGAGAAATAAACGGCATGAGTATTTTTAAGTTATTACCCGAGCTAAAACTCAAGCTCGAGGAGTTACTTAATTTCGGGAAGTATGGCATCCACCATATCCGCACAAACCTGCGCGATGCTTTCGGCAGCGACACAAAAATTATCTTTTCTCTCCGTGCGCTGCATAATCATACCGGAGGTTTTGAGGGCCTGGTATGTACTTTGGAAAGCGTCAATAAACCAGTGCAGGGACAGTATGATTCGCGAAACCAGGAGGAGCGGCTGCTGAATGCATTTGCTGCATCCGACAAAGGATTCTGGGACTGGGATATTTCTCGCGGGGAGCTCTTCTTTAGCGAAACAGCTTGCCGGATTTTGGGCTACGAGCCCGGAGAGTTGGCCAGCCTTAACTTTACCAAGTGGCGAGAGATGCTTCATTACGAATTTCGTGATGATTATTTTAAAACCCTGAACAAGCATCTTAAACAGGATACCGATAGCTTTTACATGGAATACCGTGCAGCCAGAAAAAACGGTGAATTAATCTGGATTCTGGATAAGGGGCGCGTGACAGCTTTTGATGACAAGAATAACCCGATTAGGATGAGCGGCGTTATCACCGATATCTCACGCGTAAAAGCGGTGGAAGTTGAGCTGAGAAATTACAAAAAGAAACTGGAGAGCACACTGAAATTTAAAAACCGGCTCATCGATTTGCTGTCGACGGATATTCGGGAGCCCTTTAATGCGATTATTGGGGTTTCGCAAGTAATGTCTTCTGATGAAGAGGACAAAAGTGAGAATCCATTGATGAAGCAATTGCATATCCATGCAAATAATGTTTATCATCTGATTGAGGATATTTTGAACCTTGCAAAGATTGACGAGGGAAGAATCCGCAAAAAAACGACAAGCTTTTCATTAAAGGAGCTTTTCGAAGAACTGAAGTCTGATTATCAGCAAAGCCTCAGGAGGAAGGATTTAGGGATTCTTTATAAAAGTAACCTGAAATTATCAATGAAAACCGATCGTGATATCCTGAAAAAGACATTGTCAGTGTTGTTTGATAACGCGATAAAATTTTCGAACGACGGGCAGCATATTGATTTTTACTGGGAAAAGGAGAATGGACATCTTAATATCTCTGTCCGCGACTATGGCGTGGGTATGACACTTTCAGAACAAAAGCGCCTTTTTAAGATTGATGAATCATTTAATAACCCCGGAACAAAGGGAGAGGGTGGTCATGGGCTGGGACTGCTGATAGCCAAAAGGCTGGCAAGCATTATTGACGGAAAACTTCTTTTTAAATCATCGAAAAACGAAGGAAGTGAGTTTACTGTGCAATTGCCCCTGAAGAACGCTACATAATATTTACATAGCTATATATTGCTGCAAGAATTATGGAAAAAATAACCAGCCAGAAAACCTGGATCGAATTCAGTTTGGCTTTTTTATTATCTGATTTAAATGGCTCTGGTGGCTTTTCTTTTTTCATAACTAACCTTTATTCGATTCCAAAATTAATCCTCTTTGCTTAAAGATGCAATAGCTAAGCTGTATTTGCTTAGGTTGAGACTGTGGGCAGGGCTTGCCGGAAGCCCTGAGCATTTGGCCGGTTAATCGAGACGGATTTATGCCCATAGGAAGGCCGGAGTCTGTTGAATGGAAATAAAACACTCCGGAAAACCTTCTTTTAAGGTCCGCCGGAGTGTTTTGCTCTGAGTTACGGTCAAAAACCAATTTATTAAAACTACTTACCGACAGGGATTTGCAGCCACACCCTGATATTCCTTCCGGTGGCAGCATAACCCAAAGGCTTGAGCGTCGAAAGATGGTCGATATAGGCTTCATCGAACAGGTTTAACACCGACACGCCAAAATCTAAAGCTTGATGGCCCATCATTAGTCTTGCCGAGGCTATGAGGTCTGTCACTGTGTAGGCATCCGATGAAGTTTCAAATTCCGATGGATGCTCCTGGCTGAAGGCATGCAAGCCGCTCACTCTGATTTTTGGCTTTTTCAGGAATCCAAGCTTTTCGCCTTCGGCGGTCAGGGATAACCGGGCTTTGTTGTGCGGAATAAATGGCAGATTTTCATTGTTGCTGAGCTTTCCTCTTATTCCTGCATACGTAGCCCTGATGTTCAGCCATTGAAGGATGTTTGTTTCAAATCCGGCCTCAATGCCCTGGAGGGTGGCATCCGCCTGCCGGTATTGATACAGCGGGTAAACAGTCCCTTCCTCTTCTACGGTTTCGCCTGTTCCGTCAAGGAAAATGTAATTATTCACGTGGTTGTAAAAAGCAGCAACATCAAGCATCAGGTGACAACAGTGGTAGTGAAGGTTTATGTCGGCCTCGTAATTCCGCTGCGACTCCAGGTTTCTGTTTCCACGCTCGAAGCGGGTGCTGTGGATACCATCCTGCGAAATCTCGGCGCTGTTGGGAGTGCGGTAGCCCGATGAAAAGTTGCTTCTAAGCAGAAGTGCTTCAGTAAAGCGGTAAGTGAATCCGGCGGAGCCACTTACGTTTTGATAAGACTCATTAAAGGCTTCAAGATGGTCTTCGTGCTCTTCTTCATGCCCCTCCTCATGGCTATGGCCTGAAGCTTCCTGCTCGGGGATATCGATAGTGCGGGCATCGCCACGCAGTCCGGCCTGCACATGGAGTTTCTCGCTCAGCGGATACTGCACCATCCCGTAAAGGGCAAAATCCGTAACACTGTGGTCGGGAAGCACCCTGTTCATGGCGTCGCCATTTTCATTTTCCTTGTAAGCGCCCTGAAATCCCACGATATAAATGTCTTCACCTTTGGCAGGAAAGTGATATTTCAGGTCATAACTCAGGTTGTTCATGGTCATGTCTACAGGCGTAGCTCCGCTGGTGGTGAGCTGCCGGTGGTTCGACTGGTATGAAACCCTGGTGTTTAGTTTTGAGGAGCCGAAGAAGGTTTTCCCTTTCAGCGATACGAGATGATTAGTGAGGTCCTGATACCAGACCTGATTTGAACGCTCGTTTTCATCAACCAGGTTCTCCACACCGCCCACAGTCATCCCGCTTTGGGGGCTGAAGTAATCGTAAACCAGCTCGTAGTTTCCTGAAGAAGTGTTCAATCCGGCTGTAGCCGAAATTCCTGAATGATTGAAACGGCTGTTTGGAACCGTTGTGCCGCCGCCCGATTCATAATCTTTGTGGGTCTTAAACGAGCCGCCGGCCATCCAGTAAAACTTCTCGCCTGAGCCTTTGAGCAGGACTTTAGAATTCAGTCCTTCGGAAGCGGAGAAGTATTCCTGCCGCACCAGCCCTTCGAAAGTACCCACCGGCGCGGGGCGCTGATTGAGGATGTTTATGAGTCCGCCCACCGCATCTGAGCCGTAAAGTAAAGATGCCGGCCCCTTGATGATTTCCACTCTTCCCGCATCGCTGTCGTCAAACAAGTAGGGGTGGTTTTCAGAAAACTGGAAGTTCTCCAGCTTAACGCCATCATTCAGGAAAATGACGTTTGAATTGGAAAGCCCCCGGATAACAGGCTTATTGATACCGGACCCTTTGCTGATAATGTCAACGCCGGGCGTCTGCTGAAGATTTCCCAGCAATGTGGGTTGGCCGTTAGCAGCAATCTGATTTGCGTCAAGCGACTCGATCCGAATGGCGTTTTGGTGCTGTGTGGTGTAACTTCCCGAAGAGACAATAATTTCCTCGGCGTGAATCACACTGGGGTTGAGGTTGATTTCAAGCGATTCAGAGTCGTCAGTTTGTATGGATTCCACCATCGGTTGAAATCCAAGATAAGTTACCTGCATCCTGTAGCTTCCATCAGGAAGATTATTGATGATAAAGTGACCGTTTTCATTGCTGACCGATCCTTTTTTCAGTTCAGGAAAATATAAATTAGCTCCTTCGAGAGGCTTGTCGTTTTTGGCATTGTAAATATTGCCTTCAATAGTGTTTTGTGAAAATGCCAGTTGCGAAATTAATAACAAACTTGTGAATATAATTTTATTGATCATTGTTATCATTTTTGAGTGAAAAACTAAGATTGGATGTAATTATTTAGGATTTGATCAGTGTGATTCTGCAAAATCAGTTAGATCAGAGCCTGCACAGAAACCCAGGTATGCCAGGATTAAAAATGATAGAACACTGATGAAACAGATTGAACTGATTTACATAGATTTTATAATCCAGCTAAACAACTACTAATGTAATTATAAGACCACCCTGATTGTATCCGTAACTGTTAAACATAGCCAGGAAAAAGGATGGATTTAAAGAAGGAGGTGATTGGTTCGTGACCTGGCCCAAAAGCTCAATAGAAAAAATACGATTCAGCCACCAGACAGGATTATTTAAAAATCTGAAGGGAAGCATGACGAATGCTATTTTCTATTAGTCTTAAGCGAGGTGAACCGATGAGGCGACAGGAGGTCCGCGTTGGGTGAATGAGCTGAAGATGCTGCTGAGCAGCGGTTCAATGGTGTTGAAAAAGAATTTTCCCGTTAAGGTGTTGATTGTTTCCTTTTCAGGAATATCCTCCGGATGGTAATATTGTGCAAAAACCTGGTCGCAAATCGGACATTCATCGCTTAGGTTGACAGTACCATGCCCGCTGTCGCATTCCGCATGTTGATGGTTATGAACAAACTCATGGATAGTATTGACCGATATCGGAAAGACGATCCAAATCAATAATATCCATGCAAATGTTTTCTTCTTACCCATTATTGGAACTGCTATGAACGAAGTTCTTCAAGTGATTCTTTTAAAATCCGGCGAAGTTCATCTTGGTTGATGTCTTCCATTTTTTTAATGTACAAGCAAGATTTTCCGGTCTTGAACTTTCCAAGCGATTCAGGATATTCCGGGTAACCGTCTTTACTCATGATGTAAACAGAAAGCGATGTTTTTCTTGGCGAGAAGCCCATCTCGAAAAAATCGCCTTCACGACCTGATTTGTACTTGTAGTGATAATCGCCAAAGCCAATGATGCTTCCGCCCCACATTACCGGTTCTTTGCCGGAGATTTCCTTCATAATTTCAAGTATCTTAAAAGCATCCTTACGGCGTTGCCCGTTTTCAATGCTGTTCAGGTATTTATCCACATCAGTATCTTGCGGTTTGGTCTTAAGTTCTGCTTTTGCCATCGTCATCTTTTTTAAATACAAACAATCCATTAGAATATTTTCGGATATTTCATTGGATCATACTCGTGCATGATATTGTAAACGGCATCAAAAACATCTTCAGCATTCGGGTTGGAAAAATAATCCCCATCGGTGCTGTATGCTGCGCGGTGGTCTTTGGCTGTTACTGTCACCGGTTTCGAATCGAGGTAGAAATAGCCTTCCTGTTCTTCCATCACCTTGTTCATCATGAAGGCTGTGGCGCCTCCCGGAACATCCTCGTCAAAGAATACAATTTTGTTGGTTTTCTTCAAAGAGTTTTTGATGGTATGATGAATATCAAATGGCAACAGCGACTGCACGTCGATGAGTTCAACTCCTATGTCGAATTTTTTAAGCTGATCGGCAGCATCTTGCGCAATCCTCACACATGAACCGTAGGTAACTACTGTTACATCTTTTCCTTCCTGAAGAACTTCAGGTTCGCCAAGCGGAGTGGTATATTCTCCTATGTTTTCAGGCTGTTTTTCGCGCAGGCGGTAGCCGTTGAGCGGCTCGATGATGAGCGCCGGGTCATCGCTTTGCAGCAAGGTGTTATAGAATCCCGCTGCTTGTGTCATATTTCGTGGTACGAGCACATGCATCCCTCTGATGGAATTGATGACCATGCTGAGTGGCGAGCCGGAGTGCCAGATGCCTTCGAGGCGGTGCCCGCGGGTGCTGACAATCAGCGGTGCCTTCTGTCCGCCCACCGTGCGGTAACGAAGTGTGGCCAGGTCGTCAGAGAGGGTTTGCAGCGCATAGAGGAGGTAGTCAAAATACTGCACCTCTGCAATCGGGCGCAAGCCACGCATGGCCATCCCAATGCCTTGCCCCACGATAGTAGTTTCGCGGATGCCGGTGTCGGCCACCCGTTCTTCGCCATATTTTTCCTGGAGCCCCTCAAGCGTTTGGTTGACGCCGCCGATACGTCCTACATCTTCACCAAAAATCAGGGTTTCAGGATATTTATTGAAGATGTAATCAAAATTATCTCGCAGGATTTCCCTTCCGGGAACCATTTTGGTGTTATCCGTAAATTTTGGTTCTACCTTATCCACCTTTAAGGCTGAATATTCGGATTGGCTTAGCAGGTGAGAGCTGTAGCGCTCATACCCTTCTTTTTCTTCTTTTTCAAGCCAGCGCGATACATTTGTTTTCAGTGAATTTTCGGGTTTGGTGCAACTGTCGCAAATCAGTCTGAGGATCTTTTTTCCGGAAGACATTATGTCTTTACGACTGGGCTCTGCCACTTTCGAAAGATCTTGTTTGATACTATCGATTTTGCTCGTTTTAGCACACCGGCAGGTGGTGATATCTGTCATCTCCAGAAACTCATCGCGCTTCTTTTTTAATGGCCCCATGTAGTTTTTCCATGCGTTCTTCTTCGCTTCGCGAACACGCTTTACGGCCTCTTTTTCAATATTATCTAGTTCTTCAGCGGTAGCGATGCTGTTTTCAAGAATCCACTTTCGCATCTGAACGATTCCGTCATGCTCCTTTTCCCACTCAAGTCGCTCTTTCGACTTGTAACGCTCATGCGATCCTGAGGTGGAGTGCCCTTGGGGCTGGGTCAGCTCGTATACGTGTATCAGCGAAGGCATGTGGTTTTTCCGGGTTTCAGCGGTAGCTTTCTCATAAACCTCACACAGCGCCTCATAATCCCAGCCTTTTACGGTGTAGATCTTAAAGCCATTACCGTTTTCGTTGGTTTCGAAGCCACGCATGATTTCTGAGATACTTTCTTTAGTGGTTTGGTATTTTTTCTCCACGGAAATACCGTAGCCGTCATCCCATACCGACATCACTATCGGGACCTGCAAAACGCCTGCCGCGTTCATGGTTTCCCAGAAGTGTCCTTCAGAAGTGCTGGAGTCGCCAATGGTTCCGAAAGCAACTTCACCACCTCCTTTTGAGAATTTTTTCAGGTGGTCGAGGTTCTGGCTGTTTCTGAAAACCTTTGAGGCCTGTGCCAGCCCAAGGAGCCGGGGCATCTGGCCTGCAGTGGGGGAGATATCGGCAGAAACATTTTTCTGGTTTACAAGGTCTTTCCAATCGCCTTTCTCATCGAGCGAGCGGGTGGCGAAGTGGTTGTTCATCAGGCGGCCACCGTTTCCGGGATTGGCTTTCAAATCAGTATCACCATAGAGTTGGGCAAAAAACTCTTCCAGAGTCATGAGTCCGGCAGCCATCATAAAAGTCTGGTCGCGGTAATATCCAGAACGCCAGTCGCCATTTCTGAACGATTTGGCCATAGCAAGTTGCGGCACCTCTTTTCCGTCGCCAAAAATCCCGAATTTCGCCTTGCCGGTTAAGACTTCTTTCCGTCCGAGAAGGCTGGCCTGGCGGCTCTCATTTGCAATACGATAGTCGTTTAATACGTCGTTTTTTTCTGTGTATTTAGTTTTTGATTTAGTTGATTGTAAACTCATATTGGTGTTTTTATCTGAATCCGAAACAATGATTTTTCGAAAAGGTTTGCATCTGTTTTGGTGCCGAAGATAAAAAATAAGGCAACACCCGCACTGCCAGGCAGGTGTTGCCATGTATAAAATTCAGGTGAGTATGATAGTGTCTGTCTATAATGTCGAACCAATGTTAATTTCCTCCCCGCTACCCCTTAATCCCCGCCTGAGGCGGGGAACTCTTACACAACCAATAATTTAATTGGTTCTTCCGCCTAAGGCGAAGAGTTAGAGGGGTGAATCCAAGCGATGATATTATAGACGGACACTATTTACTCTTTGCTAAACTCCTTGATTTTTCCTTCCGTAACAATGTACGTTCTTTTGTCTCTAAGGTACCACGGATAGGAGATGTCATCCAGGTAATCATCTACATTGAATTTAGTGCCTTCGCTGAGACTAATCCTCACCCTGATATCCTGGGCCCTGAACATGCTTTTTTCTGGGATAGTGAAAAACGGATCGAATTCGATGAGGTTGTTTTCTGCTTTAAGAGCATAGCCGATTTTTTCGGCCAGCATTTTGGCTTCGCGACTGTTTTTGCCATGAGAACTTGAAATAACCTCAATGGAACTGAGCGAATCTTTGGTATGGACAAAACTGAATTCCGGAATCCCTCTGAAGTCGTTTCTCATGCCAGTCATTTTTTCAGGAACCTCATTAAAAATGTATTTCGTGTCATCGTATTCGTCAGGAATCCATGCGTTTTGTTTTATCCTGAAAATAAGGGGATCATTCGAAACGGGCAATGTAGCCACTTCTTCCCGGATCGTTTCCTCGCGTTTGAAGTCTTTGGCAGTGAACATCACAGAGGCTGCCGTGGCGAAAAGGGCAACAAACCAAATTAACAGCGCTGAACTTCCGAAGGAGCCTGTTTTTATTCTTGGTCCGAAAATCATCCTTACTGAGAGCACCAGTAACCCAAGAACCGGAATGCCCAGCACGACAACGAGGCCAAGGATGGTCAGTGTGGAGGGCAGTCCGGGATTAAAAAACATTTCCACGAAAGTGGGGGCATGAAAGGTCATGGGCAAATCCTCGATAAATAAATGCGTGATATCGGGTAGGAACAGCAGGGTAAGCAGCGAGGTAGCCAGCGATAAACCCGTAAAAAGCAGGATGATTCCAAGGATGACACCACCAAACTTCAATGTGAATCTCAGAATTTCTTCGAGCCCGTTGGCCGCCGTAGCGCCGGTATTTTTAAAATTTCCGCGATTCCGGTTAAATGACTCTTTGGCTTGGTGGGCGTAATTATGAAGGTTTTCGCTAACATCTTTCAGCTCATCTTTAACCGATTTTTCGATGTTGTCGATATTGACTTTTTCTCCTTTCATTTCAAGCTTTTCGGCGGTGGTGCGTGCCATCGGAACAGCTATCCAAAAAACAATATAGGCCAGGGGCCCTACCACAAAAAAGGACAGAACAAAAGCCAGCCTGAACCAGAGGGGATCGGTATTGAAGTAGGCGCCCATTCCGCCACCCACCCCTCCGATGATCCTGCTGTCCGGATCGCGGAAAAGCCGCTTCGGGCGGTTGAAAAAGGTTTTCTTTTGCTCACCCGTTTCGTCGCCCTGCATCTCAGAAGGCGTTCCCATTACCTTAATAACCTCTTCGACATCTTCCAGGGTCACAATCTGGTTTTGTTGCTGCGTTTTTTCATTGAGTAATTCGGCAATCCTGATTTCGATGTCATCAACAATTTCATTGCCTCCTTCCTGCTTTGAAAAATGAGCCCTGAGCTGCTCAAGATAGGTGTTTAGCCTTTGATAAGCATCTTCGTCAATATTGAAGATGATACCATTAATGTTTATTCTTATATTTTTTTTCATCTGTATAATTTTTTCTTTATTTCGTTGACATCAAGTTTTATAAATCATCGGGATGTCCTGAAATAGATTTTATTTATTGCCTTCAGATTTTTTCTGCTCGCAGTTTAGTTTCAAACAACTGTTTTATTCCTTTTCACTGTGATTGAGTATTTTATTCACTTGCTTTTCCAGTTCCTGCCAGTCGGCTTTTAGCGAGACCTGCACCTCTTTGCCTTCGTTGGTCAGGCGATAGTATTTACGTGGCGGGCCAGATTTTGATTCCTGCCAGTGGTATTCCAGGAGTCCGGCGTTTTTAAGCCGGGTGAGGAGCGGGTAGAGTGTACCCTCCACTACAATTAAATCGGCCTCTTTCAGTCGCTGGATAATGCTTGTGGCATAAGCGTCTTCTTCTCCGAGGATGCTTAGTATGCAGAGTTCCAGGAGGCCTTTGCGCATTTGTGCTTTGGTTTTATCAGCTTTCATGCCTGCAAATATAATGCACGAAATAGAACTATGCAATACATAGTACTAAAAAAGTAAAAAAATAAAGATAGATTTATTCTAGATAGTAGTGTAATGGTCAATAAATCAATAAGTAATAAAATCATGAAAAATACTTCACTCATCCGGAGTAATCGTAAGTAGCTGCAAGCCAGTGTTTAAAAGCGTGATTAAATATCTAAACAAGGCTGTTTGGGGGTGGGTAAAATTTTCTATTTTTGACAAATTTAATTAACAAGATGTATTGATATGTCTTGACATGTACATATAACGAATTATTTGAGAGAAATTAAAAACTTTATGTTATGATTACCAGAACATTACAAAACCTGTTGAAATCAGAGGCCACCGGCGGCGTTCTGTTGCTGATTGCAGCTGTTGCGGCCATGATTATTGCAAACTCTCCACTTCATGATTGGTATCATCATTTTTGGCACTCAGATTTTACGATTGGCGGGATGACGCATAGTCTTCACTTCTGGGTGAATGATGCCCTGATGGTAATTTTCTTTTTCGTTGTGGGTTTGGAAATCAAAAGGGAACTGTTGGTCGGAGAGCTTTCTTCTGTTAAGCAGGCCATGCTTCCGGTGGTTGCAGCCGTCGGCGGGATGGTTGTGCCGATTGCCATCTTTTTTGCGCTTAACGGAAATCAGCCGGGTGCCGAAGGTTGGGGAATCCCCATGGCTACAGATATTGCCTTTGCAATCGGAATCCTTAGTCTGTTGGGGAAACGTGCACCGCTGAGCTTGAAAGTATTCCTGACGGCTTTTGCTATCGTTGATGATATGGGCGCTGTGATTGTGATTGCCATCTTCTACAGTGGGCAAATTGGATGGGCTGCGCTGGGTGCTGCTGCGGCTCTCTTGATATTATTATTTGTTCTGGGACGAATGGGCTACAACAACAAGCTCTTCTTTGTGGTTGTGGCGGTTATTGTTTGGTACCTGTTCCTGCAGTCGGGTGTTCACGCTACTATCGCTGGTGTGTTGCTGGCTCTGACATTGCCTTTAAAGTCAAAACTGAAAACAGAGGACTTCTCTAAAAAGATAAAAAGTGAGATTGGCGATATTGAAAAATCAGTAGATCAAAAGCAGCAGGCTTTTAATCATCATCAGTTGGAAATGATTGATAAAGTGAAAAAGTATGCAAATGAGGTGACCAGTCCGCTACAGTGGTTCGAAAACAACCTGCACCAATTTACAATGTTTGTAATCATGCCCATCTTTGCTTTTGCGAATGCGGGTGTTTATGTAGGAGGTGTTGAAGGCTCTATTATCGAAGGCGTATCATTCTCTATTATTATGGGTCTGGTGCTCGGAAAGCTAATTGGCGTATTCTCATTCTCATGGTTATCGGTGAAAATGAAGTTTGCCGACTTGCCTTCAAACTCGAAATGGAAGGATATGGTTGGTATTGCACTCTTAGGTGGGGTGGGTTTCACTATGTCGCTGTTTATCGCAAACCTGTCATTCGAGGCCGGCACTTCGATTCTCGACCAGGCAAAGCTTGGTATCCTCGTTGCTTCAGGCACGGCGGCTGTTATAGGTCTGGGATATCTGGCACTTGTGTTGCCTAAGGCGCCAAAAAAATAAAATAGAGATTAAATGGATTTCAAAGGCTGCACCTTCACGGTGTGGCCTTTTTTTATTATTTCACATTTTCTTAACTCAGATTTACTTTAGGGTTGTATTTTTGTGTCAAATCCAAAACTATGAACAGAAGAGATCTTATCAAGAACCTTGGTGTTGCCGGACTGTTAGGAGGTTTGAGTTTAAAAGGCTTTGCCGGAATTAAGGAAAAGAAACCCCACTTACGGTTTATACATATGACCGATGTGCATCTTTTTTCTGACAGGAATGCACCGGAAGGACTGGCAAAAGCCTTCAGGCACATGCGCGATAACTTTCCTGATGCAGAATTTATTATCAATAGTGGTGATGTGATTATGGATGCGCTTGAAAAAGACAAAACAGCCACACAGAAACAGTGGGATTTATGGCATGAGATTTCACAAAATGAGAACACCTTTCCTTTGTATAACTGCATCGGGAATCATGACGTGTGGGGTGGAGGTCCTGTTCATGATGAGTTGTACGGGAAGCAGTGGGCAGTGAAAGCGTTGAAAATCCCGGAAAGGTATTACTCCTTTGATCATAAAAACTGGCGCTTTGTGGTGCTCGACAGTACGCGGATTAATGGCAATGGCGAATGGTATACGGCGCTTCTCGACCAACAGCAATTCGATTGGCTGGCAGAAACCTTGAGCGATACTCCCAAAACGATGAATGTGATGCTGGTTTCTCATATTCCTATAATTTCTGCCACCTCTTATTTTGTTGGAGAAAGCGATAGCGACATGAAAGGCTACTGGCACTTTCCGCATAGCTGGATGCATGGCGATGCACGGCGCATTGTAAGCCTTCTGGAAGAATTTCCGCAGGTAAAAGGCGCGCTGAGCGGCCATATGCATTTAGTAGACAGAGTGGATTACAAAGGTGTTAGTTATTTATGCAACGGAGCGATTTCTGGTGCATGGTGGAATGGACCGAACCAGGGCTTTGCACCGGGATATGCTGTGGTTGATTTGTCTGAAGAGGGCGAAATAAGTACCCATTACGTTCCATATTCGTTATAGAGTAACAGAAAAAGATTAAATAGTTTGCATCAGGCGCGGCATAGCGTATCTTTGAAGCAGAAGGTTAATATTATGAGATCATACACCATTGAAATTCATCACGACGATAAGTTTGTGTGCAGAAAGTTTTTCGGGGATCTGGTTTTTGACGAGATTAAAGAATCCTGGATGGAAATCTTAAATGTTCCGGAGTTTAATAATGACAACTATGATCTGATTTCAGATTATACCGAAGCTACCGTTCAGATTTCAGTGAGCAGCCTTGATAAAGTAGGTGACTTCTATGAAAGTATCGGTCAAAAATACAGTGGCAGAAAACATGCCGTGGTGGTGGCTAAGCCCAGGCAGACGGCATTCAGTAAATTGTTTAAGCAGAAATATGACAGTGAAAGTGGTATTCTCTTTGATCTTTTCGAGGATAAGGAAGCTGCGGTTAACTGGATAAAAAACGAATCATAAAGGAGCTGCTATGACTGTTGCCGACCGTATTAATCATTTTAACGTTTCACTTTCCATTGCTATTGAATTGCCGGAAGGAGTGGAGGTGATGAATCCGTATCTTGATGAGGGAGCCTACCGGCTTTCCGCGCTCTTTTATTCAAAGTTTTTTAATGACAACAACCATCGGACAGGGGTTTTTGGAATCAATCCCGGACGATTTGGTGCGGGCGTTACAGGCGTACCATTTACCGATCCGGTTAAGCTGGAAAAAGACTGTGGCATTCCCAACCATTTTGAAAAAAGAGGAGAGCTTTCTTCCGATTTCGTTTACCGGATGATTGATGAGCTGGGCGGCCCGGAGGCCTTCTACTCAAAATATTTCCTCACGGCCATTTGTCCGTTGGGGTTTGTGAAGGATGGAAAAAACATGAATTACTACGATTCGACTGTTCTACTCGAAGCTACCGAACCCTTTATTATCGAAACCATTAACCAGCAGCTTGAAATAGGTCTGGACAGAGAAAAGGCCTATTGCCTGGGCCAGGGAAAAAATATGAAATATTTCGAAAAGATTAACCGTAAACACCATTTTTTCAAAGAGATTATCCCGCTGGCTCATCCCCGGTATATCATGCAATACAAACGTAAGCAGCTGGATAAGTATCTCGCGCAATATCGTACCTTGCTCAAAAGCTGAACCCTGGCATTAAACATAAGTGCTTCTTTTCTCTTATACTCATAACTTTTTCAGGATGTGGGATGGTAGTAGTTTTTTCTGCTAATCCTGATTATTATGAAAACAACAGTATGATGCAATCAATAGCTAATATTCATCGCTCAAAAAAGAAACGTCTTGTTATTATTGGTGGCGGATTTGCCGGCATGAGGCTGGCAAAACGGAGTTTAAAATCCGGGATGCAGGTAGTGGTTATCGATAAAAACAATTACCACCAGTTTCAGCCGCTTTTTTACCAGGTGGCTACAGCTGGTCTGGAACCTTCGTCGATTTCTTTTCCTTTACGGAAGGTTTTCCATCGCCGATCCGGGGATATCCATTTCAGGATGGCTGCGCTTGAAAAGGTGAATAGTGTGCAAAAAATCGTGGAAACAGATATCGGCTATCTGGAATATGATTTTTTGGTCATTGCTATGGGCGTAAGCACCAATTATTTCGGGCTTGAAAACATCCGCAAACACGCGGTTCCCATGAAAAGTGTGTCTGAAGCCATTTACCTGCGCAACAGGATTTTAAGGAATTTTGAAGAAGCCCTGAATCATGAAGACGATAAAGAAATAGAAGCTTTGATGAATGTGCTGATTGTGGGTGGCGGCCCCACAGGAGTGGAGCTGGCCGGAGCTCTGGCCGAGATGAAAAAATACATCCTGCCAAAGGATTATCCTGAACTGGATTTTTCTAAAATGAAAATACGCCTGTTTGAGGCTTCTGATCGATTGCTGGCCGGAATGACAGAAAAATCAGGGCGAAAAGCTTTGAAGTACCTTCAAAAGCTGGATGTGG
>JASMTJ010000163.1:0-1634 GCA_041694335.1 Bacteroidales bacterium
CTTCTGCCGAAAAGCGCAATGAACTAAACAATCTGTATCGTTATTACGAAGAAAATAAGAAAAACGTATTTACTTTAAAATAGCAAAAATTGGAGAGGCCAACTTATGAACTCAGGACCGAATATAGCCAACTGCAAAGTCAAAGAAGAGGCCGAACAGCTTGTGGTAGAGCTTGACGGCTTTCCACCAATAGTATTCCAATTTCCTGACCAAAAGGCACCAAGCCTCGAGACTTACGATTTCGCAATTTGGGCAGTTCTACCTATAGCCTTAAGGCTAGGATTGGCCGTCAGATTCCATCAGCCTATGTCAAGGAGAGGGCTAGACAGCGCCAACAATATAGCCAAAGTTTGGCAGCGCTGGCTACCAAACTTCTTTAGTACGGTATACCTGGAGGCTCCATTAGCCCCCCCCCGCCATAAAAACTTACCGAAAAAAGCACTAACCTTCTTCTCAGGCGGTATTGACTCAACGTATAGTGCATACAAATCTTATAACGAGCGGGGCCAGGACTCTGACTCATTAACCATCCACGGAATGGATTATAAGTTTGATGACACCTCCCGCTTTGAATCCCTGAAAGAGCAAACTAAAACCTTTCGAGAGAAGTTCTTTGAACATAGCCACTTCGTAAAAACCAACTTGTATAACGTGTACTCCTTGATCGGCTGCAATCCAAAAGGCTCCCATATAACACACATATTTACCCTATTTAGCTGTGGCTCGATTTTTGAAACATATACAACATATCGAATCTCAGCCGATTATCGCCTAGACCAGCAACTTGAGGTTCACCCATGGGGATCGAACACCGCAACAAATCGCCTCATGCGCAATGGCAACGGGCAACTAGTGACACTTGATGACGACATTACTCGTGCAGAGAAGGCTAAGCACTTAGTTTTCTCTGGCCTGGACTTGTCATCGCTCTCGATTTGTGTCGATCATAATATCCGCCCTCATAATTGTGGAGTTTGTAGTAAATGCATGAGGACGAAGGCTATGTTCTATGCAACCGCCGGTAATATACCCACAATCTTCCTTAACAAAGATCTAAGCAAAAACTGGCATAACTCGATACACATGAAGCGCAAGAGTGAACGAGTATTCTTAAACGATATCGTAGAAACGGCAATTGCCAACAACTGCTATGAAAGCTTTCCAGGGATACAAGAAGCCCATCTGAAGCTGCGCTCAGAGCAAGTCAAATCAGCGAGAAACCCAATGTATGGAATAAAAGCCAAGCAGCTAATCAAGGAACTTTTACCTCTACGCTGGCGTGTCACTTTCAAACAGTTTCAGCTAAGACGACGTTTGGCCGATACGCTTTAAAGGTTTGGAGCGAAATAACAAAAAGCGCACAAAAGAAGCTGCTCCTCTAACCGCACCAAAATAGACTGCCAGTGGCCATTTAGGAAAGACCGCTCAGGGGTTCATTGCGTTAGTGTCGCGCTAATCATTAGCGCCGGGACTTCATAATCGCGCTCGCGGATTACTAATGGGTGCAAAAGTAAGCGAACATCATTTATAATGTAGGTATTATTCGTCAACTTTATCGGATACCTACACTCATGCGCCATGATGACGGTCGTAAACTTGATCACAAAACACTGGAAGCCATCCGCGTTCGAGCC
>JASMTJ010000164.1:0-8225 GCA_041694335.1 Bacteroidales bacterium
TAAAAAATGTCTAAAATGTAAAATAATGCTTCCGTCAACCGTTAACTATACTTAAACACTTGAACACCCAGGCACTTAAGCACAGCTTCTTAAACATAGCAACTTACAAACCTACAAAACATAAAAACTTACAAACGAAGCAACCTAAAACTCCACATCCACCCAAACCAATCGATGATCTGAGCCCTCGTCTCCTTTAGTGAGGTAAGAGAGTGAGTTGCTGGCTGCCGGCCAGAAGACGCCGCTTTGCTCAACATTCAGTTCGTCGGAAGGCAGCACATAATCGATGCGCAATCCGAAAACAGCGGTATTTTGAGCAGGATGCCCTTCATCCGGACGCTCTTCATGATTCGCCAGGCTTCCCTTGCTCGATGGCACAAATTCGCCGACGGAGGCTTTTTGGTTGACCTGCGGATGCTGAAGCAACTGATCGATGGCGTTATCATAGCTGCTTCCTGCCATAGGATCGGCATTCATGTCGCCCATAATCACAAAAGGATCATCGGCTGCCAAAGAAACCATCTCTCCCTTGTCATCATAAAGGTAATCGCCGCCATCAGGGGAAATATAGTCGGCAAACAGCCGGATTTCATCATGATTACGCTTGCCGTTGCGATCCTCCTCCCCATCAAAAGAAGGTGGTGTGGGGTGCGCTATCAATACATGTATGCGCTTGCCATTCACCTTAACGGGAACATCCACATGGTTTTTGCTTGAAAGCCTGAAGGCTTGCTTCTCCTCGTCAGTATACCATTGCTTTCCGGCAGAATCGGCCGGCCAAAGCGCCCCCGGCATGTCTTTCCAAAGGAATTTCTGAAAAGTATGTATGTCCGTTGTATCAAAAGGATATTTTGAAAGTATCGCGAAAGCGTATTGCCCGGGATACCTACCATAGCCATAGGCATCATCCGGAGAATGTTTTGAGCCATCGTTATTTAAATCAAATTCCGTAAGCAATCCGGTGTTGGATGGAAATGCCATCATATAGGGATATTCGATAGGCTTCGAACCATTAAAAGACTTTCTTAAATAATTGTCCTCGAACATTTCCAGGTATTCGCCATCGCGGTAGTAGTCGAACTCCTGTAAAGCCAACACATCCGGGCGGTTACGCTGAATTATTTCGGCAATTATTTTGATTTGCTCATCCCTGCCATCTTTCAGGTCTTTCCACAAAACGCCGTGTTCACTACGGTATAGCGCTGTGTTGAACGTAGCAAAACGGATTGTTTCGTTGGGCTCTGGCTGATTGGAGCAGCCCGCTAATACAACCATCAGTAAAAGGTAAAGTGCGAATGTCCTCATGATTTCGGTTTTTAATTGAGGACAAAATTACTTAATCTTGTCACTTGCATACTTAAGCGCATAAAAAAAGCGACAGAAAAAATCTGCCGCTCTGCAATATTCTTATCGTCTTTCCTTACTCATCCTTCCATTCGGCAAGGAAGAGGTTGGTATCATAGGTCCCGTTATTGTTTCTGTTTGAAGAGAAAACAATCTTGTCGCCGCCGTTCGAAAACACCGGGAAAGCATCAAACACCTTATCATGAGTGATTTGCTTCAGTCCTGTTCCATCAATATTAATCATAAACAGGTTAAACTTAAATCCACGGTCGCTGTGGTGGTTCGATGAGAAAATAATTTTTTCACCTGACGGATGGAAAAACGGGCTCCAGTTGGCTTTTCCGAGGTCGGTAATCTTGCGCATGTCGCTGCCATCGGCGTTCGAGACATAAAGCTCCATATTGGTTGGAGTAACAAGCCCTTGCTTCAGCAGGTCTTTGTATTCTTTCTTTTCAGCCTCCGTTTGCGGACGAGAGGCTCTCCAAACCAGCTTTGTACCGTCCGGAGAAAAGAATGCACCACCGTCATAGCCCAGTTCATCCGTAATCTGTTTCACATTGCTTCCGTCTATATCCATGGTATACAGTTCGAGGTCGCCACTTCTTAGTGATGTAAACACTATCTTATCTCCTTTCGGGGAAAGGGTGGCCTCGGCGTCATATCCGGGACGATCCGTCAGCTTTCGCACGATATTTCCTTCGAGGTCGGCCTCATAAATATCAAAAGACGGATAAATCGGCCAGACGTATTTGCCATCTTCGCGCTCTTTGGGTTCGGGCGGGCAAGTTTCGCTGCCCTCATGGGTGGACGCATACAGTATCGTGGAATCACCCGGCATAAAATAAGCGCAGGTGGTGCGGCCTAATCCGGTACTCACCAACGGAGGCTCCTGCCCTTCCTTCATGACCGGATCATCCAGATCCCAAACAAAAATCTGATCGCACTCAGCACCAAAGTTGCTCGCCTGGAAAACGAGCTTTTCATCATCAAAACTCCAGTAAGCTTCCGCATTATCACCACCAAAAGTGAGCTGCTTCATACTTTTAAAATATTGTTCCTCGCCCGGATAAAGAAGGCTTTGAGCATCGGCAGTCTTCTTTGCTGAGGATTTTTCCTTATCATTTTTTTCTGAATAATTGCAGGATGCTAATGTCAGTATCACTGCAAAGGAGAGTATCAAGGTTCTTATCATTTCTAAATATTTGAAAGTTTAAAATCTCCTGAAAAAACCTTACTCTGTGGCGAATGTTCAATCGTTTTTTCTGGAAAGAAAAATTTCATCCTGCCATGCATCCTTTAAAACATATTCTATATTTGTATCAGCTAAATCCGGGAAACCGGAGATTGTAATTATGTTGAAATACCCTGGAAGAGTATGAGTAAGAAACGAGTTATAGTAGATTATAAGTCGCTGCCCGAGCATATGCTCGAAAGGCTTGCCATTCAGTATCCTGATGGCTTTGATGGTCACATTATAAAATATACCAACTCAAATGGTGATCGTGTGTCGGCAGTGCCTGTGGAAACGGATGACACCTATTACCTTGTGAAAATGAGTGTGGCACTACGCCAGATGGTAGACGACGTGGATATTGAAGAAGTGGATCCTGAAGATTTGGGCGACGAGTTCAGCATGGATGCTGAGGATGACGATTTTTAATCTTTTCAGACTAAGCCTTTTTTTAATAGTTTTGCACCTTTAAAACGAAGGTGTAATCATTCATTTTACAGATTTATGGAAATTCCCAAGAAATATGCTCCCGAAAAGATAGAGGAGAAATGGTATCAATATTGGCTCGATCAGAAGTATTTTGAATCAAAGCCAGATGAAAGAGATCCCTATACCATTGTTATTCCGCCACCTAACGTCACCGGTGTGCTGCACATGGGGCATATGCTCAACAACACTTTGCAGGATGTCCTTATCCGCCGCCAGCGCATGATGGGGAAAAACGCCCTGTGGGTGCCGGGTACCGATCACGCCTCCATCGCCACCGAAGCGAAAGTGGTAAACAAGCTGAAGCAGGAAGGCATTGAAAAGTCCTCGCTTACGCGTGATGAATTTCTGGAGCACGCCTGGGAATGGAAAGAAAAGCACGGAGGCATCATCCTTGAGCAGCTTAAAAAGCTCGGTGCTTCCTGCGACTGGGATCGTACAAAATTCACCATGGATGACGACATGTACGAATCAGTCATAGATGTTTTTATCGACCTTTACAGCAAAGGATTGATTTACCAGGGCGTCCGCATGGTTAATTGGGATCCATCAGCTTTAACAGCTCTTTCGGATGAAGAAGTAATCTACAAAGAAGTGGATTCGAAGCTTTACTACGTCCGCTACAAAGTAGAGGGCGAAGACGACTGGGTAACGATTGCCACCACTCGTCCGGAAACCATTCTCGGCGATACGGCCGTTTGTGTGCACCCCGACGATGAACGCTACAAACACCTTCATGGCAAGCGGGTGATTATCCCGATTGTTAACCGCCCGGTTCCCATCATCCAGGATGAGTATGTGGATGTGGAATTTGGAACGGGCTGCTTGAAGATTACACCGGCTCACGACGAAAACGACTACCATATCGGCATCAAGCACAAGCTAGATAGCATCGACCTGTTTAACGACAACGGAACGATGAGTGAAAAAGCGGAGCATTATATCGGCGAAGACCGCTTTGATGTGCGGAAAAAAATATCAAAGGACCTTGAAGAACAAGGCTTCCTGGTAAAGACAGAAAATTATAAGAACAAAGTAGGATATTCTGAACGTACGGATGTGGCTATCGAGCCGAAGCTCTCGCTGCAGTGGTTCCTGAAGATGCAGGAGCTGGCCAAACCGGCCCTCGACCTGGTAATGGATGATACGATTCAATTCCATCCGGCCAAGTTCAAAAACAGCTACCGCCACTGGATGGAGAATGTCCGCGACTGGTGTATCTCGCGCCAGCTTTGGTGGGGACAGCGCATTCCGGTGTACTACCTGCCAAATCGCGAGCATGTCGTAGCAAAATCAAAGGAAGAAGCGCTGGAAAAAGCACAGAAGCAGTATCCTGATCTAAATCTCAGCATCGACGATCTGCGTCAGGACGAAGATGTGCTGGACACCTGGTTCTCTTCATGGCTGTGGCCGATAAGCGTATTTGATGGCATCCGTCATCCGGATAACGAAGAAATCAACTATTACTATCCTACCGACGACCTGGTCACGGCTCCGGAAATCCTGTTCTTCTGGGTGGCTCGTATGATAATGGCCGGCAAGGAATATCGCGATGAAATTCCGTTTAAGAATGTTTACCTTACCGGGATTGTCCGCGACAAGCAAGGCCGCAAGATGTCGAAATCCTTGGGGAATTCTCCCGATCCGCTGCGCCTGATTAAAGATTACGGCGCCGATGGTGTGCGCGTGGGGATGCTCCTCACCTCCCCTGCCGGCAACGACCTGCCTTTCGATGAGTCGCTCTGTGAGCAGGGAAGAAATTTTAGCAACAAAATCTGGAACGCCCTCCGCCTGGTAAAAGGATGGGAAGTGGATGAAGACGCTGAACAAACCGAGCCACAGCGCGTGGCAATCGAATGGTTTAAAAGCCAGTTTAACAATGCGCTAAAAAGCATTGAGGCCGACTTTAACAAGTTCCGGATCAGCAACGCGCTGATGTCGATTTACCGCCTGGTGTGGGATGATTTCTGCTCGTGGTACCTCGAAATGATTAAGCCGGCCTATCAAAAGCCCATCGACAGGAAAACGCTGGATGAGACCACCGAGCTGTTCGACAGCCTGATGCGTGTGCTGCATCCGTTTATGCCTTTCCTTACGGAGGAAATCTGGACGCTGCTGAAGCCAAGAAAAGATGGCGACAGCATTATGGTGAGCGAAATGCCACAGTCTGCCGGTGCTGATGAAAAAATTCTGGAGCATTTTGCGATGGCGAAAGAGGTGATTATGGCCGTCAGGAATATCCGTCAGGAAAAGAATATCGCCCAGAAAAATACGATTAAGCTTTTCACCAAGTCGCAAGGAAAAGAATTGCTTGACGGACCTTTCAGCGGTGTCATCAGCAAGCTTTGTAACCTTGAATCATTCGAACTTACTGACGGTGATGTGGAAAATGCCATGTCATTTATCGTTCGTTCCACCGAATTCTTCGTTCCGCTCGAAGGCGCCGTGGATATGGAAGAGGAAAAGAAAAAGCTGGAAGAAGAGCTGAAATATACGCAGGGATTCCTGAAAGGCGTGGAGAAGAAACTCAGCAATGAACGCTTCGTTAACAACGCACCCGAGCAAGTGGTGGAGCGCGAACGCAAGAAGCAAGCCGATGCCGAAGCACGCATTGCCGTGATTGAAAAGCAGCTTCAGGGGATGTAGGAGTTTTAGGTTTTTACGTTTGTACGTTGCTAAGTTTAATACGTTAGTGGGGTTGAAGATTGTGCTTAAGTGCGCAGGTGCTCAAGTGTTTAAGTTGGCAGGTGGCAAAAATGCAGTTGGCAATAAAGCAATTTCGGGATTCTTATGCTCATCTTACTATTTAACTTATTTGACAAATTGACTAATCCACTTCTTCAAAAATGGGTGTTTAAATAAGGTTGGCGGTTGGTTAAATGTATTCGCGACCGTGGAATATCTCTGACTGATTTACTGTTTTAGTTAATTGATTAATAGTTAGATTTTTATTTTTATTTTTGATAACCTATTTGTCATTAACTAAAAAACAGAACCATGAAACATTTACTCAGCCTCTCTTTTTTCCTTTTCGCGACATCACTTTTCGCGCAAAATTACCTGGACAATGATCCGCAATGGCGTCAGGAGTTTTTCTTTGGCGGAAACGGGTCCTGCATCGAAAACCAGCAATATGTTTATGAACTCAGCGGCGACTCAGTGGTGAATGATATCACCTACAAAAAAGTGATAAAACACGGCACCAAAACCTTTAACTGGATGGATTCACCACCAGTTCCTCCGGGATGTGACACTTCTTTTGCTTTCTCTGAATTCTCTGCCTTGATTCGTGAAGAAGGTAAGAAAATTTACACCTGCACACCTGGCGGGCAAGACACCCTACTCTACGATTTCAATCTGGAGGAAGGCGATTACCTGCCGCTTACCTGGAACCAGAACGTTGAGGAGGTCATGGTGCTGGCGGTCGACAGCATTCTTGTGGATGGCAATTACCGCAAGGTTTTTGAATTGGAGGAGTTTTACGGACAGTCCAACAACCTGATCGAAGGTATTGGCTTTGAATCAGGCTTTCTGGAGGAATTCTCCAACTGGGAATTTCCGGCTTCCCTTCAGTGCTTTGCTAAAAGCGGCACGACGTACTACCCCGAATACAATGCTTCCTGCGATTTATCGGTAAACATTTTAACCATTCATCCTGAAAAAGAAGTAAAAGCTTATCCTAATCCTGTAAACAACATGCTTACGGTGGAAACTAAGGATGCAAAGCACATCCGGCGCATTATCGCCATCAATACTTTAGGACAGTGGCAGGAACTTCCTTTTACTGCCATTAGTAATTTACAAACGCATGTTGATTGCCGCGCATTAGATAGTGGTTTTCATTGGATAAAAATAAGCTTCGAAAGTGGCAAAGAACAAACCATCGATATTCTGAAGCGATAAAAACCAGGAAAAAGTCAGAAATGATTGAAAACCACCATCTTTTTCAACAAAAAACTTGAAATCGCTGGTTTTCAGTTGTATCTTTGTTATGAATTGCGTGCTAGCAAATCAGGTAGAATGTTTTGGGGCCACCTCTCAGGAGGTGGCTTTTTTTGTGTTGGCTTACCGGTTCATAAAAACATACTGCACAATGTTTGCTCCCATTCTGAGAGCTTCCAAACGCTTATCCGGCGGATTGTTGTGCACCGAGGCGTCTTCCCACCCATCGGTGATATCGGTTTCGTAAGTATAATAGCAAATCACACGGCCATCATGAATTAAAGCAAAACCCTGCGGTGGTTTTTTATCGTGCTCATGGATTTTGGGCAGTCCCTTTTCAAACTCATATTTTTGGTGATAAATCGGGTGATCGAAAGGCAACTCAACAAACTCCTTGTCGGGAAAAACCTTTTTCATCTCACGCCGGATATACTTATCCATGCCATAGTTATCATCGATATACAGAAAACCACCAGACAAAAGATAATTCCTGAGGTTCTCAGTTTCCGACTCCGAAAAAACAATGTTCCCGTGTCCGGTGATATGCACGAAAGGGTAGTTAAAAATATCGTTGCCTGAAGGCTCAACCACAGCATAATCCGCTTTCAGATCCATTTCCAGGTTTTTATTGCAAAACTGAATCAGGTTAGGCAAAGCCGTTGGATCGGCATACCAGTCGCCACCGCCATTATATTTCAGCAATGCCAGCTGCACCCCCTGCGAAAAACCGTTCACAGAAAAAGCCACAAATATGATTATCAGTATTAATTGTCTTCTCATCCTATTCAGAGTTTAGTTCATTGATGACATGCACTGTATGACAAGCCGTCACAATTGCAGTTTCTGTTCTCAGTCGCGAATTTCCCAGGCTGACCGGTGTAAACCCGTTGTCAATAGCAAGCTGCACTTCTTCCTTGCTGAAATCTCCTTCCGGGCCAATCAGTATCAGCGTATCATGCTCATGACTTAGCACTTTTGATAAAAGGTGTTCGCTCTCTTCGCCAATATAAGCTATAAACTTATCTCCCTCAAAAGGCTGTTCCGCAAGCTTGTCGAAACGCAGAAGCTCTTCCAGCTTCGGATGCCATGCTTTTAATGACTGTTTGGCCGCTGCCGTGATCACCCGTTCCAGCCGGTCGTTTTTTATCGCTTTTCGTTCAGAATGATAACTGATAAAAGGTCTGAAAGTGTCCACACCCATCTCAGTGCATTTCTCCAGCGC
>JASMTJ010000165.1:0-4722 GCA_041694335.1 Bacteroidales bacterium
GTTCCTTCCAAATCACCGAGTTCGCACTCCCAGATGACCAATACACGCCATCCCAGTTCACGCAGTTTCGCCTCGTTCCGCAGGTCACGCTCCCGGTTCTCCTCCAGCTTGCGACGCCAAAATTCCCTGCGGGATTTCGGCAACCTTGCCAACTTGCACCCCGGGTGTCGATGCCAAAAACAACCGTGCACAAAAATCACCGCGCGCCTGGAACGAAAAACCATGTCGGGCTTGCCCGGAAGACTGGCGACATGAAGGCGATAACGAAAGCCCATGCCATGCACCAAGCGCCGAACCACCATCTCTGGCTTTGTGTCCCTGGAGCGGACGCGAGACATGCGTTCACTGCGTTCCTCGGGAGTTAACGTATCCACAAGCTTTTGCTCCGGAACAGGCACGAAACGATTGAAGGGAATTTTACAGCACCAGGCGGTGAGAGTCTCTTTGGCTGTTCTGGATTGACTGGACAGTCGGCGCTACCGGGAAAGGGCCGGCGAAACGCACTTGGATGAGCTGGGCTATGCGATTGAAGCCTTTGAGGCGACATCCGCATCGTGGATTAAAGCCAGAAAACTCTGCAGCCTGTTCCTTCCAACGCCCAATGCTGACAGCCAGGATATCAATTAAGGACTTATTGGTGTCGTAATCGTCCACCAACTGATCCATCAGCTCCGATGCTTGCTCGTAGTCATCCTGAGTCTCGATATGAGCCACAAAAGGGACTTGAGCCAGCGCGTCTCTGATCTGAACAGGAGCAGGCGATAACATAGGCCTCACTCCTTATTGTGACGGCACTTGTCATTCAGCCGTTCTGCAATGGCCAACTGGTCCCAAAATATATTTTAAGGGTTTCCTCAACTGCAACAGAAACCAGGCTGAGTAGAAAGTACGCTCGGATAAGAAAAAGCTCACCGGTCTTTATTGAGAAAGACTGATCGTATATTTATTGAACTTTACTCCAAATGTAACTTTATGCTTTCCGCAATCACTTCTCCCAGACGGACCGGTACGGCATTGCCTATAAGCCGACCAATTTTCTTAAATTGTGGACGCTCTCCTGGCTTCACAAACTCATACTCTGCAGGAAACGATTGGAAAATGGCGGCCTCCCGAAGAGAGATCCCGCGATCCGCTTCGGGGTGTCCAAAACGGCCATTTCCATAGCCATAGCATAATGTCGTCATCGTCGGAGAAGGTTTGTCCCACTCCATTCGACCGTAAACACCAGAATAGGTGGTACCTGAAGCTTTCTTATGACAATTAGCAATCAAGTGATCAGGCCAATCCCTCCAAGTGCCTCCGGGTTTAGACGCCCTAATTCTCTCTATATTTTTTGGTGTAAGCTTTGAAGCTACATGAAGCGGGTCATTTGGATCAGATTCACCTGAATTTAATGGCGGGAGCTGGCCTATAACATCTCTCACCGTCACCTTCTGAGATGTATCATGAGTGTACGGAATTAATGATATAGGTTTAATTCTTGACGCAAGAAGAACCAAGCGTTTTCGTTGCTGCGGAAGCCCAAATCTCGTACAGTCAACGATATCAAACCAAAGATAATAATCACTGAGGTGCTTCAAGAAGTCGTTAAAAACCTCATGTTTTATCAACTCAGGAACATTTTCCATCGTAATAACATCTGGCCTCACTTCTTCAGCAAGTTTCCCGAAAGCTTTTAGGAGTGCCCATTTACCTTCATTTCGCTCGCCCCTTCCCCTACTGTAGTTTGAGAAGGGTTGGCAGGGGGCACATCCAGCCAAAACTGTGTAATCACGAGCTTCAAATAGACTTTTTAGTTCCGACGCACTAACTTCTTCGACACTTTTTTGTATAAACCTAGCGCCAGCATTATTTGCCTCGAAAGGAAATTGACAGGAGTCGTCTAAGTCTATTCCAGCCTCCACGGCTAATCCCCCACGAATTAGACCGTGAGTAAGCCCTCCAACACCACAAAATAAATCCACACAGCTAACTTGCATATTTACTACCAAAATAAGCTAAAGCTATTTTATCACACTAGCCATTAAAAATAGCGCCGAAAGGGACAAATAGTGAGCTCTAGGCTGTTGACTGAAAGTACGATTCATCGTCAATATAACTTTCAATGTTCCCCACAATACTTTCAAGATAATTGATAGTTTTTTCCGCCTTTTCTTTTAAATCCCCAACCGTCTCAAGCTTTGCAGCATTCCCAAAATCTATATTCCCATGGGCAAGGTCGTTTCTCTTCTTTTTGATGTCTTTCAAAGTCTTGCCATGCATTGTTTTCCTATAGTCCGAATCAGTTTCGAACCCGTAAATACCAGCAACCTTTTCTATCTCCAACCTATCTATATTCCCAGAAAACAACTTCGTCTTCTCAAAAGTGGTTTTATGAATAGACTCTGCAATCGGAATTCTATCGCTACAAATAACAGCCTCAACAGCCTTATGCTCTTTCCTTATCCTTTTAAATATTTCCTTCTTCAACTCATACCTCAAATCATCAAAGCTTGCGAGCCTACTGTCAAGTTCATCATGAATGATAACAATACATTCCCGCATTGTTGCCTCTATCGCGTTATAAAGCATCAAGTATATAGAGGATTTCAATGTATTTATAAGTGTCGATGTAGGCCTAACCAGATCATTTTTTTCGGACAAAAAGACATCATTGCCCTCCAACTCTTCCAATAGAGAGAGCACACTATCTATTTGTTCTCTTTTTTTCTCCAAATCTTCTTCGAGAAAGAAAACAGCGCTAGCCATTGAGAATCTTATCTTTAACGAACTCTATTCTTTGAATAACTCGCGGACGGCTATTTGCGCCATCAGAAGTCGTATGCTGCTTAAACTCCTCACTGAAAAGCCATTTGTCAACATTTTCCGGCTTGGCATTTGGATCTTCCCTCAAAGCCAAGGCTATACCGACAGCAAGAGACTCAAATCGCACCCGCGGGGTCGATTTTGCATTACCACTCTTCCTGAAACCATGCGGGAAATGCTCTTTCGCGAATTTCATAGTGCCATCAAACTCAGCCATAAGTGACTTAATTTCGACAGCAGACATATCCTTTTTAGAATTTAAGAATTCATCTAAAAACTCTCGAACCGAATGATCAAATTCAGTGTATCGTTCCAAATACGCAAAGAATCTAAGAGTAAACTCTTGCCTTTCACCCCTTTTGACTTTGGCCTCAGATAAGGGCGTAGTTTCTATAAAGTCGCCATTCTTTGAGCATGGAACTATTAGCTCTTTATACAAATCCGAATCCGCAGCCCTGGACCCTTTCCTTACTTCCATGTCAAGCAAAATATCACTGCCCGTATTAATTCTTTCAAAAAGGTCTCTACGAGTCGATTCAGTACAAGTCCCAAGCTCTATGATTCTTATAGGAGACCGATTTAGCCTTCTTTGCCTCTGACGCGGCAATTCTGAATATGAGAAACCGTTCAGCTCAGGAAGCAATTCTAAATCTTGCAGCTCAAGCCCGCCATTAATGAATGCATCTAGGGTCCTGACTCGCTGAGACCCATCAACTATCTCGGTTCGCCCACCCAAATCTACAGAAGGTTCTTCATTTTCATCGACGTCAGCGATAAATATATATGGTACAGGCAACCCTATTAGGATAGACTCGATCAATCGACTTTGCTTCTTTTTATCCCAAACAAAGTCTCTCTGATAATCAGGCACAAAAAGCTCATTCTCATCGTCCTCAATACCATCTCGATATTTAGACACTGTAAGCTCAACTGTGTATTCCTTTGTCTCAAAGTTAACTTCCCTTTGATGATTCCGAATAGCCTTTTCCGCAGCTATTTGAAGATCTTCTAATGTGGATCTAGCTCTCAACCTCTCTTCGCTAGCGGCGCTAGAGTCCCCAAGTATTCTCCGAACTTGATTTATATTTTCCATATCACCTGATATCTTTTTCAGTATCTTGTGGAGTTATCTCGGAATCATGCCCAGCATAATGCAGCTCAAAAAATCCTAGAATTTAACTCTTTCACCCGGCGATTTTGTATTCGCCCGCACACTCTCAAAAAGTGAGTCTGTCTAGGGTCAGAAATTAACCGAAGCTACGACCATTCAGTGTATCAGAGTGGAAAACCGCCGACGAGCACCGGCGAATCATCGTGGAAAACATCACTGTCGACCCGCGTCCTAGCGCAAGGAGCCAACACAACAACGGAAAACCACTCACTAAGGGCGCGGCTAAAGAAGTTGCATTTCACATTTATTCGACCTAAATGCAGCGATTCATCCACATACGATCGTGGCTCCTAAGGCATTTTAGGCTGCCACATCGCAATAAGTTAATCATAGTCACTGAGGTTCACTTCCGCCACAGGCCTTAGAGGCCGGATTGAACATGCCCGCAACATTGATCAAAAACCAAACGATTAGAACTCATCACTCGTGGCCCCTGCTCTATTCACTACCATGCCCCCCTGTCAGCTGCCTTTGATGAGAGGTGGCTGCTATTGGTCATTAAACAGTTAGATACAGCGAGATGAGGTTCTCCGACAACCCCCCAATCTCATCCTCAGCAACCCGCCGCCCACGGTCGACTATGGCAAACCGATCCGCATACTTCCGAGCAAACGGCAGTTTCTGTTCCACCAGCAGCACCGTCAGCCCATCCTCTTCAATCAGCCGACGAATCACCTCCCCAATCTGAGCCACAATATTGGGCTGAATGCCCTCCCCCGGCTCATCCAGAATCAGCAGTCTGGGCT
>JASMTJ010000166.1:0-1146 GCA_041694335.1 Bacteroidales bacterium
GATGATCCATAGATACCGTATCTTCTGGCGGTATTACAGGTTCGGGACGGGGACCAAGCCCTCCACCAAACCTTACGGCATGAAAAGGCGTGGTAGCATGCTGTTCAATCATTCGAACAAGTGACACAGAATCGAATATTGTAAAATCAAAGCTCTCCAAATGGGCAAGGAGGCCCCCTTCAAGCTTTATCTGGGCTGTAGCTGTAATGCAATCTTCACAATATTTCTCCCAGTTATCTTTTAGTTCTTCTTTTAATTTATCAGCATTGGCAAGTAGTTTACCTAGTTTTGTTCCGATTTGCTTCGGGGCAACAAAGTAATACTTTCGTGGCGGTATGTATTCACCGCATTTCGTAAAGTAAATAACCTTCTCCAACTCGACCCAGACATTGGAAGGCGTTAAAGGCTTATCATAAAACTTACACTGGTAGTTGTCCCAGCCATCACTAAACTGGTTAGAAGCGATAAAACCTACGACGTCTAGTCCTTTGTCGCCTGCTCCGGCAAAGCGCTTGACGCAATGATAGGAACTTCGAAGAGATGAAGCCCATTCCTCGGTAAACTCTTCCCATTCGTCCGCGCTAAATAGCTGAACACGCTGCGTTTTCGGAACGGGAATGCCCGAATCCACATGCTCTGAGCTATACAACCCTTTTTGAGGATTGGGTAAAAGCTCTTTGAAATCATTTTCGTTCATTGTTTTATTTCGTAGACCGAACGCTAGCATATCTACTTGAACGCGTATGCTCTTTTAAAATGTTATACCGCACTCCGCACGCCCCCCTAACCTTATGAAAAACCGAAACATTAAGTATAGATAGGCAGTATAGCACCAATCATAGAGCCGGCTGCATAACACGGATAGACACGCTGGCTGCCTTTGCCAGCATGGCCGCTTTGGGTCGATTGCGGTCTTTCATTCATGTATAGACCCCGTACTCCAGTCGCATGATAAGGTCGTAAATTTGCTGAGGATCTTCCACCATCACATCTGCCGGAGTGCGACTTCGAAGAGCAATTTCTGGGCTCGTCATCCAGCGTTCGGCACCTTCTCGACTTTCAAACAATCGCTCGGCGGCTTGCCAGATATCTCTCTCAGTAGGTGCCTCCAGAATTTCGCGTCCAACATCGGGTGTGTCCTGCCAA
>JASMTJ010000167.1:0-4103 GCA_041694335.1 Bacteroidales bacterium
CGTTCGCCCGGAATGGGTGTTCATGATGGGCCGGAATATGCACGCTGTCAGCGTAAGGTTCAGGTCTTTGAGGATGGTTTCCGGGTCCCGTTCGATGCGAACGCGAATATTTGAAGTGGTTGTTTTAATCTCTTCAGACGATACCCTTAACACTCGGGTATCTTTAGCGATGGTTTCTGTCTTTGCTTTGAGAACTTCAAGATCCTTCTTGATCACGCCTAGCTGAGCCATCATGGCATCGATACCATCCTGAAAGGTATCAATGCTCTCGAAGTTTGAGGCCAAAACGCCTCCGGAGTCCTGATTGTTTTCTGACCAGTAGTAGGTTCCCGCCATGAGCAAGGCAAAGAGCGCAGTCGCCGCCAAACCAACGCCTGGCCAGTCAGTCCCTAATTTTCGTTTAACGATGGTGTCGGCACCGAGAGCGGATGCGGTGGCAATTAAAACGAACAAGCCGATAGAGCCCAGGGCAATCAGGTTGCCAAATGATGCATACTCTATAAAAACATCTTGTATTGTTCCCGCAACCGCGCCGATAACACCGAAGGTAGAAAATACCTTTGGGTGCCTCAGATAAATGCTACTCGCTTTTACTACGCCCATCTCTTACTGTTCCTATTTAAACCACTTCAAAAAACCGCCCTTCGGAGGCTGTGGAAAAGTCTCTTTTCCACGCTCTCCCTGCTGGTACGACTCCGCCAGCTGTTGAGGAAAACACTAAAATACTGTCCGGGATTAGTTGACGACTACAGCCGGCATTGAATCGCTTTATTATCGAGTCCGGTGACCGCCTGGACGGCCACCTGTAATGGGATGGGCAGTTACACAGATTAATTTACAAGCTCACTTGCGCTGGAGCTCCCATTTTTCGTCTTTTTTTGCAGCAACAACAGTAAAGCCCTTTGTTGCTGAGTCGCCTTTTTCGAGCTCGCTAAGTGGTGTGGGAGCAAACACGTCCATAATGACAACTTTCGAACCGGATATTTCCGACGGCTCTTTGATCAATTCAATTGTCATTTCGCCTTGAATAGCAAATTTCGGGTAGTCAGCCTCCATCTCCTTACTTTCTACAACTTCAACCTCCGCGAGTTCCAAATTACCAGGGAAACCTTTTATTTTGCTCATCAGCGGCACCATCAGCTCCTTGATTTCACTATCCGAGGGCACTGAGGAACCGCAGCCGGAGGTGAGTGCAGCCGCAACTACAACCAGCATCGCACCAATGATCTTCTTTACTACGTGGTTACTACCCATCGAATTCTCTCCTGTGACGGCTCGTTTCTTCTACTAAGGATAAAAAGTGCGCTATCTACTCGGCGTCACCAGATATGCCAGTCTTTCTCCATATTTAGGTATTCATATTTGTCTCGATCTCTACCGGGTTTCGGAAGCTTCATACCTCTGTCCAGGTCATGAAACCGATCCCGGAGCCCCGTTACGGTGCGCTGTTCCCCCTTTTCGAATGGCTCCAATTCCTGGAGCATCAGGAGTCTAGGCAAGTTCCCCACAATGCGTGCCTCCGCTATCAGGTCTTCGTGGGAACTTAAAAATTCGACTGTATAGTCATACTCAATGATGTACTCATAATAAGACATGCCATCTGACTGGCGTTGCTCAGACTCGTGGATTTCCGCGTCTACCACTTTTACGAAGTCGTATGTGCGCTCGTTGATCGAGTCTATTAGTCGTTCATTGGAGGGCTCACTGGAACACCCTGAAGCAAGAATGCTCACGATCATAAAAGCTGTTACTGCTACTGCGTTTTTCATCCTTTAGTGACCTATTGCTATTAATTACTGTGATTTTCGTAACGCTCGAGAACACTGGCTTAGTATTTTGGCTTAAGTGGTCTTCTTGAGCGTTCAGCAGTCGAAGATGTTGGGGCCTGGCCTAAAAAGCTACGCTGTCGGTGGTAATTCAACCTTAGGGTTGGCAGTTTAGCCGCGACCTTATTCGTTTCGGGATCATTAGCTTTTCTAGCTAGATTTTTAAACCGGTTTGCTGTCGTTGAGGCGTATGATTCCTTTCACAATACGGTAGATGTACCAAACGAGGGGAACGAGGAAGAGAATTGCACCGATCCCCAAAGTGACTGTAGTCACGAGCATGCACAGGGCGCTCCATAATAACATCCACCAGAAAGTGCGAATCTGCCAGCTGTTGTGGGATCTAATAACTGGATCACGCAAAGACCCGCTCTTTACATGATTCATGATGACGCCAACAATACTGGTGATGCCAACAAAGATACTAACTGCCTGCAGAATGTATACGATCAGTGCGAACTGTTTTTCTGACTGATTGATTACTGCCGAAGCTTCAGCAGACTGTTGGGTCGGTGTTGCGACGTTGGTATTGTCCATTTCATTTCCTTCTTCAGTTATGCTCTTTCTGAGCGTTTTGGGTTCCTATCAAAATAACTGGTCCATGGTCGCAGGCGCTGCTTCCGAATGTAGCTCCGCATATCGATCGAGACTGTTTATTTATTCATCAAATCAGAGATTAACGGGCTTTAATTTCTTGATTACAGTGTAGTTCTCCAGAGGTGCGTGGCACGTAAATCTGCGTAAAAATTTGTCACGATTTGCAGGCGAGTGAATGTCACTCTCAGTGATAAATTCATTAATGCAGCTTGAAGGATGCTTGGGCTTTTTTCAGCGTGAGTATTGAGCAATTCTCACATGATTTTTGCAAAGATTTGATTTCGCAATAATCTCTTTTGGCGGTAGCTTACATAACTTCGGAAAAGAAAATCTGAAAGTCCGTAAGTTGTCTTTTTTTGACATGGTAACGGTGCGCTATGGTTTTTTTATTGCAGTATTTTGAGGAAGAAATGTTTTACTATGCTGAGTCAGAGAATGGCTGGAAGCTGCTTTGAATATTTTTTGAACAAAGGAACGGTAACCTTGTATATTGGTCTTCGAAACTGAGCGTTTTTTGGCGGTTACCCAAAAGGCGGCAACTGACTTTGCTCACCTAGATAAGGTATTGAATAAATGCAATTTGATGAACAGTCTGAAGCACTTTATTTTGGCGAAGAGCCAGTAGACGATCGAGTGGGCGTTTCGCTTCAAGAGAGCGAGCGATCTCTCCTGGATGCGGCAACAAGGATTTTAGCGGCTCGGATAACGGCTAAAGGTCAGGCTTCCGGACCTATTTCAAATGAGGACATTAAAGAATCGGTTGCAACAGCAATTAAGATGGCGCGATTCATTGATAAAACAGTGAGGGCAGACAAGGAGCGGTAATCGCTGCATCGCAGGTGACGAAACGCTTGGCTCAACGTTTTTGGAGTCTTATTGTAATGATGCCGTCACCAACGTCGATTTGCCTGATAAACCGGGATAGAAAGCGCTCGTATAGGTTGTCTTGGAAATCATATACCGTTCTGGAGATATTTTGCCCAATCACACGCTTGGTTTGGTCTTCCAGGCTCATTGTGATTGCTTCAAAAACGTGTCCAATAGTAGATCTGCCACGGTAACCTGATTCGAAACGTTCAAATTTTAATCCACTAATATAGATGATCCGGGCCTCGAGATCGCTTTTTACTGCGACAGATGCGGAGATTGCTATGGGAAATCTGTCTCCGTATCTTTCCGCTTCGATCAGAAAATCCATTTCCGCGCGACCATTAGGTAGTAAATTAAAGGCTTCAATTGACTGGATAGTGATACCAGATTTTGATATTGGCAGTTGTTTATTAATTTTGTCACGAATTTCAGCGCTGCTAATGGTTCTGTCAACCAGAAAATAAGGCGGCAACGTCAGGGCTGCAGTGCTAAGCACGCCCGCAATGATTGTGAGAGATAATGCGATCTTGAGCTTTCGGGAATTGTTGGTCAGTGATCGTCCAATTTTCTTTACCAATGGCACGTACCGAGTTCTGACGTCTCTCATTCCGAGCCCTTTTTGTTCGCAAAGAGGACTGTGTGCTAAAAAATTAAAGATGAAAAAAATTAACGCGCCACAGAGGCCCACCAGAGTCCTGTCGGACTTTGAGAAATCAGGGCTAATGGCGACGAATGCGATTAGCAGTGCTAAGGAGGTCAGTCCTCCAAGATACAGTGTTTTATCTTCCCAATAGCCGTTTGCTAGAAATA
>JASMTJ010000168.1:0-1080 GCA_041694335.1 Bacteroidales bacterium
TTTTCGGTACTGGAAGATAGAAACGGGGAAGTTCCTGGAGATCGTCCTCAGAATATTCAGCCCTTTTCCTTTGAGCGTTCCCGGAGTTTCTTTCCTCCAGGCTTGAGTGAATACCTTCCACTATGGAATCCACGGTAAACTTTTCTGAACGAACGATCTCCAGTATCTCATCTGCCTTTGAGTATCCGTTTTTTTCTTTGGCAAACTCGACGCTTTCAAGGAACCTCTTCAGGTCCACGAAGTCCCGATCCTTCATAAGAAGGATATTACGTCTCATAAGGCCAAAACTGTGCTTAACCCATGTTGCGATCCCATGGAATTTCTGGACTTTGGCCTGACGTTTCTTGACCAGGCTTTGCTTCTGTCTGGTTTTCTCGGACAGGAATTTTTTCCGCTTTCGGAGCTTGTCTCGTGTTGCTTCCAGATCTTTTGTCTTTCGACGCCCGTAGAACGGGATAAGTCTTATGAGACCGCTGACTTCCTGTTTCTCATATTCCTCCAGCTTCTGGCTGATGTCTTGGAGTTGTCTTTCATGAGTAGAAGCATCTGTCTTGGCTTTGGAGATAGCCATATGCTCTTTTTTGATCTCTGAACCGATCAACACAAGATAGTTTTTACTGATAATATTAATCAGCTTAATTCTTGTTTTATAATCCAGCATGAAAACAACCCTCTATTGAGGAATATCTATGCCTAAAACCTTTGTATGTATTAAATTTCTGTTTTTAACATTTCTTATAATATTCCTTTGTAGGGTGCGTCTCAAAGTCGGAGACTGATAATGTCAAAAATACAAGCTGCATTCAAAAGACAAGATCAAATCGTGGTGGCGGCACCATCCAGGAAAGATATTGGGTTCCTAGTGAAACTGAACGAGATGCTGCGCGACAAGCTTTATTCCGCGTCTCTTCTGATCCAGGACAAGAATGCCAAAATAAGAGAATTGGAAGCAGAAACAAACTCCGAAGTACCAGAAGACTTTATTGATCGCGATCAGGCCAATAAGAAATTCGCGGAGCTGCAACAGCAGATTGCCGACCTTAGTGATCAGGTCGAGCAAAAAGACAAACAGCTCTCGGA
>JASMTJ010000169.1:0-3517 GCA_041694335.1 Bacteroidales bacterium
CCAATCAACCCTTTGTTGTCCATTGCTGCGATGAGCGAAATGTGTACCATAATATTTCTTTAAACTGATATTTTTCCTTTTATCCCCGGCTGAGGATTATAATTGCGAAGTTCGACATCTTCATATCTAAAATCAAATATACTTTGAACTTCTTTGTTTAAAACGATTTCGGGAAGCTGTCCTGGCAACCTTGTCAGCTGCGTTTTACATTGTTCGATGTGATTCAGATAAATGTGAGCATCACCAAGTGTATGAACAAAGTCGCCAGGCTCCAAACCTGTTACCTGAGCCATCATCATTGTCAAAAGCGCATACGACGCAATATTGAAAGGCACACCAAGAAAAGTATCTGCACTGCGCTGATAGAGCTGGCAGCTCAGCTTTCCGTCTGCAACGTAAAACTGAAACAGTATGTGGCAGGGTGGTAAATTCATATTCTCCAGATCGCCCACATTCCAGGCACTAACAATATGTCGTCTGGAGTTCGGATTCTCTTGAATGCTCTTTAAAACCTGGCTAATCTGGTCGATGTGCGAGCCATCGGGTGCGGGCCATGAACGCCACTGATATCCGTAAATATGTCCTAATTCACCGTTTTCGTCAGCCCATTCATTCCAGATTCTGACTTTATGATCTTGAAGATACTTTACATTCGTATCTCCTTTCAAAAACCACAGAAGTTCATGCAGAATAGAATGAAAATGTACTTTCTTGGTCGTAAGCAGCGGAAAACCTTCCTGCAGATTAAACCGCATCTGGTGACCAAAAACACTGATGGTTCCTGTTCCTGTACGATCTTCTTTTCTGACGCCTTCATCAAGAATGCGTTGCATCAGATCCAGATATTGTTTCATAAAATCAACCTTTCTTTACGCAAGTTAAAAATCCTTTGGCCTGTTAAAACGAACCAAAAGCGGATTTTCTCCTGCAAAATTACTCATTTCTATCCAGGGATTCTTCTTGTTGTATGAATCCCCGTTGTTGTCCAAAGCTATCCAAATATGTTCAGATGTCAGAATCAAACCCTCCGCCATCGGATATCGCGAACTGCTGTAAGCCTTTTCACCTCCGGCATTCATAACAAAACTATAGTCAAAATGATTAACAATTTCCTTCGTTTTAATATTCCATTTAATGACCTGGAAATTCCCCCTGTTGAGAAAGTAAAGATGATGGTTCTCATACTTCATATCCGACACATCAAAGTTTTCCGGGAAGCCAGTAAGCTCTATATTCACTACCGAGCCATCTGATAGGTTTGCCATGAAAAGAGCCGCTTCATCGCGTTCTTTGCCTATGTATATTTTCCCATCTGAATCTACTGCAATTGCCTCTATTCCTGCATTGCCCCAATCATTAACATCCACTTCCTGTGGCCAGGATAAACTTATTGGCTTCAACTGCTCTGCTCTCAAGTCATACTGATAAACCACAGAATGCCGTTCATCAGCCAGAAAAAAAACGCTATCAGCATAATCTATTGCTTCAAAATCAGATTTAAAATCATAATTTAATGAATGGAGAATATTTGTTTTTGCCTTATTCACCGAATCAATAGGAGTTAAAGAATAGAGAAACTTATTCCATGGTTTATCAGACACACCAATAATTAGTGAATCCACTTTTACCAACCCGCTAAGATCAAACCTTTTGCCATCCGGCGAAAGCACCTCATACAAGTCTGCCTCTGAAAAGTCGTGGCTTTTCTTCTCCTCCGGCCGATGACAACCTGAAAGCACAAAAACCAGCAGCAAAAGTCCAATAACATTTCTCATCTTAAAAAGATACTCTTCACAATAAAAGCCATGCATTCTTTAACCCAGGATAACCCCAACAATTGTTGCTGAAAGCAGAGAGGCAAGCGTTCCGGCCAGCAGCGCACGCATTCCAAACTTAGATAATTGCAACCTTTGATTGGGAGCCAGTGAGCCGATACCCCCTATCTGAATTCCGATAGAAGCAAAGTTGGCAAAACCACAAAGCATGTACGTTCCCATGATAATGGACTTCGGGTCAGTAAAAGCACCCGCTTCCTTCAATTCTCCCAGACTCACATAACCAATAAATTCGGTCATGATAATTTTTTCGCCTAAGATTTGCCCTACCAATGCAATGTCAGCGCTGTGCACACCCAGCAACCACATCAGTGGCGCAAGCGTATAACCCAGGATGAACTGCAGCGACAAGTTCTGATATTGTCCGTTAGAAATATCCGCTACCCATTCATTGAGGTTGGTCCAGCTCCCTACTTTCAGAAAGAAAAAATTCACCATAGCGATGAGCGCTATGAAAACGAGCAGCATAGCTGCCACATTAACAGCCAGCTTAAGGCCTTCCGTGGTTCCGTTCGATATGGAATCCAGTACGTTCTTCCCGGCCTGGTCCGGCGCAATCTTCGCATCCTGGACAATCTCTTCAGTTTGGGGTACTAATATCTTTGAAATCACCACCACTCCCGGAGCGGCCATAATCGAAGCCGCCAGCAAGTGCTTCGCATAAATCAATTCCTGAACCGGATCACCGCCACCCAGCACTCTGATGTAAACGGCCAAAACGCCACCTGCCAGTGTAGCCATGCCGCCCGACATCACGAGAAGTAATTCTGATTTGGTCATATTCTTTAAGTATGCCTTGACCATCAAAGGAGATTCGGTTTGCCCGACAAAAATATTTCCGGCCACGCTCAAACTCTCAGCGCCCGAAAGTTTTAAGAAACGTTTCATCACATATGCCAGACCATATACAATCTTCTGAATAATCCCCAGGTAAAATAAAAGGCTGGTTAAAGCAGAGAAAAAGATGATGGTAGGCAGAATAGTGATAGCGAAGTTTTGCAGTGGTTGCTCTATCTCGCCTGTAGCATTTGAAGCAAAAAGAAACTTAGTTCCCTCCGTCGTAAAATCAAGCACGCTCACAAATAACTTCCCAACAAAGTCAAATACATTTTGCACAACCGGAAGATGAAGCACGGCCAGCGCCAGTATCAGCTGCAATGCCAGCCCGGTTCCTACAACACGCCATGAAATAGCTTTACGGTTGGTGCTGAAAAGCCATGACAGAAAAACAATCACAACAATCCCAAGCAGCCCTCTTAAAACTGAAACAAAGCTAAATCCTCCCCCATCTTCAGGAATCAACTTGTCCGTTGATTGAACCTCCTGACTTACTTTTTCAATCTGTGCAGAGGATTGTATTACTTCAGCGGAATCGGTGTTTTGCGAAAATAATGATAAGGTGAAAAATAAGCTCGCCGCAAAAAACACCATCAAAATCGGAAAAAATTTTATGTTCATCGATTTAACATTTAGTTAGTGTCTGACAAGCCACACGAAAAATATACGGAAACTTAAAGTACCTACTTGTTCTTTCTTCTGTCAATTTCTTTTTGAATGACAGAAGCTTTTTCATACTCTTCCTTTTCTATTGCTTCTTTAATCATTTTTTCGAGCTCGCCAAGCGTGTTTCCGGCATAAGAAGATTCCTGCCCGGAACCTTTTGCTGAAGACTGAAAACCACG
>JASMTJ010000170.1:0-1406 GCA_041694335.1 Bacteroidales bacterium
GCCGAAATTCGTCAAAAGTTAAGTTCGAAAATCGTTCATAATCCCGGCTCTTTGACATTAGTCTTTACCTTCTTGATCAGCTAACATTTCACGAAAGGAGTTGTAGTCTCGAATATAATCAGATTCATCATAGTTCTCACTTGCAAGCACCAGCAAAACGCAATCTTTACTAAAATCACGCATATCGCGCCATACCATGTCACCAATCAAAAGCCCCCTTCCTGGAGAGTTCATTATGACCTCTTCTTTCTTATCGCCGTCATCTAGAGTTATACGGCAACTTCCGGAAACACATACAGCCAGTTGCTTTAATTCTTTATGTGCGTGAAATCCTCTAGAAACACCCGATTCTGTGCCAAAAATGTAATATACTCGCTTGATGGGAAAAGGGATGGTCTTATTTTCTTCTATTGCCACCAAACTTCCTCGATCATCACCTATTTCTTTTAAATCAATTGTTTTGATCAGGCTCATTATTGTGTCCGATGCGTCAGTGTAACAAGTTCTGCATTTTTTAAGCTGTCCTGCTTGCTTGAGCTTTGGTATCCGAGGCACCCAATTAGACACCGGTAGACACCAGAGTGCGAAACGATCAGCAGGTGTTCATAGCTCTTCGATACACTTTCTAATGGCGCCAGCCGCTTGGCAAGGCTTTCCTGGGACTCTACGCTGGCTGATTTATTCATGGCGACCCGGTTTGCGTTGGACTTCTTCACGCCTTCATAAGGTCCGAAGTCGCGCTCAGTCAGCCATTCGGCGATGCGTATAGCAGGTTCTTTCGGGTGCAGTTGTGAAATGACCTCAGCGGTCTGCCGTGCCCGGAGCAGCGGGCTAACCAAAATCAACTCTATGGGGATTGGGGAAATCTGCTCGGCTGCGGCTTTTGCCTGCTCAATACCTGCTTGGTTCAGGTGTTGGTCTTTTCTCCCCATCCACAAGTTATTGCGGTTGTCGTCGGTTTCGCCGTGCCGGATAAAGTAAAGCAAGATTTATGGTTTCTGCTTAGAACAGCAGTGCTTGATGAATTTGATGTTCAGATGGGTATTTTTCGTTCAGCCACTCTGTCAGAACATTTGAGAGCTCAACACCTTTCTCGCGAAGTTCGCAGTATGGCTGGCAGTTTTCCCTGCCCTCTTTCTTGAGCTCTTCCAAGGTGTTACGAACTTCCGGGTCAGAGACTTTTGCCAGGAAGTGCTCATAAAGTTTAAGCATTTTCCGGGTTTGCTCCGATTCTGGTGCCGCTTGGTAAATTCGTTCCAGCCCCTGGTAATCAAACCAATCGCTGATTTTTTCCAGCGTTTGTTGCTGTGGCAAGTCTGCGGTCTCTGCTACGGCAACGATGCCGCTGAAATATAATATCTTGCGAGAGAACCGGAGCTTTACCTGGCGTAGCCCCCATTCTTTGT
>JASMTJ010000171.1:0-2931 GCA_041694335.1 Bacteroidales bacterium
CAACCAGACCCTAATAGGGCGTCTCAACCAGACCCTAATAGAGCGTCTCAACCAGACCCTAATAGGGCGTCTCAACCAAACCCTGATAGGGCGTCTCAACCAGACCCTAATAGGGCGTTTTCTCCCAATAAAGAACGAACCGCTCCGGCCTCTCAAAAATGGAAGCCAGATTCGCTCGGATCCATTATCAATCAATACAAACGAATTTGCACTATCAACGCACGGAAAATCCAGCCCCAGTTCGCCTGGCAACCCCGCTACTACGACAATATTATCCGGAATAAAAAAGCCTATTGGCGCATCAAAAATTATATCATAAACAACCCCAAAAACTGGAAAGAAGATATTTTCTCATAGCCCCGTACAGACGCCCTAATAGGGCGTCTCAATCAATCTCCGTACAGACGCCCTAATAGGAGCGTCTCAATCAATCTCCGTACAGACGCCCTAATAGGGCGTCTCAACGAAAGCCCTAATAGAGCATCTCAACGAATCCAAACCCCTCCGGACAAACCCACAACGTCATCGGACAAAAAGCCAACCTCATCGGACGAATCCTATACCTCACCTGAAAGCTCCCTTATATCATCGGACAAACCCGCGACATCATCGGAAGAAGAACCAACCTCACCGGACTGACCCGCGACATCACCGGACAAAAAGCCAACCTCATCGGACGAATCGCGCACCTCATCTGAAAGCCAGCTGATATCACCGGATAAAAAGGAAACATCATCTGATGATCCGGGGGATACCGTAGGAATATCTTTATCCACGCCCCCGTACAGACGCCCTAATAGGGCGTCTCAGCCTCTCCCTTTGTTGTGCAGCTCTATCCAGACCCTCCCATTCCCCCACATTCCTTATCTTTATCAAAATTATTTTTATGATTAGGATTGGAGCACATGTGAGTGCCGCCGGGGGTGTGGAAAACGCACCGCTGAATGCGCATAAAATCGGGGCAAAAGCCTTCGGACTCTTCACCAAAAACCAGCGCCAGTGGGAGGCGAAGCCGCTGACAGAGGACAACATCCGCAAATTCACAGAAAACTGCGAGAAGCACGGCTTCGAGAAGCGCTTTATCCTGCCGCACGACAGCTACCTCATCAACCTCGGACATCCCGACAAGGAAAAGCTTGAAAAGTCACGTGCCGCCTTCCTCGATGAGATGCAGCGCTGCGAGCAACTGGGTATTCCGGCACTGAACTTCCATCCCGGAAGTCACCTCAAAGAAATTACCGAAGAGCAGTGTCTCAACACCATCGCCGAGTCGGTGAACCGCACACTCGACAAGACCAGCGGAGTAACGGCGGTTATCGAGAATACAGCCGGACAGGGAACAAACCTTGGATATAATTTCGAGCAGCTCGCTTATATCATCGATAAAATCGAGGATAAATCACGGATTGGCGTGTGCTACGACACCTGCCACGGCTTTGCCGCCGGTTACGACATCCGCACCGAAGAAGCTTTTAATCGTACCTTCGGACAAATGGACGAGGTGATCGGCCTCGAATATCTCAAAGGGTTTCACCTCAACGATTGCTTGAAAAACCTCGGCAGTCGGGTCGACCGCCATGAGAAAATCGGATTTGGAACCATCGATGTGGAAGGATTCTCGCTCATTGTCAACGACCCCCGCTTCGAGGATATTCCGATGATTCTCGAAACACCCAACCAGGATGGCTGGGCCGGTGAAATTGAATTTCTTTACAGTTTGCAAAAATAAAAGTACCAGAATGCGTAGGTTTGCGTTAACATAATTATGAGAACGGTGAAGCGGAAAAGACTTTGGAAACGGGGGCTGATGATTGTAGCGGCAATAATAATTGCAGCCTCCTTTTGGTATACCAACAGGCTGATTAACGTCATGGCACGCGAGGAGCGCCGCAGTGTGGAGATATGGGCGCAGAGCATCCACCAAAAAGCCAACCTGGTGCAAACCACCGAAGAGTTCTTTAACCAGCTGCGCGATGAGGAGCGCAGAAAGGTGGAACTGCTGGCCGAAGCCACCCGCCGGATGATTACCTCCGAAAAAAACGAGGACATCTCCTTCTATTCTGAAATTATATCCTCCAACACCACCATCCCGGTAGTGCTCACCACCAGCGAAGGAAAAATCACTTCTGCCAATAATGTCGAATTCAGCCTCGACAGCGTGCAGTATCTTGAAGGCAAGCTCAGAGAAGAATTTTCGCGATATCCTCCAATCGTTTTCGACTTCTACTCCGGACGGCTCGGTGGCAACACCCGCTCCAGAAACATCAGGTACTACTACTATAAAGACTCACGGGTTTTTACTAACCTGAAGAATTATACCGACGAGCTGATTAATTCCTTCTTTTCGGAGGTGGTTATCAATTCCGCTTCCCTTCCGGTGATTATTACCGACAGCTCGAAGCACGAGATTATCGCTTCCGGCAATGTCGACGAGCAGGCCATTGCCGACAGCCTTGCCCTGCAAAAAAAGCTTGCGCAGATGGAAGACGAAAACACCCCCATCCGCATTGATTTTACGGGCTACGGCACCAGCTTTATCTACTACCGCGATTCGTTTCTCTTAAGGCAATTCCGCTACTACCCCTACATTCAGTTTGGGGTTATCGGACTCTTTATCTTCCTCGGATACATGGTTTTCAGCGCAGCACGTCGCTCAGAGCAAAACCAGGTGTGGGCCGGCATGGCCAAAGAAACCGCTCACCAATTGGGCACACCTCTTTCGTCGCTCATGGCATGGATGGAAATGCTAAAAATGAAAGATGTGGACGAGTCGATTATCCGCGAAATGGAAAAAGATATCTTCAGGCTGGAAAATGTTACCCAGCGCTTCTCAAAAATCGGATCGAAAGTCAGCCTGAAAGAGGAAAATATAATTCCGGTGATTAATGAAGCGGTGGAATATTTGAAAAACAGAACCTCCAAAAAAGTAAA
>JASMTJ010000172.1:0-1770 GCA_041694335.1 Bacteroidales bacterium
TGTCCCACCTAATTGTAACGAGGGACTTCGGTCCCAAATTGAAAACGAGGTGATATCAGTGGCAATTGGTTTAGCCGGAAAGAAAGCCATCGTTAAGGAAGTTAACGACGTTGCTTCGAATGCGCTAGCCGTCACCGTTGCTGAATATCGAGGCATCGAAGTTGCCGATATGACTGAGCTTCGTAAAAAAGCACGTGAGCAAGGCGTATTTCTGAAAGTTGTTCGAAATACTCTTGCAAAACGCGCTTTTGAAGGCACTCAGTTTGAAGACATGGGCGATGCACTTAAAGGACCTCTTGTTTATGGGTTTTCATTGGACGCACCGGGCGCATCAGCTCGTTTGTTCAAAGACTTCTCAAAAGAAAACAAGAACTTGCAAGTGACAGCTCTGTCAATCGGTAATGGCATCATGGGTCCTGAGAAATTGGACGCAGTTGCTTCACTTCCGACTCGTGACGAAGCATTGGCTAAATTGCTCGCCACCTTCAAAGAACCTGTTAGCAAATTCGTTAAAACAGTTAACGAAGTACCTAGCAAGTTCGTTAGAACGTTGGCAGCAATTAAAGACGCTAAATAATACGTTGGTTTTTTAACCATTTTTTGTAATTATCAACCCAGGAGTTTAGAGTAATGGCTCTGACTAAAGACGATATCTTAAACGCGATCGCTGAAATGCCAGTTATGGAACTGGTTGAACTGATCGAAGCAGCTGAAGAAAAATTCGGCGTTGACGCATCTGCGGCAGTAGCAGTAGCTGCTCCAGCAGCTGGCGGCGAAGCAGCAGCTGAAGAGAAAACTGAATTTGACGTAGTACTGAAAGGCGCAGGCAGCAACAAAGTTGCAGCGATCAAAGCAGTACGCGGCGCAACTGGCCTTGGCTTGAAAGAAGCTAAAGCTATGGTTGAGTCTGCTCCAGTAGCAGTCAAAGAAGGCGTAAGCAAAGACGAAGCTGAAGAGCTGAAAAAGCAGCTTGAAGAAGCTGGTGCGGAAGTTGAAGTTAAGTAATTTAACTTTAGCTCTACATCTGGCCTAGCGGCCTTAGGCTGGTGGTTAATTGACCACCAGCCTTTTCGCGCTTTAACGCTTGTATCATTTTTGCCCGTCGTTGGGATACAAGTTAGCGGTAAATAGAACAACGGGAACAACAGATTAACACTCTGTATTTAACCATCGAACCACTCGTTGGTTAGGGTCATCAATCAGCTAGCTGAGGAACCCCATGGCGTACTCCTACTCAGAGAAAAAACGTATTCGTAAGGACTTTGGTAAACGGCCACAAGTGCTGGAAGTGCCTTACTTGCTGTCAATGCAGCTTGATTCATTTAAGAAATTTATTGAAGTTGATCCAGAGGCAAACAATGGTCTGGAAGCAGCTTTTCGTTCGGTTTTTCCGATTGCCAGCTACTCAGGTAATGCGGAACTGCAGTACGTCAGTTACCACATGGGTGAGCCTGCGTTTGACGTTGAAGAATGTCAAATTCGCGGAATTACTTATTCTGCGCCACTGCGTGTGAAGCTGCGTCTGGTTCTGTTTGACAAAGAAGCAGCCGCTGGAACAGTTAAAGACATCAAAGAACAAGAAGTGTACATGGGCGAAATCCCATTAATGACTGAGAACGGAACGTTCGTCATTAATGGTACCGAACGCGTCATTGTGTCACAGCTTCACCGTTCGCCAGGTGTGTTCTTTGATCACGACAAAGGGAAGTCACACTCCTCAGGTAAAGTGTTGTATAACGCGCGCGTTATCCCTTACCGTGGCTCCTGGCT
>JASMTJ010000173.1:0-1072 GCA_041694335.1 Bacteroidales bacterium
GCATTGATGACATCGTACGACAATGTATAAGGGGCGGGCGATTGCGAGTTAAAGAAAGTAAAGGTCTCGTCTTCACGGTTCAGGCGGGCCACCCCTCTGTCGGTGGCACACCAGAGGTACCCTTCGGAGTCTTCACGAATGGCATTGAACGAATTGGTAATTAATCCTTTGTTATGATGATGCGCTATAGAATAGGTTTTAAGTACATATCCGTCGTAACGGATCAGCCCTTCCGTGGTGCAGAACCACAAAAATCCTTTGGAGTCCTGGTATACATCCTTAACATCATCGGAGGGCAATCCGTGGCTGCTGCTGATAACATCGATATCGTAATTATTCCCGGCTTTTGATTGCCCCGCTGCGTTCGGGCAAAGAAATACTGAGGTCAGTAATGCTGTGATAACATATCTTAAAATGCTGCTCATCGCTTTCGTAAAATCCGTTAAAAATTCCTTTTTACTCTTACAAATTGGTCAAAAGTACAAAAAATCATGAACGATATATTATAAAATATTTTAAAGCTAATTATATCAGTCCGTTGAGGCCGTCGTGGAATGATTAACAGGAATTGTGAATGAACGAAAAACACAGGAATATGAATGAAATTTAAGGATAGACAGGCTTTAAATTAACTTAATTTGATGGTGTTGTTTAAAAATTAACAAATCATCACATGCAGAAAGTCATATTGTTATTTGTAGTGTTATTATGGATGACCGCTTCGGGTTTTGGCCAGAAAAGCAATAAGGTATTAATTAATATCCGGCCGGATAAGGAGTATCAGGTGATTCATTCGTTTGGTGCTTCCGATGCATGGCGGGCTCAGTTTGTTGGTGCTAACTGGCCCGATGCCAAAAAACAGCAGATGGCCGAATGGTTGTTCAGTAAGGAACTGGACAGGGAAGGAAATCCACGTGGTATCGGTTTATCATTATGGCGCTTCAATATCGGTGCCGGGAGTATGGAACAGGGTGACAGCAGTTTAATCGTTAATCCCTGGCGACGGGCAGAGTGTTTTCTGAAAGCCGACGGTACTTACGACTGGAACAAACAGAAAGGCCAACAATGGTTC
>JASMTJ010000174.1:0-8832 GCA_041694335.1 Bacteroidales bacterium
TAAAGGTAAGTCGGCATCAAATTTATTTTCAGGTGGGAAGGAAGAAGCCAGTGAAGAAGGCACATCAAACATAGCGTCGCCACCTTCAACTTCCATCATGATTTCAGAACGATAAGTCACTCCGAATGACAAGTCTTCTGAAGCCTCAAAATATAATCCGGCGTTAAATCCAAAGTTGCTTGTGGTACCGGAAATATTTGCCTGACCTTCTTCACCATTGGCGCCCTGTAATGGAACTCCTTTATTGAGTTCCACATCGCCGTAGGCGTATACAAAACCTACTCCAACTCCGAGTTTATCGGAAATCTGGTAAGAAACGGTTGGCTGAAAATAAATGGCCATCAGCGAAATATCCTGAATAATATGTCTCCCACGCCAGTCGTCACCCCAAACGGTAGAACTTCCGTAAGGCGTATAAACGCCCAATCCTACAGATAGCTTATCATTGATTTTTCCTGCACCATAGAGCGAAAACGGCAAACTTACCGGATTGTCGGTAGTAGCCTCATATAACGAAGGCTCTTCGTACTGGAATGTTACAGATGAGACAATTGGGCTGACACCCAGCGAAAGATTAAAATTTCCGTCGATAAAAGACATCCCTCCGGGATTATAAAATACGGAGCTGGGGCCTGTAAGGTAACCCGTTCCCAATAATCCCATTCCTGTTTGACGTTGTCCCTGTAAACCTACCTGAAATCCCCCTGAGTAGGCTGTAAACCACATGGACAAGCCAAATGCGATTAACAATAATGTTTTTCTCATAAGCTAGAAATGTTAGTTAAGATTGTGCAATATTAATAATTAATTTAAATATTTACATATTATTTAGAATCAATTTAGTTTTAATGCAATGCCGTCTAGAGGCGCTATTCTTCGATACTCCAGTTAATTGGTTCTCTTCCAATTGTTTGAAGTATTTCATTTGTTCTGGAAAAATGTTTGCACCTAAAAAATCCGCGGTTGGCGCTAAGTGGTGAAGGGTGCGGGGCTTTCAGGATATAGTGTTTATCGGTGTCTATCAGGGTTGTTTTCATTTGTGCCGATCTCCCCCAAAGTAAAAAGACCAGCCCTTCGCGATGGTTGGAAAGTTGTTTGATAGCATGATCAGTAAACTGCTCCCACCCTCTTTTCTGGTGCGATTGAGGCTGATGTGCTCTTACTGTCAATACAGCATTGAGCAGCAACACCCCCTGTTTGGCCCAAGGTGTCAGATCGCCATGCTTAGGCACGGGGATACCAAGATCATCCTGTATTTCTTTAAAAATATTCTTTAGTGATGGAGGTTGCATCACACCTTTCGTCACCGAGAAACACATACCGTTGGCCTGCTTTGGGCCATGATACGGATCCTGACCTATAATAACAACCTTCACCTGGTGGAACGGCACATTATCAAAGGCGGAAAAAATTTGTGAGCCCGGAGGATAAACGGTGTGTTGTTTGCGCTCTTCGATCAGAAACTCTTTCAGTTGCTCAAAGTATTCGGTCTCAAACTGGCTGTTGAGTACTTCTTTCCAACTCTCATCGATTTTTGGCGATATTTTACTCATTTTGTAAGCTGTTTGTTGAAAATGTCCTGACAAAGAAATACATTTGTGGCAACAATAAAAACTTTTATTCGTTGTTAGTAGAGAAAAAGTTATAAACAGGCTCTGCCTGAGATCATTTAAACAGTCCGGAGTGTTACTGCGGAAAACATCAAAAAGGAAAGATCAAAATGAAAAGAATTGTAATCGCCATCGCTGTAGCTTTTGTTTTAGCTCTTACACTGTCATCATGTCGATCATCGCAGCCGTGTCCTGCGTATAATAACGTCGAAAAATTTCAGATAGACAGGCCTTAAAGCAAAATCGGCTTTCACTTCAGAAATTAACTGATTCAAAATATGATAACAGACGCATTGACGTCTGTTTTTTTTTGCCCTCCGTATTTATATTTATTCAGCACTTTTGAACCTTCCGGGGATTCTGAATTTACTGATTTGTTTAATATGGCATCTCTAAATAAAAAACCTCCGGTAGGTTGACTACCGGAGGTCCGATTTTAGTTACTATATCGTATTTATTGTACGATCATCTTTGTGGTGTTTACAGCGTCATTTGCAACTACCTGCACGAGATACTGTCCGCGCTTCAGGAAGCTTACATTAATACTGATTTCATTTTCAACATTATTGAATGGCTGAGCAAAAACCACTCTTCCCTGCAGGTCGAGGATTCTTACTTCTGCATTTTCAGCTGTTAAATCATTCAGGTCAATCTTAGCCATATCAGAAACAGGGTTCGGATAAACATTGATAAGCGATTGATTACTTGCGTTACCTTCAGCGATATCATCAAACCCTACAAAATTTCTTGATTTCCATACACCTCTTCCGTATGTAGAGGCATAAATGGTACCATAGTTTGTGATACCTTTAAAAGTTTGGTAAATGGTTTCGTCACCAAGCTGCCCTACAGGAACATTTATGTCGTCAGATTCCAGCACCTGCTGACGAAGCTGCGTAACAGGTAATGCGCCCATTTCACCAGCTTCAAGCGTCCATGAATCATTTTCAAGGGCGAAAACTCCAAACTCAGAACCTACCAGTACGCGATCACTGCTGTTCATCTCAACCAATGAGCTGTAGACCGGAACTGAAGGAAGGTTGTACTGAATACTGTTGTAAACAGGGTTTTCGGCGGTAGCATTGAAAGACTCATAAACATAACTTTCGTTTCCATAATTACCCATAGTTACAACCACGTGGTCATTGTTATTAGGATCTACACTAATAGAAGTAATCATACGATCTTCCATATAGAAAACCGTATCATTGGTTACCACAGAAGAGCCTGAATCGAACATAGCCGAGGCAGAGTCATTGGCTTGCAAAACATTCCCTACGCGGTAGAGAGCCCCGTTTTCCATACCTACATAAACGTAGTCACCATCTTTCGAAACCTGGATAGCAGAAGGAAGTTCGTCATCGCCAAACTCAGCAATCTGGAACCAAACAGGTTCAACACCGTAAAGGTGTACTTCATCAGTCATCCACAGTTCAGCTTCACGATCTTCGGCTGCCACAAACAGACGAGAAGTGATATAATCATTCACTGCAATTGAATCACCATCATTCAGGTTTGCATCCAAAGTAACTTCTATGGGGTATTTCTCAGGATAGCTCTCCGCATAGACCACATCACCGGCGCTGTAGCTTGTGTCAACAGCTTTAAAATAAACTACCTCTTCGCTTGCCGGGTTGTTAAACGACTCCCAAAGCTTAAACTGAAGGAATTGAGCCACATATTCAGTTTCACCTGAATAGCCAATGTCGGCTTTAAGGAAATTCTGACCAAAAGCTTCTCCCATATCCTGGCTTCTTAACATATTTTCATTGGTACTTGCTTCCAATGAAATAATGATATTATTCTCTTTAAGCACAGAGCGCTCCGCATATCCACCTGTTCCGGGAATAATTGTTTCGGCTGCTTTTTCCTGTCCACCGAATAATGGGAAATGCAGGACACCAAATTTGTTCTCGCCACCTAAAACTTTATCATCAATACCCAACGATACTGAGTTAAAGCTCGAAATATCAAGGAAATTGTTATAAGTCTTGTACTCCTGTGTGCTTGTGTTAAATGATGAAACACCGTATTCTGAAGCGATGTACATTTTATTGTTTGTAGGGAAACAGATGGAATGAATACCCAATGGGCCATTCAATAATGGGTTAAAGAAAGGTTTTTCCCATGCGTAGTACCCGTCATCTTCAGGAGCGATACCACGGAAAACCACTGTTCCTCCAACATATACTTTGTCTGCATCGTTTGGCGCAACAGCAATAGATGCTGTATTCAAACCTGTTCCTTCATCACCATCAATAAAGAAAGGGTTGAGCAAATCAGTGCCACCAGGCCCGATTTCTCTCCATTCGATACCGTTGTTGTCGGTCAGGAATACGCCCTCCAAAATTCCATCATCATCAATCGCCACAGCATAAACTTTAGCGTCTTCTGAAGGAGCGGCGGCAAATTTAATTCTTGCTGCTCCGGAGGGTAGCAATGAGTCTGCTGAACCTGAAATCATATTAAATTCAGCAATATTACCAGTTGAATGATAAGCTTCATCTTCGATGGTAGTGAAAATTACACCACTACCTGCAACCTCCACATCGTAGCAAAATCCTTCAAGGTTACCCTCAGTGGTGGCTGCCATTGTCCAGCTGTCGCCGCCATTGGTTGAAACCATTAATCCTACGTTAGTAGCCGCGTAAACTTCCTGGTTAACGCCAATTTCTACTTTGTGAACGTAAGACCAGGCTGCATCAGAGTTTTTATGCTCCGGGCTGGTTGAAGGAATTAATTCGAAATCCATTCCGTTGGTAGACTTGAAAACACCCTGCCCTACAAACTGATCTTTTAATCCGGTAGAAGCATAAATGGTTCCGTCGTTGGCCTGCGCCAATGATGAAACAAAAATATTCTGACCTGAATGGTTGATTTTTTCCCAGATTAAACCACCATTTGTGGTTTTCCATAACCCACCTGTGAAGGCTCCGGCATAAATGGTGTTTCCACTTTCATCCTGATGGTCAACAAGAATTGAAGATACAAATCCTCCGTAATTGTCAGGCCCAACTTCCATCCAATTAAGGTTCAATGCTTTATTACTAGACATCTTCTCCAATTGTGCACGTGCGTCAATCACGTCAGTGGGGTCAATTTCTCCGGTAACCTGATTTACCCTGGCTTTTTCCATGTAAGTCATCTTATCGGATTTCACTCCCTGCTGGGCGCTTACTGTAGTTGCAAGGCCAAGCATTACTGCTAATAAACTCAATAGTAAAATTTTACCTTTCATATAGATTAAGTATTGTTAATGATTTTGTAGTTTTTTCTTCTGTCCGAAAATGCTTCTCTTTTTTTGATTCAGTTAATTCTTGATTTTCTGTCCACTCTGGTTCGCGCTTGATTTGCGTAATTGATGCACAAAAGCCAACCGAAAGCAAATGTAGATTTAAATCTGAAAATATCCAAAGTTACTAAATAAAATCATTTTATCAAATAACAGAAAATACACTTGCTCATCCCTTGAAACAAGACACCAAACGCGCATACAGGGTTGCGCTCAGGCTTACTATTCAAGAGATATCAAAAAAAACGATTAAATTTGCCTGAATGTTAAAATTAACATTTATCTGTCAATAACTTTGATGATTTTAACTTTTAAAAGTAGTAACAGAAATGAAATGATGAAACCTATGAGAAAACTAATTGTACTAAGCCTCCTTTTGTTCGGCTTTTTGAGTAGCAACGCCCAGGATACGGTAAGCGACTATGTTTTTAAATCCGGTTATGACATTCCCACCACCGGGGTGAGAGACCAGCACCGCTCCGGCACCTGCTGGGCCTTTGCCGCCACCTCTTTTATTGAAACAGAACTTTTGCGGATGGGGCATGGCAAAGTTGACCTTTCAGAGATGTATTTTGTGAGGGATGCTTACATTAATAAAGCAGTTTCCTATGTTCAAATGCATGGTGCTTCAAACTTCAGTCCTGGCGGACAGGCGCATGATGTGATGCATACTATCCGTGAAAAAGGGATGGTTACCGAAGAAGCATACAGCGGCCTGGAATACGGACTGGATAAACATAATCACAGTGAACTGAATGCCCTGCTCAAAGCCCAGGTTAGTGTAATCGCTAAAAATAAAAGCGGAAAAATTAATCCATCATGGTTGAATGTGATTAAAGCCACGCTAGATGAATATTTGGGAGAAGTTCCTGAAAAGTTTTCTTTTGACGGGGAAGAAGTAACTCCGGAAGAGTTTGTTGCAAGTACCTCATTTAACCCGGACGATTATGTGGAAATCACATCTTATACCCATCACCCTTATTATGAAGCCTTCCGTCTTGAAGTTCCTGACAACTGGACTTACGATGATTATTATAATGTTCCGGTAGATGAGCTTATGGAAATCATCAATTATTCTTTTAGCGAAGGATATTCTGTTTGTTGGGATGGTGATGTGAGCGAAAAAGGTTTTTCGCATACGAAAGGAGTTGCTACGGTACCCAGGAAAAAGGAAAAAGACCTTGAAGGCACTGAGATGTCTAAGTGGGCAGATGTGTCTGAAAAGAATTCAGAGTCCGAAAAGAAATCTGAAAAACAGATTCCTGAAGAGAAGCAAATTAGCCAGGAAGACCGCCAGGCTGCTTTTACAACTCACCAGGCTACGGATGATCATTTGATGCATTTAACAGGGATTGTTAAAGCTCAGAATGGCACGAAGTTTTACATCACAAAAAATTCGTGGGATGATGACAGCAACGATTTTGGTGGCTATTTATATATGTCGGAGCAGTATTTACGACTGAACACCATTGCGATAATGGTTCATAAGGATGCCATACCAAAAAGCATACAACGAAAACTTGATATTAGATAAAAAAAAGCCAGCGATTATTCGCTGGCTTTTTTTTGAATCTTTTAGAATTTAATTCCCGCATACAGTTGAATCACATTGTTCTTTGCATCGCCTAACATAGCTTCTGCGTCGGTATCATCTTTTGCTACCGGAGCTAAACCCATCTGGTAATTAAATCCAAAGACCATTTGATTAAGCTCGAAACCTAAACCTCCTGTGAGGCCATAACTCCAGAGGTTGAAATTATCGCGGTCTATCTGGTCGTTATCATTAATTTCAAAATAGTCGAGCACCTCTGCATCTGTTTCTATATTCGATGACAGCAGGTAACTAACATAAGGACCCACTTCAAATGAAAAGTCTTCTGAAAGATTAAACACAAGCTTCACAGGCAGGTCAAGGTAATTTATATTAAACTTTGATTCCCCATCAGCAAATGCTTCATCATCATAATTCATTACAAGGCCTTTGGTCGAATATAGCAATTCGGGTTGTACCGCAAATTGATCTGTGAACTCCACCTTATTAAAAACTCCGAAATGGAAACCTGCTCTGAGGTTGTCATCGCTGCTTCCGTCAGTCGACATGTTCGAAAGGTTTAATCCGCCTTTTATTCCCGATTCAGAAACTTGTGCATTTACACCGGCTGACATAAATGCAATTAACGTTATTATTAATATTCTCTGCATTGACTTCATGTTTACTTCTTTTTTCTTGATTTAAAAATTAGTGAACTGTGGTTACTCTTGTCCAATTTCACCGTTTTTGGCAGCTCTCTTAAGTCTGTCATTGGCAAAAATGGCCACTTCCACTCTTCTGTTTTGCTGCCTTCCTGCTTCAGTGTCATTGTCAGCGACAGGCTGACGCTCCCCATAGCCTACTTCAGAAATTCTTTTGTCATCCACTCCTTTAGTAATCAGATAGTCGCCTACCGATTGGGCACGTTCTTCTGAAAGCTCGAGATTATAATCTTTAGAGCCTTTGGAGTCTGTGTGCCCCTCAATAAGAATTTCCGTATCCTCATACTTATTTAGAACATCAGCCAACTGCCGGATATTTTCTCTCGATTCACTGTTCAATGAGTGCGAATCAAATCCAAACAGGATACCAGAGTCGAATGTAATTTTAATACCTTCTCCAACGCGCTCTACTTCGGCGTCTTCAAGGTCTTCACGTAACTCTTCCGCTTGTTTGTCCATGTAGTTTCCAATGAGAGCACCTGCTGTGCCGCCAATGGCAGCACCAATGATGGCTCCTTTAGCTGTATTATCAGATTGTGAACCGATTACACCACCTATAACACCTCCAGCACCAGCACCAGCAGCACCGCCCTGGAATGTTTTCGATGTTCCACATGCGTTTATAACAAGTCCTGTAACAACAATTACTAAAAATGATAGGATTGTGTTATTTCTTAAATACTTCATAAATGGTTTATTTTTTTTTGAAAATCATCATAATTACTCCTAACACTAAAACGGCACCACTTACGATAACCGGAGTCCAGTTAGCGCTACTTACCATTACTTCAGCTCCCAAAGCCTGAAAGCTTTCTGAATCGTTCATGGCCTGGACACCAAAAAATACGGTTCCTATAAGGCCTAAAATAATAAAAGCAATTCCTAAATACTTCATTTTCTTTAAGTTTGGTTCAACCGTGAAACAGTAGCCTGTAAGGGATGTTTCCTGTATCAGAAAATAAGCTATTAAGAAATGTTAAATCAGTTTGGAAAGCGATAAAGGATTTGCCCTTCTTCGTCCGTTAACACATAGCTTGCAGAAGGATTTGTATTCAGAAAACGAAGGTTTTCACGATGAAAGTATTTCCAATCAACAGGAATCAAGGTCTCCCCCACTGTAAAATTCAAAAAAACCCTGTCAAAATCACTTACACCAGTGATACTGTCTTTAGATACAGTCAGGTCAGATGTTCGCACATAATGGTCAGTAACATCAAGATAATCACCTTGCTCAAGGTGGTGAAACTTCAGCATTCGAACAACAGAATCTGGATACAGCTTAGGATGATAAGAGTGATAAGTACGGCGAAAGACTTTAGGAAAGCCAGCCGGTCTCTTCAGGGAATCATGAAATGGATAATAATACTTTTTGTTTCCCTGACCATCCCAAGCCACCACCCAATAGGTAGCGTATTCATTACTCTCAAGTGTTAGCGGAATAAAATCGATGGCAGCAGCAATACCATAACTTCTCAAAGCGGCCGTCAGCAAAACAGCCGCGTCCTCCGTACGTCCGCGGCGGTGTGTGTTCATTTCTGCCCATCCCTGATCTGTTGGATTTTGAGTGTAACGCTCATCCCAAAGCAGAAAACCATTTAAACGATTATAAATCTGGTCAGCCACAAGGAAAGGGTCATCACCCTGAGGTTTAAAACCTGTTAGCAACGTATCTTTCAT
>JASMTJ010000175.1:0-1291 GCA_041694335.1 Bacteroidales bacterium
CATACCCCGGAGAGCGATCATGCAATTACATTCGTCAACACTTGAGGCTCCATTGTAACCGATCGAATTCAATTTTCGAACACCGGAGGCTCCGGTGCCCATCCATCGAATTATGATTTCTGCGCCAGAGGCGTCAGTGCAGGATCATCAAAGTCCGCCAGGCCGTTCTAATGGTGTGGAAGTAACAATGTCGAATGATAGTTATTTCCGGGGATTCATCAGAAGCACTTATAGTGATGCGTGGCATAAGCCATGCCAACGCAACATGTAGAATCGCCAGTTAAGTGGAAACTGTTCCACTATCCGGCAGGGGAAGCACCGCATAACGAAAACACAAACAAAAAGAGGTTAGGATGTCAAAGAACGCTGTAAAATGTTGCAAAAGCGTTGTTAAAAGTAAAACACATAAATTAAAAAAACCGGACTTTTGATCATTCGCCGGGGTTTTCATGATATTCGCTGGCATTTTGATGATATTCGCAAAAAATGACCGGGGATTTGAGGGTCATTTCAGCGTGGATTGATGCAAAATCTGGCAGAAATTTGAGACCTGCTGGGATTAAAAATATCAAAGATCAATTCTGCACCTGGTATTTTTTAAAATTTTCAGCCTGCTCAAATATTTCTTTATACACCTCATCTCTGTCAACAGGAGGGTAGTTGTTTTCTGCCAGCAACACAATAAGATCGGCTTTTAATTCGGCTTTGATGCTTTCATATAAGGCTGGAAGCGGCATAGCTTTTAAGCTTCAGAATCACCTGGTTCACTTCGTTGCCGGTAAGCTTTTCGTGTTGATATTTTTCGGACAGGTATTTTCTTAAATCCTCTTCAATCAACACTTCATCCTCACTACGTGCGATATCGGCAACGGGCGTGTAAGGGTAACCCTGAGCACCGAGTAATTCGATAATTGCCTGTTCTAATCTGGATTCGGTGAATTTCATTTATTTCTGGATTTCAATTTGCCATGATTGAGAATTGAATTTCTCCCTGAATTCTTGCAGTCTGTTTATCAAGCCCTTCCATGTTAAACTATCACCATGAATCATTTCATCATTCATTGTGCCATAGTCTTTTTCATAAGCTTTTATGAATTCTTTAGGAGGTATAAAGTTGATGGATTGAGGTTGGTGAAGATTATAATCTACATCTTTCATTTTTGACATCTGAATACGATGCATTACAATATCCTGATATAAATCTCTCCTCTCCAAAGCTTTTTTTGCTATTCCTGCACTCATCATTTTTTCTATATCATATAAATGACGACTCATGCGATCTACACGAATT
>JASMTJ010000176.1:0-1458 GCA_041694335.1 Bacteroidales bacterium
ATCGAGAACATTACTTTACGAAACAAGCCGTTACGTAGATTTCTACAAAGCTTACATGCACCTTTCCGAAAAGCGTCAATTGACAAAGGAAGAACGACAGGAGATGAAATACTATCAACGTCTGGCCGACTTCTTCACGCCGCTTTTGAAAGGTATGAGCAGTGAATATTGCAACCAGCTTGCCTACGAGTCTCTTCAAATTCACGGTGGTTGTGGTTTTTTGAAGGATTATCCCATTGAACGCATATACAGGGATGCCCGTATTACTACCATCTACGAAGGAACAACTCAGCTTCAGGTTGTAGCAGCCATTCGCGGCGTTACTACCGATGGCTATCTGAAACGCATTCGTGAGTTTGAGGCTATGCCGCTCAGGCCGGAATTGCACGGCTTCCGCCGAACATTGATTGGTATGACTGAAGAATATGAGCGCGCCGTTAAAAGCGTAGTGGACGTAAAAGACAATGAATATCTTGACTTCCATGCCCGGCGCCTTGTAGAGATGGCCGGTCATATCATAATGGGATATCTGCTCTTGCTCGATACCGAGCGTGATGATAAGTTCCGAAACTCAACGGAGATATTTATCCGTATCGGAAGAGCTGAAAATCGTGCAAGAGCTGAATTTATAGCTAATTCATCGCTCAATGATCTGGGCTATTTCAAACAAATTCAGGAAGCTTAATCCGTAATTGGAGTTATAAATGCAGGACATCTTAACCTGAATTATTCATAAATTTTTATCATGAATAATCCGGGTTAAATGGTGTTCTGCATTTTTATTAATGAGTCTGTCTCTAAATGAGAGCGTTGGGAGTAGATTCATTGATTAATCCATTCCTTAAAACTTTTGGCTTTCTCACGACTAACCACGATCCTTTCTTTGTTTTCGGGCCGGGTTTTCACGATCAGTTTGCCATTGAACCAGTTTTCGACTTTATGTATGGTTTCAATGTTCATGATGTACTGCCGGTTAACTCTGAAGAATTTTATGGGGTCGAGCTCTTTGTCAAGCTTGTCAAGCGTAAAATCAATGATGTGATGGTGACCGTCAAAAGTGAAGGCGGTGGTTATCTTATTGGAGCTTACAAACCAGGCCACTTTTTCGATGTCTAATTTTTGAAAACCATCGGGAAGGTTCACCAGCAATCGTGTTCTGTAGTTTTTGCTGCCCGAGGCCACCATCTCAGCGACAGACTGATAGTCTGTTAATGGCGGTGGTGCCTTTTGTTGCATGCTGAAAAACCTTTCATATTTATTAATAGCTTCTTCCAGCTTTTTTTCGTTAATCGGTTTCAGTAAATAGTCAATGCTGTTGACTTTAAATGCCTGTATCGCGTATTCATCGTAAGCGGTAGTGAATATCACCGGACTTTTGATATCAACCTGTTTAAACAGTTCAAAACTGCTGCCGTCCGAAAGCTGAATATCCATGAAAATCAGATCGGGTTGAGGATG
>JASMTJ010000177.1:0-3105 GCA_041694335.1 Bacteroidales bacterium
CTGATGGCAACTAACGGTAAGGGTTGCGCTCGTTATGGGACTTAACCCGACACCTCACGGCACGAGCTGACGACAACCATGCAGCACCTTGAAAAGTGTCCGAAGAAATAAGTGTTTCCACCTACGTCACTTCCCATTTAAGCCCAGGTAAGGTTCCTCGCGTATCATCGAATTAAACCACATGTTCCACCGCTTGTGCGGGCCCCCGTCAATTCCTTTGAGTTTCATCGTTGCCGACGTACTCCCCAGGTGGATTACTTAATGCTTTCGCGCAGTCGCTTAGTCCCAATTGACCAAACAACCAGTAATCATCGTTTACTGCGTGGACTACCAGGGTATCTAATCCTGTTTGATACCCACGCTCTCGTGCCTCAGCGTCAGTTGTAGTTTAGTAAGCTGCCTTCGCAATCGGTGTTCTGAGTAATATCTATGCATTTCACCGCTACACTACTCATTCCGCCTACCTCATCTACTCTCAAGAACTTCAGTTTCAACGGCACAACTACAGTTGAGCTGCAGACTTTCACCGCTGACTTGAAGCTCCGCCTACGCACCCTTTAAACCCAATGAATCCGGATAACGCTCGCATCCTCCGTATTACCGCGGCTGCTGGCACGGAGTTAGCCGATGCTTATTCGTACGGTACCGGCAAACTTCGACAAGTCGAAGCGTTTCTTCCCGTACAAAAGCAGTTTACAACCCGTAGGGCCGTCATCCTGCACGCGACATGGCTGGTTCAGGCTCTCGCCCATTGACCAATATTCCTCACTGCTGCCTCCCGTAGGAGTCTGGTCCGTGTCTCAGTACCAGTGTGGGGGACCTTCCTCTCAGAACCCCTAGACATCGTCGCCTTGGTGGGCCGTTACCCCGCCAACTAACTAATGTCACGCATGTCCAGCTGCAACCGCCGTAGCTTTTTCTTCTAAACCATGCGGCCTTAAAGAAACATGGAGTATTAATCCCCGTTTCCGGGGGCTGTCCTCCTGTTGCAGGTAGGTTCCATACGCGTTACTCACCCGTGCGCCGGTCGTCAGCTGGTGCAAGCACCACTGTTACCCCTCGACTTGCATGTGTTAAGCCTGTCGCTAGCGTTCATCCTGAGCCAGGATCAAACTCTTCGTTGTAGGAAAGTTTTAAATAAAAATTTCTTTTAAGTATAGCTCCCTCCAATCAAGGTTTGTCCAAAGCTTTGGAATTGACTCAAGGTCTCGCTTTTACCTTGCTTTTTAGTTTTGCATCAATATAGTGTCAAAGATCTTTTTTTAGTGGCTGGTCTGTAGTCAGCAGCCATTAGACTGCATCCCTGTTGTGTGCCAACCTCCTGTGCTCCTTTTCTTCCGCCCCTTGGCGGCGGTTTTTCCAAAAGCGACTGCAAAGATAATCGCTTTTTTTTATCTGGCAAAATTCCCCTCGCCTTTTTTTTATCTCTTTCCCGCCTCTGTCCTATCTTGCCGGCCCCCGCCGTCTGCGAAAGCGGCCGCAAATATAAGGGTTATTTTTCCGCTTCGCCAAACAAAAACTTAAGAAAATATATACAAAATTTTAACTCGCGTAAAATGAACCACTTCCAAGTCGCCTCCTATCACTTTATGCCTTGTTAATGCCCATTCAGTCTGCCATATTAAGATTCAGCCTCATCTTCTCCGGCATTTTCATCCTGATCATCCGGTTTCTCATCTTCTTTACGGAATTCATCAATGCTCTCGGGGGTAATAATTTCTTTTTCCTTCAACAAATTATACCACGAAAACACCTTTTTAATATCCGATACGTAAACCCGGTCTTCATCATACTCGGGCAAGGCCTCCCGAAAAGCGGTTTTAAGATCATTGGCAGAGGCTTTTCCGGGATTGACTTCCAGCCCTTGTTCATAAATTCTGGCAAAAACTTCGGCCAGGTTCACATCGCCATCATCAGTAAAAATAGAAATATCTTCCAGAGAACTAATCTTTGACGTGGCATAGGCCGGCATTCTTTTGCCATCAATAAGAGATTCCACGATGATGCTGTTCCTGGCATTGGTGACCATCTTATACAGCCCGGGCTTACCGGAAATAGCAAGAATTCCTTTTAACATGTTTTCTGAGATTTTTATTTAGATCGCAAAATTAATACAAACATTTCAGCTCAGATGCAAGAATGATCTTATTCTTATCATTTCAGGCCTCTTTCTTTTCTAATCTTTTGGTAAGCTTCGTTGACTTTGGCAAATTTCTCATTGGCAGATTTCTGAAATTCAGTTCCCAGATGACCCACTTTATCGGGATGAAAACGCACGGCCATTTTCCTATACGCTTTTTTCACCTCTTCATCGGAAGCTGATGGGGATATCTCCAGAATTTTATAGGCCGATTCCAGGTTGTCGTAAAACATATTCAGAACAGACTGATAATCCGGGCGGGCAATACCAAGCAACCGGGATATCCGTTCTATCGTATTGATCTCAACCTGACTAAGTTGTCCATCTGCCCTTGCTACGCCAAACAAAAGATGTAAAAGCTGGACCCTGCTGTCGTATTGCACATTCACACGGATCTGATGGCATACATCATTTAATGGAATATCTTTTTTGATCAGACCTTGCAATACTTTTAGCGACTCCCGGGCTTTTTCCGCTCCAAGTAAGTTGTTTAAATATTGCTTCACGTAATTCAGTTCAGAGCGCAATACTTTACCGTCAGCCTTCATCACAGCTGCCATCAGTACAAGTAAAGAAACCACAAACCCGTCACGGGCCGAGCCCGAAGAAACAGGCCGGGTTTTGCCTTCCGTGGTCGTAGCTTCTTCGGCCTGGCCACCCAGAAACATTCCTATCAATGCCCCAACGGGCCCAAAAATCCACCAACCAATTCCAAAACCAAGTAATGATCCTAAAAACCCCATATTTTTTCTAATTCAGCATGAATTTGCAAAACCTGTGGAACCTCCAGATGCCGGTCATCAGCCAACACCTCATAATCAGCAAACCTTCTCCTCTGCCGGTCTGTCCACTGGTTTTTCATCCTTTCTTTCACTTTTTCTTCATGAATTCCGTCGCGTTGCACCACCCGCTTTACCCGAAGTGATTCGGGGGCACTGACGACAATAACCCGGTCCAGCAAGTCC
>JASMTJ010000178.1:0-4947 GCA_041694335.1 Bacteroidales bacterium
TATCCGTTTCCGCCACAGCAGTCCAGAGCACCTGGTTAAGCGGAGTGGGATTTGAGAGCATTCTTGTGTAGGTAAGCTCCTGGTTATCGAGTGCATTTCTAAAAACGGAATTGATTACTTGCTTGTTGACCACTGTCAGCAACAGATAGCCACCGGCAATAATCAGCCCGGTATTGCTCAGGCGTTTCCTCGTGGAAGAAGCTCTTCGTTTGAACATCAGCCAAATGAGCGTGACAAGTAACGGAAGTGTAAAAAGAGGGTCTGCCACAAAGATCGTATTGAACTCAAAGCGGTATTTTAGTGGCCAGAGCAGCTGCGTTCCATATGTGGTCAGTGCATCAATCAGAATACTGCCCGAGAATATCAATCCGAAATAAAAGAGCCACTCTTTTCGAGAAATTGGTTTCTGCTTGTAGATTCTTGAAAAAAGCCAGGCAAAAAACAGGGATGCCAGAACAATAAAAACAATGGAATGAGAAAATCCACGATGAAAGAGCAACCGGTCCGGCGTATCCATAAACATTCCGGGAATTACGTCCATATCGGACAAAGAACCCGCGGCGGCTCCCCAAAGCACCGCCTTATTTCCCAGCTTTTTCCCAAGCACTGCTTCGCCTATAGCAGCTCCCGTTACTAATTGTGTTAAAGAATCCATAGTAGATTAACGTATTTAACAAAGTTTGTTCTCATCTCTTTTGCTAAGGTAGATCATCCGAAGGTTACAACGCATAAACCTTGCTTTATTGTGGGTAACGAATAGCTTTATGGAAAGGGGGGTTGGCAGAGCGGTCTGCGTTCTTATCCACCGTTGAAGAAAGTTGCTGCGTGGTAGTATGCTCAAATAAACCTTTCACCTAAAATGTTCTATGACCGTATATTAAGCTTTTCCCGAATAATCGGGGCAGACTGTGCATTATTGCTTCAGTATTTCAATCAATTCTTTATTTATATACAAAGTCTCCCTCCCTACTTTTTGAGATTCAACAATTCCGATATTTTCCAGTTCCTTCAAGTATCGTGAAGCAGCCTTTCTTTCCACTCCCAGTTTATTTACAACAAACTCAATTTTAGCATACGGTTGCTCAAAGAGTAGTTCAACAAGTTCTTTTCTATATAATTTTGGTGCTTTTTCCTGAACCTCTGTTATTGTAGAGTCAAGTTGGTCTTTAATATCTGTAATCCTTGCAATTGTAGCTTTAGAATTACTTTCGATTGCTTTAAGCATAAACATTATCCATTCTTCCCAATTTCCAGTCCGGTTAGTCTGGTTTAGCAAGCGATAGTATTCTGGTTTATTCGTAATTATGTAGGAGCTTAAATATAATATTGGAACATCAATCAGATCGTTAAGTATCAGGTACAAAATATTTAAAATCCGACCTGTTCTACCGTTTCCATCATAAAATGGGTGAATGCTTTCAAACTGATAATGCAAGATTGCCATGTTAATCAATGGAGACAAATCATCCTGTTGATTAAAGTGGTTAATGAAATTTGTAAGTAAATCAAGTATCTCCGCTTTACCACGCGGTGGAGTGTAAACTATTTCACCGCCAGTGTCATTCTTTAATACAGTTCCGGGAGTACTTCTAATTCCTGCAGTATTATCAATCAATTTTTGTTGAATATCTACAACATCATTAACGCTTAAAAACCCTTGTCTTTTAGCAAGTTCAAATCCATGAAAGATCGCTTTGCGATAATCCACAACCTCTTTCGTTGCCGGCGAAATGTGAGATTTATTAACTGTCAATGCTTTGTAAAGCTCATCCTGGGTTGTTATAATATTTTCAATCTCGGAACTATCCTTTGCTTCCTGTAAAACCACAGCATTAACCAACATTCCTTGATTAGGAATTGTCTTTGCAATACCTTTCAGCTCAGCTAATGCAGCAGTGGATTTGTTCGTTTGTCTTAGAATTTCTATGGTTTCCACTTTTGCTCTCAGAGGTGGAAGCCTTTCAAGCTTATAACGTGGTGCATATTGTCCCATATTCTTTTTATTTGTACCAAAAATACAAATTATGGTACATTTACCGCTATTTTGTCGTGTTTTTTTTTGCTTGAAGCACAACTCGTTATACACTCTCCTTCCCCGGATATCTTCGATATCATGTTGCAGATGGTTTCTGCACAAAGAGAGACTACTCGTTCTTTTGCCTTTTCTGCGCCTTCACCAGTTCTATGGTGTGGTTTAGTAATTCAGCCCCTCCATACGGGCCATGACCGGGAATAACAGTCTCCGCATCAGGATATGCTTTAAGCACCTTTTCAACGGTCGCATCCCAATCACTGACCAGGGCATCAGACAGGTTGCCTAAGCCCCTTGATGGCATCGCCTTCACCAGGCAGCCGCCAAAGAGCACCCGCTTCGCCGGAATATAAACCGTGATATTGTCAAAGGAATGACCGGCACCAAAATACCGGCAGTCAATCTGCTCGCCGAGAAAATCAAAGACCAAGGAGTCTTTGAAAGCGGTGGAAGGAACTGGCAATCCGGTTTCGCGGCATTTTTCTACTGTCAGGGCATTCGCTTCCGACTCCACACCTATCTCTTGAATGTATTCGAGTCCGCCCAGGCAATCATCATGAAAATGCCCGACGACCAGTTTTACTAAGTCGACCGACATGGAATCCTTCAAATACCTGGTTAACCGTTTGGTTTTGTCATTGTCCATCGGCGTATCCACCATCAGGGCCTGTCCGTTGCGGACAACAACCAGGCCATTAGAAGGAAAGCGGCCATAATCTTCATGAGTATGCCAGGTGACATGCACGTAGATGGAATCACGCAAGTGCAGCAATTCTATATCACGGTCGATTACTATCCGTTCGCTGCTCTGTGCCGTCGCTGCAAGCAATCCTGCCAGGCCAAAGAAAACAAGAAATACATTTCTAATCATTTTGTTGTTTTTTAAATCATTGTTGACCGGTATAATAATATAGATTTATCCCTGTGGTAACAATTACAAATATAGTCGATAGGTCTCAATATCGTACTTTTGGCTTGACCCAAAAGCACCAAAAGGTCAAGGCTGACGAGGGCGTGTCTGCAAAAGCTACGCAGGAAATTATCCACGCCACTCAAGCCGTTCGCAGAAAACCTTGGATTCTTTTTAACTTTACTCTCTTAAAGCTTTTTATCTGGCATTTTACCGGCTCACTCGTGAATGGCTACCACACATGCTTGCCCTATAATTCCATGCTTGTTTTGCTGGACATACCCTCGTAGGCCAGAGGTAAATACAAGATGTTTAAATCTATAGTTGTCATGATTCATTGTGGTGCAAATTTTTGATCTGATTCTTTGAAATGACGAGGCGTCCGGAGTAATGGGGAGAGAGGCTCGTAAATAAATTCGTTTGTAAGGTGCAAGTTACTCATTTCTCAATCCGGTCTGCCGTTATCACCCGATACGTTGATGAATTGATGGTTATCCTGATGTTATGCGGCTGGTTCACCACATAAAAGTTTTTCCCCGTCCTCGTATAAAAGGATTCATCCGTTTCAGTCAGCACCCGGAATAAATACGATTCAATTTGCTCATTTGTCATCCTTGTTTTTAGCTTTTTATTGATTCTGCCGTAAACAAGTTCGGTGTAGCACAGATGATCCAGGATTGTTTTTTTGCTCACTTTTGTTGGTATTGTTCGTTGGTAAATATAAGCAGAATCCGCCATGCTTCTTAAACTATGATTCATTTCAGCATGAAAAACCCCGCAAGCTCCTTGAGACTATTTCCCATGAATGGGGAAATACCACAAGCTCCTTGAGGTGAAATCCCATGGCCGGGAAAACACCACAAGCTCCTTGAGACGGTTTCCCATGACAGGGGAAACACCACAAGCTCCTTGAGACGGTCTCCCTGCAAGGGGAAAAGGCAAAGCAAGGGTAAACGGGGTTTCCTTTGACCAGGGGAACCGCCCTGACCAGGTTTTGGTGACTTCCCTGCTTCGGGAAACCGTCCTGACCAGGTTTTGGTGACTTCCTTGCTTTGTGAAACCGTCCTGACCAGGTTTTGATGACTTCCTTGCTTCGGGAAACCATCCTGACCAGGTTTTGGTGACTTCCCTGCTTCAGGAAACCATCCTGACCAGGTTTTGGTGACTTCCCTGCTTCGGGAAACCTTCTTGACCAGGTTTTGGTGGCTTTTTCAACTTAAACGAAAAGCCATCACCAGGCGGAGATAAAATCCGGGGCATGGTGAAGCGTCTCCATCTCACGGAGAAGATTTTTCATAAATGCCAGTTAACCCGCAAATAAAAGTATAGCACACTGATTGAACGGATGAAACTGATCTGCACAGATAAGTTTTATATCATTGATGCAATGCAATTCTATCTTTCCATTTTCTTCGCGATCTTAGCTTTTCTTTTATTTTGCGCTTTGCGTGAAGCCTTCAACCCCTGACAAATATTCCACGCCAAGGCCGCAAAAGTCCACTCGCGAAAGACGCAAAGCCAAAACTCGGCCTTTCCTTTTTCCCTTTTCCATTTTTCTTTCTTCCTTCTCACTCTTCGCGTTTCTTTCATTTTGCGCACTTTGCGTGAAACTTTCTTCAATACTACCGTTTGTGGAATATCCCACGCAGAGAGCGTAAAAGGTTTAACGCAGAACCCGCAAAGAATTAGTGCCCTTTGTGCTTTCATAGTGTTCTTTGTGGTTTGAATTCATTGACCCCTAATGACACAAAAAACCGCAAGAGGCACAATGGAAGTCAGGAAGCCTAAATCTCCTTTTTTCCCTTTTCCATTTTTCTTTCTTCCTTCGCGCTCTTCGCGTTTCTTTCATTTTGCGCACTTTGCGTGAAGCCTTCAACTCCTGACAAATATTCCACGCCAAGGCCGCAAAAGTCTACTTGTGAAAGACGCAAAGATTAAAATTCCAAGAACCAAATCACAAATTCCAAAAAAAAATCAGAAAGATTAAAACTCTTCCTTCCCTTTT
>JASMTJ010000179.1:0-2364 GCA_041694335.1 Bacteroidales bacterium
CTAACCTACGTGATTAGCGTCATTTTTCGCAATTCGGAAAGGGTCGGAATCTTACCAACCTATTTAAGAATCTATATTAAAACCACAATAAGCTCACGGCCAAAAAGTATAGATAAGTAGCTATATTAACACCTCAGAATAACTGTTCATGTATTTGTTGCTGCTTAAAGAGCAATCTGGCCGGAATCTTTTGGTTCAATCTGAGTCATTGGAATAATAAATAACTGAAAGCTTGCGTTAAAATCAGTATTACAATAGTTTTGAATTATCAACCACAAAAACTACTCGCATGATCATTTCCAAGCTATTTTCACTGGAAACGTTAAAAGGATTTCTTGGACTTTGTCTTACAGTAAGCCTTTTTATGTTTGTAATTTTCTACCATGAAGAACAAATGGGACTCTCCTGGTTAAGTCAACCCGAATTAATAAAAGAGTTTGTTTTCTTCACCCTGGTTCTTGTAGCCATTTCAGCAGGATTTTACCGCTTTTTCAGAAAAACGGTCGGAGTCATGATTTCTGCCTTTGTTGCCACCATTCCGGGTGTCGCTATTCTTATTTTTCTGTTATTCTCTTATGCATTTATCAGCTCTGTTTTATAACGAATCAAAACAGAGAACGGATTCAGCTTAGTGGCTTAAAAAAAATATAATAAACGTTAAGAGCTGCACTGATTTGAGCGGGTTAGTCGTTGTGACAGTATTCATCAATTCTATTTCTCATGTCAAAGAAAAGCCTTTTCATTATCAGCAGTTTGGCAGCTGTCGTCCTTACCACTCCTTTCATTGCAATGCAATTTTCTGAAGAAGTAAGGTGGACGGCCTTCGATTTTTTGGTGGCAGCTATCTTATTGTTTGGAGCCGGATTTATGATTGATATTATCATCCGGAAAATCAAAAACATAAGTGCCCGAATGGCAATGCTGATAGCTGTTATGAGTTTGTTTCTCCTGATATGGGCCGAACTGGCGGTTGGTGTGTTATCATTACATTAAATTTAGCTAAAACATCACATTAACACCACGCTCACAAACATTTAGGACGTATCTTTACCGGAAAAACCGGAGATGAAAGACCACATTGTACTCTATTACTCAAACACTGGCAGTAATCAATTTCTTGCCGAAAGAATTGCCCAAAAGCTACATTGCGACAAAGAAGTTATTCGCCCGAGAATAAATGCTCAACCTTTGCTGATGCTGTTTGCGTCCATGGGATTAAGTCCAGGAATCAAAAATATCAAGTCTGATCTCGCGTCCTACAAGCGTGTTGTTTTGGTAGGGCCTGTATGGATGGGACAACTCATTGCTCCTTTGCGGGATTTCCTGCGAAAGCATAAAAGCGAGATTTCCTGTTTGTATTTTGTGTCTTGTTGCGGAAGCAGCGATGCTGTGAAGGATGAGAAATTCGGTCATGGCCATGTCTTCCGTAAAGTAAAAGAAATCCTGGACGATAAGTGCTGTCATCGCGAGGCCTTCCCCATCGGGCTCATCCTCCCCGAAGACCAGCAGAAAAACAGCGAAGCCATCATGAACACCAGGCTCAACAGCAGCACCATTAATGAGAAGGTGGGAGAGCGTTTGGAAAAACTTATCCTGAAGATCAAAGAAAAGGAAGCTGTGAATTAACTACCCATTCTTCTATCGAAACCTCCCAAGCTTCACGACTTCTTTAATTCCTTCCTTGTAAGGTGTCGGCTGAAAGGCAAAACGCTTTTCGAATTTGGCGCTGTCGAAAACATAGTCGCGATTGTATTGGTACATCATCTCGGGCATCTCACGCATGGGCGGGACAAACAAGCCCACCATTTTGAGCATAAAAGGGGTCAGCACCTGGAATTTTGGCTTAAAGCCCAACTCTTCTGCTACCAGCTTTACCCATTCTTCGGCGGATGGTGGATTAGTAGCTGTTGGAAGGTGCCACACATCGCCAAAAGCATCATCTGTATTTCCCAGCAGTGCCGTGGCTTTGCCGGCATCGGGGGTGTAAGTGTAAGAATGCTTGTATTGCCCCGGCCCCATCAGGTTGGCTTTTTTTCCATTGCTCAAGGGCTTGATTACGGTTTCATTCAAAATACTGGTATTTCCTCCCGGGCTGTAAAAGTCGGCTGAACGCGCAATCAGCATCCTCAGCCCTTGCTGCTCTTTAGCTTTCATCAGCATATCCACAATTTTAGCTCTGACTTCTCCTTTTTTACTGGGCGGATTGATGGGGGTTGCTTCATCCATCCCGTTAAGGTGATCTTTATCATACATGTAGATGTTATCGAAAAAAACCAGTTTTGCATCATGCTGAAGGCAGGCATCAATAAGGTTGCGGGTATACGCCGGCCAGTTTCTTTTCCAGACTTTGTAACTGTAGGGAAA
>JASMTJ010000180.1:0-5121 GCA_041694335.1 Bacteroidales bacterium
ACCCAGTAACTCCCCATAAATCTGAAGGTGCTGATCCACAACTTTCTCGATAGCAAAGGCCTCTTCCGCCAGCGCCCGACCAGCTTCGCCCATGCGTTGCCTCAAATCCGGAGACTCCACCAACTGCTGAATAGCATCAGCCAGCGCAACCTTATTCTTTATCGGCACCAGAAGCCCGGATTCATCCGGCCGAATTGCGTCCCGGCAACCCGGATGATCTGTTGTCACAACAGCGCGGCCACAAGCCGCTGCCTCAACCAGGCATTTAGGCAGCCCCTCGCCATAATAAGACGGCAAACACACAACATTGGCAGAAGCATACTGACGAGCGATGTCCGTGCGATAGCCCATGAGCGTGACCACCCCCTCTTCTTCCCAGCATTCCAGATCGGCCTCGGTCACACTGGTTGGATTTCCGGGATCTGAGGAACCTATTAACCTCATGTCTACGTCTACACCGCGTTCACGAAGAATATTCGCCGCACCCACGAACTCAAATACGCCCTTATCTCTCAATAAACGCGCAGCCATAACCACAACCGGTTTACCGTCCGGTTCCGGAAGATGGGGGTAATCAGACAAGGCAACGCCGGACCCACGAATCATCCGTGTTTCATCCTCCCCCAATGCACCTGTTGCAAGCAAGGTGTCACGGTCATCCGGGTTCTGGAAGATAACGGCAAGCCGTTTTTGATTAAACGCCATTGCGTAAAGGCGAGTGACCAACCACTTTCGTAACCTGGCAACCAGTGATTGCGCAACAAAAACAGTACCAAGACCGGAAACCGCAGCCACTACGCCTGGAATCCCCGCGATGCGGGCCGCTAACCCACCATATAGCACTGGCTTGATAGTAACGAGGTGTACCAAATCCGGTTTTTCCCGACGGAACAACCTGACCAACTGAATCAGGGTTCGCAGCTCAACTAACGGATTCTGGCCACTTCGGGCAAAATCGACTCGATGATGAGAAAAACCATAGGCTTGAATTTTATCGACCTCAGGGCCAAACGCAGAAACAACACCCACCTCATACCCGTCCTCTTTCGCGGCTACAGCTAGAGGCCGTCGATGTGATAGAAAAAACTCCGGAGCATTGACAATAAAAAGTATCTTTTTGGACGTTCTGGTCAAATTTATCTCACCCTGAATGTTTATCGTTTTGCTCCTCGCCCCACTATGTGACACTTCCCGGCCTACCATAGCCGCTCTCGTCATGATAATCATTGACCGACCGACTATATCTCCGGGTAGAAAAAGGCACTATCGCATTCCTGTACATAAAGAAAAACAAAATCACCAAAAATGCATAAAAGGACTCTCGATACCGAATTGCACTTCCAGGATTCAACGCTCCAAACGGATAATGCACCAAAAGAATCCAGAATGCGGCTAGGCTAAATCCACAAATAAACATAACATTAAATTTTGAGCGTATAGCTACGGTTAAAATATACTTCAAGGTTAACATTCCAAATGCACCCAAAATTACCATGCTTTCAATCCAGGCCAGCATATGAGTAGGCTTGGAAAGAGCCTCATGAACGGTAGGCCCTACGAAGGCTATATACATACCATAGGCCGCATTTTTGAAAAAATCATACTGCTCCACCCAAATGGCATTTTCCCGGGTAGAGCCAGCATCCTTGCGAAAGTGAGCCGGCATCATTTTAGATAGACTATCAATAATATCGCGAGCCAAATAAAGAGCCAAGAGACCGATAGCGACAGCCACCACAAAGGTGAAAAGCTTCAATCCGCTATTAAGAGAAAATCGACGCCCCAACCAAGTAAAAAGGAACAAAGCAAGAACCCCAATAGAATACTGTGCCTTGAACACAAGCATAAGGTAAACAGCAAGCAAAAAAAGCGCTTTATTTTTTATCGGATCCCTTTCATACAAATCTATATAACCTGCCAAAATCACACCAAGATAAAACACACCGACAGCTTCCTTAGAAGCAATAGACGTCCAAACACCGAAGCTAGGAAAAGACAACATAATCAAAACAAAATATAGCTGCCTTTTTGATAGGGTAATCTTTGAGAGCGGATAATAAACACCTAAAAAGGACAGCGTCATAAAAGGCAAGTTACCGAGATAAGGCCCCATCAGACTCCCGGAAAGACTTGCAAAGCTATCCATCATTGATGTGGACGAATAAAACCAGTCAGATTCCCAGGCAGTTCGCCCACCAAAATACCTACTTGTATCCCCTAAAGTTGTCATTTTTCCATACACAAAATTCGCAAACAGCATATAACCTATTTTACTAAAAAAATAGGTTGCCCAAATCTTGTTTACATTCAAAGTCAACTTAAGGGTCACAAATATTCATTCCTTGGTGTCACAGTATCCGAGGTAGTTTTTAGATTATCATTTTTGGTAAATGTCCATATAGCGTACTGCCATTTCGTCCAATGTAAACTTTTCAGCCTGCGTACGAGATGATTGGGCGAAACTCTGCGCACCTTGTGAACGCACCTGCGCTACCATTTTACGAACGCCTGAAACCCACTCCTCAACTGACTCTACTTGACAAATCAACGTGACAGATGGGTTAGACTCATTCAACACCTCACGCAAGCCATCAACGTTGGATGCAACCACAGGCAAGCCTGTAGACATACCTTCTACAGCAACAAGACCAAAGCCTTCCCAAAGAGAAGGAATGAGCTGAATGTCAGCAGCATGCAAGTGGGTTTCTATTGCATCTGACCAACCCACTAAATTTACTTTGTCTTCCAATTGCTCATCTTGGATAAGTTCTTCGAGCCGCCTGCGCTCCGGGCCTTCGCCAATGATGGTGTAGCTGTCGATTTCATCCCTCAGCTCCGAAATGGCGCGGATGGCTGTGACAAAGTTTTTCCTGGATGAGAGGGAGCCGACTGAAACCAACCGAGGCAAACGACCGTCTAGCGTTGCACGCTCAGCGAGTGAGTATATGCGAGAGCCGTTAGGGATGGTTACCAATCGCCTAGCGATCTTTGGACCCACCCAATTAGCCAAGGCAGCATGCACCCCCTGACTGATACAAATTATACGCGTATAACGCGCATAGAGTAGGCGCTCCAGAGCCCAGAAAAATGGGATATTACGCCGCTTATTGTTAGTGCTGTGTTCAGTATAGATTAGCCTGATGTTTTTCAGACCAAGGCTTGCCAGGGCGACATAAAACAACGGCCAAGTAAGATGGACATGCACTAAAAGTCTTTGGCTCGACACTGCCTGCAAACGCTTAAGGTATGCTCGAATTCTAAAAATGTTAGCTGGGCTACGGGGGTTAACACCCCAAACCTCCTCATTTGTTCTCGCCTCAGCCGGATCGCCATCCAAATAAAGTGCCCGTGCAACCAACGATTGCTCTAAATAAATTCGATGCAACTCTCTCACAATCAGCTCTGCGCCTCCACCCTTGGAGGCGCTAATAATATTTACTATCACGAATAAGTGAACCTATTTACATACAAAATTAAGGCTTGCTCTAATCGCTCCACTTGCTGTTTTGCGGAAAAGCGATCAATGGATGATGCCGCCCGTTTAGCTGCCATGACGAATGGATCTGGGTTTTCAATGAGCCGAGTAAGCGCCTCGCACCAAGCAGCCTCATTCCCGGGTTGTAAACACAGCGAAGGTTCGTAAGATACTGCCTCGGGAAGTCCGCCAATATCTGAAACCAATGGAGGCTTCCCACAGGCAAGGGCTTCGATGGCCACCCGACCAAAGGGTTCGGCCCATAACGACGGTACCAACACTGCATCTGCCTTACAGGAAAATTCCTCTCGGATATCCGACCAACCCAAAAACTTAAGATTATGTGGTAAAGTACCGCTTTGTTGCATCGTTTCACTGGTACCAAGAACTCGAAAATCTACTTTTGGAAACTGACTAGCCAAGTACTCAACCAGTTTAATGCCCTTTTTTTCGCTGGTTCCGACCATCGCTATCTGCTGGATGGAAGTAACATCAAACGGTGCACCTGTTTTCCAATGCAAGGGAGGGTAAATTACAGTTGAAGGTACTTCCTTGCCGATGCGATCGAAGCAGTATTCCTCTAAAAACTTACTGTTTGGTAGCAGGAAATTAGCCTCAGCTACTGCGGCCGGACCATAGTCGCCAAGCATAGTGGTCTTGGCTCGGCGAGCCAAAGACTCAACGACACCATTCTGAGCTTCGAAGTTTTCAAACGCTCTCATAAACAACCCAACAGGTACCGACATATTACGAGTCAACTCAAGCGCAACTCCGAGCCCTTCGGTTCCGCACACTATCACATCAGGCTTTTGCAACGTTTTTAGATAATCTCGGGCTAGCCCCCGGAACCGGGCTAGTGTCATCAAACGGGACAACCTAGAATTATGACTTCCTCCGAGTTCCTGGACTCTGACGCCCTGACGGCTACCGCTGCCGAATCCACCAGCATTCCATGTAACTACAGTTACTTCGTGTCCTCTCGCAGCGAGACCTTCTAAAAGGATTCTGTTGGATATCTCGCCTCCTCCCACGTTGCCGCTATATTCTTCTGGCCTATAACTCGGCATTACTGCGAATATGTGCATTTTCAATCATTGTCTCTTCATAAATATCATAAAAATGTGATTAAACATCCAGCCACACCGAGATTTGACCCAGCATGGGCCCTCTACTGATCAAATCAGGGAAAGGAATTCCAGAACATCAGATTAGGTGCTTCACTCAACGAGTACCAACAATATGTAGAGCTACGATTGCCTCATCAAGTTCTTAGTCTTATAAATGATATTTTTCGACCTATCTTCTTTATAGGACCTCAAATGTTTTAGCCCTTGCGAAATGCCATCAAAACCTTGAATTGACTGAATAATGTAAAGACCTTCAGAAACCTTTTGGAATCCCTTGCTTTCCAGCTCAGCACTCGCATCTTTAACAAAGGTTTCGGTACCGCTTACGGCAATCGCGTACATGTAAACTCCTTATGACTGCTTTCTGCCCCCAGGCTTTCAAAACACCTCAACAGTTCCGGCTCTCTTCCATTTCGTGTGGAATCGGTCGCCAGCTAACGCCTTTTTGAGCCATACTCCCTGATATCTTCTGACCTCCAGCGAACATCTCTATGAATCCGGAACTCTTGTTCACACAAG
>JASMTJ010000181.1:0-3941 GCA_041694335.1 Bacteroidales bacterium
GCCCTTTTCTCCGCTTCGCTGCAAAAAGGTCGCCGCTGAACAAAAGCGTTTATAAGGCAGGGATAGGCTATGTATGAAAAAGTGAATCCGTTTGATAAAAACAACAAAGAAAGAATATATAACCTTCTTGTTTTAAAAGGTGAAGCTCTCATAAAAGGGCATTTTTTGGCTTTAAAGCAAGGTGCGTGCGAAGACCAAACGTACAGTAATTTCTTTACAGCGATGTCAAACCAAATTGACTTACTTCTTGTGTACTTTATTAACGATGAGATTTCTGCATCTCTTCATGAGCGAGGCCCTCTGTCAGAGCTTAGAGATGAACTCATAGCTGATTTCTATAAAGAGGAGGACTTCAAAAGGCTTGAGATCGCAAAACAAGATTTATTTGAGCTCTTTGGTGAAAGGACAGACTTCATTGTTGGATCTAATTTCCTTGATTTTACAGTTAATACCTTTTCTACATTTGAACATTATGTTGATGAGTTATATGAAGAGCTAACCCAGATAGAGCCAAGAAGTAACAAAAAAGAAATTGAGCTCGTTAAGCTAATCGAAAAATACTCTTCTGAGACAGAGAAGGAAAAAAAGAAATGCACGCTTGAAAAAATAAAAGGAGTGAGCTTTTATATTTCAAGTGCAGAAAAAATAAGCTACGTATTCTCTAAGTGCAAAATAGATAAACTGAAACGCTCGGAGTTAAGGGAGTTTCTGGATCACTACAGAAGTCAAAGAAATACAGTGCACAACCTTGGTATCCATAAAGGAAAATCAAACGCCATAGAGGTTGATGATATTGAAATAAAGCTCGATGAAAGCAAGCCTTCGTTCACTGAAAATTATAATTCAGCAATATTTGCCTGTCGTAAGCTTATGGAAACATATGAAATTATGTTAAAAACTGTTCGTGGAGTGGTTGTTTACTAGTGATTATAGTCTTCTAACAAGGCGCTGCACTCGGATAAATTTTCCGCTGCGCTCCAAATTTACCGGTGAGCGCGGCGTTAACACTCTCCCACAGGAAGAGCCGAAATAGAATAGGGATAGAGAATGAAGCTGGATAGTGTAAAAATAAAAAATTTCCGCTGTTACAAGGATGAAATATCGATACCTTTCTCCGATTTGACGGCGCTCGTTGCTAAAAATGACATAGGGAAATCTTCAGTGCTTGAGGCTCTGGATGCTTTCTTTAATTCCGAAAAGCTAGAGCCTGGTGACCGCTCTGCGGGGTTGAGGAACTCTGACGATATAGAAATAACTTGTATCTTCAAGGAGATCCCAGAGCAGCTAATTATAGATACAGATAATCTTATATCGCCTGCAAATGAATACCTATTAAACCCCGATGGGAAGCTTGAAATAAAAAAAGTATTCTCTGGTGCCTCCCCAAAGTGCGAACAAATCTTCATACGAGCAGTTCACCCAACAGCTGAAGATTTCAATGATCTATTTTCTTTGACCATAGCGCAGCTTAGGGCAAGAGCTAGAGAACTTGGTGTTGATTTAGAGGGCGTAAACGAAACTGTTAAATCAGCTCTCCGGCACGCAATCTGGCTAAGCACATCTGATGAACAGTTAGCGAAGCAATTAATCGAATTAGAGGGTAAGTCCAAGATTTGGAAGCCGCTGCAAAATACCCTTCCTCTCTTCCAGCTCTTTAAATCTGATCGTCCAAGCTCCGACCAAGACGCTGAGGCGCAAGATCCCATTAAATTTGCAATCAAGGAAGCTCTAAAGCAAAAGGCGGCTGAACTTGACATCATAGGTGAGCATGTAAAACGCCAAGTTGAAGACGTTACCAGATTAACCATTGAAAAAATTCGAGAAATGGATCCTGACTTAGCAAGTCAGCTGAACCCGAATTTCTCAAATTTCAACTGGGGTAAGGTTTTCTCAGTGTCGCTTACCAATGAAGATCAAATACCCTTGAACAAACGAGGTAGTGGGGTTAGACGGCTTTTCTTGATCAACTTTTTTCGAGCTAAGGCTGAACAGTTGGCAAGTGAGAGAGACGTTCAAGATGTCATTTTTGCAATAGAGGAGCCTGAGACATCACAGCATCCTAACAATCAGTTGCTGCTCCTAGATGCACTGAAGGAGTTGGCACTTGAGGAAAACCATCAAGTAATTTTCACCACTCACAATCCTATTCTTGCCGGAAGAGTTGATCGTGAATCCATAAGATTTATTGAAAAAGACGAAAACGGTTCCCGAATATTGGCTGAGAACGACGATGATACTCTGCTAAGGATTAAATCGAGCCTTGGTATGTTTGCAAACCACAACATTAAGGTCTTCGTTGGAGTAGAGGGGCCTAATGATATTGAATACCTTAGCGGAATATCATGGCGTTTATCACAGGAAGACCCAAGTATTGTCGATTTAAAAGACGCAGAACAACGAGGTGAGTTGGTATATATCCCTATGGGAGGCTCGACTCTGGAGTTATGGACGAACAGGCTCGAAGGACTTCAGGTCCCCGAAGTTCACGTATTGGATAGGGATGTGCCGCCACCTGAACCAGCCAAGTATCAGGATGCAGCAGATAGGGTGAATGCACGCGGCGATAACTGTCGTTCGTTCATAACTAATAAAAGAGAAATGGAGAATTACATTCATTTTGAAGCCATAAACGAAGAGTTTGAGATACAGCTAACCGAAAACTTCTGTTCGTTCGATGATGTTCCAGTGATGGTAGCAAAAGTGGTCCATGGGGCATCGGAGTCTACAGTAGATTGGGACGACTTGGACGAGAAGAAACAAGGCAAGAAAGAGAGTAAGGCCAAAAAGCGGTTGAATCGAGGTGGTGTTTCCAATATGACAATGGCGCGCCTTCATAGTGCAGACCCGGACGGTGAAGTATTAACCTGGCTAAGGGAAATAAGCAGACATCTTCGCTGAATGTGTTAACAAGTGAATCAAGCTGACCGTTTTGCGCTGGCGCTCCAAACGGCAGCTTATTCAAGGCGTTAAAGACTGAAGGGAGATTTCGGTGAACAAGGAAGACCTTTCCCCAGAAGACCAAGCCTACTACAAGCGTTTTGAGTTCAAGCCGTTACGAGTTTTGCTGTATTTGCTGGCAGTGGTCTACTTGGTGTTTGTTTACGCAGTTGGTGGTTCTCAATTCACTGGAGGTCTTTTCAGCGGCGCGATCGGAACTTTTGTTCTGATTCAGGGAATCGATTGTTCCCAAAGAAGACTGATCTTCGTTGGCGGATTCCTGACAGCTGTGAGTGTCTTCCAGACAATAACGTCGGTGTTGTGGTGACAGCCCAGCGCTCAATGCAAAAACCTTTAACAAGTTGTTGTAGTTCGCTCCGGCCTACGGCCTCCACCGGACGCCCCTGTCGGGGCACCGCTAAACAAAAGCGTTAATTGGTAAAAATATGGAAGTTGTCGTCCAAGAAGAAGTGACGGGTTGTGGCATCGCGGCCTCCGCTGCACTGGCGGGTCTCAGCTATGCTGAGGCCAAAAAGAGAGCCGGCGCTCTTGGCATTCACGCATCAGACACATCACTCTGGTCCGACACGGAGTACGTCCGAACCCTTCTGCGAGAATTCGGTATTTACGTTTCTTCCAAAGAAACACCATTCGAATCGTGGGAGCAGTTGCCAAATAAGGCCCTTCTCGCCATTAAATGGCGAATAGAGCAGGGCAAGCCATTTTGGCACTGGGCTTTGTTCGTTCGAGAAAATGGCGGGGCAAAGGTGCTCGACTCCAAAAAGACACTGAAATCAAACGTTCGCCGGGATTTCGGGCGCATCAAGCCCAAGTGGTACATTGAGGTATCCAATTAACAAGGCGCAGCAGTCCCCCTCTGGCAGGATAGTTGGCACTACTTAATTTTTAACCAGTTGGGCGGTTCAGGTGTTGATAGTGCCTCGTTATTCCGAAGAACGTAAAGCCGCCGTGCTGGCGAAGTTGTCGCCGCCCCACAGTATGAG
>JASMTJ010000182.1:0-15172 GCA_041694335.1 Bacteroidales bacterium
AGCCGTTCTGAACTGCTCCCTGGCTTCAGCGGTTTTCTCATCGCGATAGAGGAAATCAGCATAAATAGAGCGGGCACGGCTTTCGCCGGGATGCGCATCAACAAGGATTTTTCCGAGGGTCATTGCCTGCGCTTTTTGTGCGGAATAAAGCTCTGAAACTGAATAGTAGGTCCTCAAAATCTGAACCTTGCTGTCAAAATCAAGGTCAGGATTTTCAAACCCCTTTTTCAACTCCTGGAAAGCCTCATCTGTTTTCCCCTGCTTCCGGTATACATCGGCAAGGTTGATATGGACGTAAGCATCATCAGGAGATACTTCTTTGACCTTATTGTATACTTTCTCTGCTTTTTCATATTGCTTTTCAGAAGCATAGAGATTGGCCAGCAAATTATAGTATTTTACATTTCCGGGTTGATTGTCGATTAGCTTTTGCAGCTCATCAATCGCTTTTTGCTTCTCTCCTATCTGCATGTAGAGCTTTTGCTTCTGCACCGTAAGCCGCTCGTTTATACCCACCGCATCTTCTATTTTGTCATAATATTTGATGGCGTTGCGGTAATCCTCTTTGTACAGATACATCATTGCAATCTGATGATAAAGCTGTGGGTTGCTGGAAAACTGATCGATAATATCTTCATAAGCCTCAATGGAGGCATCAATTTTTCCGGCATTGCGTAAAATTTCAGCCAGCTCTATTTTATACCATTTGTTTTGTTCATCAGAAAGTGTGGCCGCACGGATGTATTCCTCTGCCATCGTCCAGTTTCCTTGATCTTTGGCAATACGCGCCAGCTCATAATTGGCCGGAGCGTGTCCGGGCTCTTTTGTCAGAACTTCCAGAAACAACTCTTCAGCAGCGTCATAATTTTTTAACAGCTTTTGCTTTACCCCATCAAGGTAAAGAGCTGTTGCTTCGCTCACGGCTTCCTGCTTTTCTTCCCGCTGCTGCGGGATGTCGGCCGAAGACTTGCAGGAGGCGAGTATAAATACCGGAATAAGAAATAGCGTGGAAATTCTGATTGCTCTCATACTTATTTTATTTATGACCTGTACTTCCAAAACCACCGGAGCCTCTGGATGTTTCATTCAACACTTCAACTTCTTCCCAATCGGCCTGCTCATGCTTTTGAATAACCATCTGTGCAATCCTTTCTCCGTTTTCGATGGTAACAGTTTCCTGCGAAAGGTTAATCAAAATCACTTTGACCTCACCCCTGTAGTCGGCATCAATGGTTCCGGGGCTGTTTAAAACAGTAAGCCCCTTTTTCACGGCAAGCCCGCTCCGGGGCCTTACCTGGGCCTCGTAACCTTCCGGCAGTTCGATGAAAATTCCTGTGGAAATAAGATCTCTTTCGAGAGGTTTAATCTGAACCGGTTCGCTAAGGTTTGCCCTCAAATCCACACCAGCCGAAGCCGAAGTAGCATATTGGGGCAATGCGTTTCCGGATTTATTTACGATTCTAACTTTCAACATATCTCTGATTAAAGTGCAGAACAAAAGTAAAAATAATGATCAAACGGTCTGTCTTATTGCTTCGATGAATTTGTATCGAAGCAAATAGTCGAAACCGGCCTTACTGATTAACCTCCGACAAAGGATCTTTTCTGCTATAATTTCCTAAACAGAAAACTGCTGTATTTTTTTTCTTTCGAGGACAAAAGCAATTGCAATGAAAATAAGCATAAGCAGGGTGTTGAGTGAAAACTTGATCAGGTCATCCTGGTTTTGAAAAAGGGTGGAAAGCCAATAAAACACCAGTGCCAGTGCTGAGTAGAATGCAATCCCTTTTAGGGGATAATGTACTTTATAGTGCTTTCTTCCCATGATAAAGGAAATGATCACCATCGATACATAACATGCCAATTGCCCGTAGGCTGCTCCTTTATATCCGATTTCCGGAACCAGCAGCAAGTTGAAAACAATGGTGATGACAGTACCTGTCAGCGCAATATAAGCTCCCATCTTTGTGAGGTCGGTGAGCTTATACCATACGCTCAGATTGTAAAAAACTCCCTGAAACAATTTGGCTATCAATAATATAGGAACGATGAAGAGCCCTGCATGGTAGTCCTCGTCAATGAAATATTTCAAAATATCAAGGTAAAGCATCACACCAAGAAAAATCAGCCATCCAAAAATGACAAAGTACTTCATGATATTCGCATAAATCTTCTTGGCGTTTTTCTCTTTTGCCTGTGCAAAAAAGAAAGGTTCGGCAGCAAACCTGAACATCTGAATAAATATAGACATGAGTACTGCCAGCTTAAAATTGGCTCCGTACTCTCCAAGCAGTGCCATGCGTTCTTTCAGGGTATCTTCAGGTAGAAGGTGCTTCAGCATCATTTTATCAGCCACTTCGTTAAGCATCCCGGCAAGGATAATTATGGCGATTGGATAAGCATATCGCAGCATTTTTTTTAACAAAGAATAATCAAAAGCAAGTCTGGTTTTGATAATTTCTGGCAGTAGCATGGCCACTACAACGGCGCTGGAAACAACATTTGAAATAAAAATGTATCCTACTTCAATATCTGCAGAGTAGAAAAACAGTAGCCAGGAGTCAGGGTTTGTCTCGGCATGCATCGGGCAAAACCAAAGAAAGTAGAAGTTGAGAAATATATTTACTAAGACGCCGGTTATCTTTATGGATGAAAACCGCAACGCTCGCCTCTGCTCGCGGAGTGCTGCAAAGGGTATAGAGGCCAACGCATCCATCCCGACGATAAGCCCGACAAACAGTATATATTCCGGGTGCGACACGTAGCCAATCAGCGCAGCAAAATCACCCTGAAACAAAAGGATGATTCCGAGAAATAGTATCGTAGTTAAGATGAGTGAACCAAAGGCTGTGGAATAAACACTGTTTTTATTTTCTGCTTTGCTCGAAAACCTGAAGAAAGCGGTTTCCATGCCATAGGTTGTAAAAACCAGGAGAATAGCAATCCAGGAGTAAAGCTCGGTAATAATAGCATAGTCCGACTTTATGAGAATCCGGGTAAAGAATGGTGTCAGCAGATAGTTCAACAGCCGGGGAACAATCGTACCCATTCCATAAACGGCTGTTTCACCAGCCAATTGCTTTAGCGGATTTACAGTTCTACTCATTCTCTTCTGCTGTTTCATTCATTTCCGGGAAACTTAACCGGAATATTGTTCCATTCTCAGTTGTTTCTACCAACTCAATCGTTCCGCCAAAGTTAGTCATTATGTTTTTGACCATGGCCAAGCCCAAGCCTGTTCCGCTGGATTTTGTAGTAAAATTAGGCAGGAAAATTTTATCGATTTTATCTTCCGGTATTCCTTTTCCGTTGTCCTCAATAAAAACCATAATCCGATCATCCTGTTTTGTAATCGTTACGATAATTTTTCCATCGTTCACACCTTCGAGGGCTTGCACTGCATTCTTTAGCAGATTAATAAAAACTCTTCTTAGCTGCTTTTCGTCGCCTTTGATATAAGACGTTTTACCACTAAACTGTATATCAATATTGGGCAGTCCTTCGAATAAGGAAATGGTGTTGGATGCCACGTTGTAAACATCCACTCTCGACAGTTTGATCACCGGCATCTTGGCAAAGTCGGAAAAGGCAGAAGCTATTTCTGACAACGACTCAATCTGATCGATCATATTATCTGTAAAGCGTTTGAGAGCATTTTTACTCTCTTCATCGCTGGTATTTATCACACGACTGATGTGCTGAACACTAAGCTTCATGGGTGTTAGCGGGTTTTTAATTTCGTGTGCCACCTGTTTAGCCATTTCGCGCCACGCAGACTCGCGTTCAGACACCGCAAGATTCTTGGCACTTTGCTCCAGTTCATCCACCATGCTGTTATATTCCTGCACAAGCTCACCAATCTCATCCTTCCGGTTCATTTCAATCTTGATATTAGATTTAGCCAACTTGGTTTGCCTCAACGATTTTTTGATGGTTTCCATGGGCTTGGTGATGTAGTTCGAGGTTACCCAAATGAGGAAAAGCGACAGCACTGTTAGCACCACGTAGATATTAATAAAAGTGGTGAGGAAGTCAGCAATCTCTTCAGTTAAGCGCTTCTGTCTTGAAAAATAAGGCAGATTCGCATATGCAATGATATCATTGTTATAATTTCTTAATGGAAAATAGGAGGAAAGAAACTCGTAATTCCCGATTTTTTCTCGCATGATGAACATCCGTAAACTCTGGTTCCGTAGTTTCACGAAAGCTTCCTTATGGATGCGATCGCTTATAATGTCTCGCTCAAAAACCTGCGGCCTGGAAGAAGCAACCAGGTTACCAGCCGGATCATAAAGGTTAATATCTGAGAAGAAAACCTTCGAAAATTTCACCAATTGACTGAAGGTGTATTGCTGCTCTGCATCATCAATGTCATCAAACTGCGAGAATTTATGCTCCAGCTCTATAAGAATGGAGTGTGAAAGTTGTTGAAGATTGGCTACATTTTTCTCCGTGTTTTGATGTACGATATGCGTAAACATAAAGTAACCAATAACCACAAAAGTAAGCAGCAGAATAGAAAAAATGGAAGCCTGTAAACGATTCCTGAATCGGTTCAAATATTCACGGGATATTTTCTGGATAATGAGCAAATAAAAGAAGAAGAAAATTAACCCAAAAGCAATAAAAAGATAAGAAGTTCCGGCAATGGCGTTGGTCAAATGATTACGCTCAAGTGTAATAACAATTTTTTTACGGCCATCCCTGAAAAGATGATTCGCGATGGTGGGTTCCTTCATCAGCTCATCTTCATTATACACCAGCGGATAACTATGATCCCCAAAGCTGCTTATCAAATCATCATCCCAATATATGGCATAGTCGAATTTGTCAGCTAAGCGTTTTTTATCAGACTCCATCTCCAGCAACTCGGGATAACCCTGGGTAAACGGGCTGTTCTTCTCGAAAATGTCTACAAAAATCCTTTGGTTTTGGCTCACCGGGATTACCAGCAGGTAATTTCTTACGGCATCACCATCATCGATATAGTAAAGACCCCTTGTTAATGATTTCCGGCCCATCTCCTGTACAATTCCATCAAAATAATCATAGCACCTCGTAGCGTCTTCTTCAAAATCCACCAAAAGTTGTGTGGCAGAATCGCATAACGTAAGGTTCGTTTCATAGTTTTGCTTCAGGAATGAAAAATAGTTTTCTGTAAGGTGTTTTTCTATATTCGTGTAGTCTATCTCTCTTTCGTTCATTGCCGATTTTACAATCGAATCCTGTCTGATTTTGACAATACGATCTGATATGCGTGCTTCCAGAAGCTTATCGCGATTATTTAAAATTTGCATGGCCCTGAGTTCAATGATGTCTTTGTCCTTATCATAATAGAGTTTCTCGATGATCACGGAGTAACCCATCGCACTAACCAAAATCAATATTAGTATGTAGTAAATATTCACTTTCAGTTTAGGATGAAAAGCAAACACGCCAATGACCAGATACTGTAAGAGCAGAAATGAGTAGAGCCAGTTTATAGTCAGGCTTAAAACGAGCAGGCTTATGGCTCCCAAACCATAGATTACCTGCTTAAGGTTTCGCGCTTTTTTAAAGGATGCAAGGTAGAATATAAAAGTAGTAGCAAAAACCCAAGCTGAGATTAAGGTTAGTGCGAGAACCATCAATCCAAACACACTCTCTGCTGAGAGTTGCACAGGTTGAGAAATCTTAATTGTAAACTCTGCATTAAACACGAGGTTTTTCACCATCATGTAGCTAAAGAAGAGTGAAGCAATGGTAGCCAGCACAAAGAAGCTGAGTAAAAGAATATTCAGAAAACGGTTGTTAAAAAAGATTTCCTTTTTCCATTGGTAAACAGCCATGGCCACTATAAAAGCCGAAACAGAAAATATCACGGCTTGTCCTAACCCATAGACCACCGATGGAAACAAGAAAAGACTCTCTTCAAAGATATAGCTCTGAAACACTAACGAAGGAATTTCAAGCCAGGAGATAAGCAGCAATAACAGTGTAATATCGACTATGAATGTGGGGATTTTAAGCAGTGGACGCTTTTCAAAAATTCGTATTTCATCATACAAAACATAAATGAAAACTAAGAGTAAAGTGAATGCAACCAGGAAGAAAACAAACAAGATACGGCTTTGAGTTGGGTAAAGTTCCGGCCTTTCTATGTGACTCAGGTAAAACTGAAACCCTGACTTAAGTGAAACTATCTCTGATTCGACTCCTTCTTCCACCACCACCTCTTTTGGAATATCGCTGTCAATAATCCAGTTATTCACCAAAAACCGGTTGGAAACTGAATAGCGGTTTTTCAGACTGATAACATGAATCAGTGAAGTATCGGGGCTCCATTTTTTTTTATGAAACAGAATAATCCGGTTAGGCGTTTGAGCAAGACAATACCCTTTATTGCTTTTGCTGAAGACACAGGGGTTTGAAATTATCAGTTCATTCGATGTGTAATAAATAACTGAATCCTTGTTCAGGATAAAAAAATCGCGGTAAGGCTTTTCAGCAGCAAACTCCATCAAAGCCCCAAAATTTTGCTTGTCTTTCTCTGAAACAAATTCAGAAACTTCTTTTCTCTCTTCGTTGATGGTTGCTTCAAGTGTTTCGGCCACTTTTGGCAATTGGAGATAGTCTCTGTAATAGCTGTCGACACCCATATAGATAAAGAGAGCTAAAAGAAACAGGATAAAATTTATTAATACACGCCGGCTATTTTTAAACATACGAGCTTTGTTTCACGTGAAACATTAGGTCAGACACTAAATATCAGGTCAAATTTAATGAAATGATCGACACGGAAGGTTGGCTTTGCCAGCTTTTGGGCAGGTTTATTTAAACGCCTACCTTGCCAGGTGAACCAGTAACACAGAAATGTCTGCTGGAGACACGCCACTGATCCTGCTGGCCTGGCCAATGGTTTCCGGACGAAGAGAGTTTAGCTTTTCTCTCGATTCAAAAGACAAGGCCGAAAGCCTGGAATAATCGAAATCCTTTTTGATTTTCATGTCCTCGAAGCGCTGCAATTTCTCTGCCATTTCCTTTTCTTTCGAAATATAACCATTGTATTTAATTAGTATTCCGGCTTCTTCAAGTGCCTCCCGATCATTATGGATCTCTTTTTTAACGAAATCCTTGAAGCTTCCAATGCTTTCTGAAAGGCCTTCAATATTTATTTGTGGCCTTGGCACCAGGCTTTCAATTTTTACTTTCTGCTTTAACTCTGAGGTACCCTTCTCTTGTAAAAACCCATTTATTTCACCAGGTTCCACGCTGGTTTTCTTCACAAAAGAAATGGTTGCGTCGATATTCTTCTCTTTTTCCTCTACCCTTTTCATACGGTCTTCAGAGGCCAATCCGATTTCATATCCCTTAGGGGTAAGCCTAAGATCTGCATTATCCTGACGTAACAAAATCCGGTATTCAGCCCTGGAGGTAAACATCCGGTAAGGTTCATTGACACCCTTGGTGATGAGATCATCAATTAAAACACCAATATAGGCTTCAGAACGTTTGAGAACAAAATCTGACAACCCATTAATTTTCTGGTGCGCATTTATACCCGCGATAATACCTTGCGCTCCCGCTTCTTCGTAACCTGTGGTGCCGTTTATCTGACCGGCAAAATACAAGCCTTCAACCAGCTTGGTTTCAAGTGTATATTTCAACTGCTCCGGAGGAAAATAATCATATTCGATAGCATATCCCGGACGGAAAATCTTGGCGTTCTCAAAGCCTTTGATTCTATGCAAGGCATCCAGTTGAACCTCCATAGGTAATGATGAGCTAAAGCCGTTTACGTAGACCTCATGGGTGGTCCAGCCTTCAGGCTCGATGAAAAGCTGGTGGCTGTTTTTGTCACTAAACCGCTCTACTTTGTCCTCTATGGAAGGGCAATATCTTGGTCCGGTTCCTTGTATTCTGCCAATAAACATCGGACTTCTGCTAAAGCCGGTTCTCAGAATATCATGAACCTCTTCACTTGTATAGGCCATGTAACAAGGTCGTTGATTCTTTAGTTCTGGCGTATTGGTAAAAGAGAATTTCCCGGGATTCTTATCGCCGTGCTGAATTTCGAGTTTACTATAATCGATAGATCGTCCATCCACCCGCACTGGTGTACCGGTCTTCATTCTGTCGGAATTAAAGCCAAGCTCATTCAGGGTTTCTGTTAATCCTACACTGGCCTTCTCTCCTATTCTACCACCCCCAAACTTTTGTTCTCCAATATGTATGGTCCCGTTAAGGAAGGTTCCGTTGGTTAAAATGACGGCATCAGCTTCGATATGCAGACCCATCCTGGTTTTTACTCCGGAAATTTTACCATTCTTAGTGGTGACCGACAGCACCATATCCTCCCAAAAATCGAGATTGGGAATATTCTCCAACTGGTCAAGCCACTCCTCCGCAAAGCGCTTTCGATCACTTTGCGCTCTGGGACTCCACATCGCCGGTCCTTTCGACAGGTTAAGCATTCTGAATTGGATCATGGTCTTATCAGTAACAATACCGGCCAAACCACCCAAGGCATCAATCTCACGTACGATTTGCCCTTTAGCAATCCCGCCCATGGCAGGATTACATGACATTTGTCCAACGGTATGCCTGGAAAGCGTTACCAACAGTGTTTTACTTCCCAATCTGGCCGATGCAGCAGCAGCTTCACTACCACTGTGGCCTCCTCCTACAACGATAACATCATATTTCTGTAACATAATCCAAGAATGTTTCACGTGAAACAAAAAACCAGAAAAGAAAAAGTGTTTTTATAAATCAGCCAGCAAAGATAAGTATTTATTTTCGGCTGAGCGCATCTCCTTCTTACGCTCCGAGGTATCATCTTTCTTCCCTGTCAGGTGTAAAAGGCCATGAACAATCACGCGATGAAGTTCATCTTCAAAGCGCTTATCTAAACCTGAGGCATTGTCTTTAACGCGCTCAATACTGATATAAATATCTCCATTCACTTCATTGCCCTGACTATTATCGAAGGTAATTATATCCGTCAGGTAGTCGTGTTCTAAAAATTTTTTATTGACTTTCAGCAGGGTATTGTCGTCGGTAAATATGTAATTCAAAACCCCAATATTAAAATGACAGTCCTTGGCTACAAGCGATAACCATTCCCTGACTAGCTGCTCTTCTTCAAGGCTGAAATCTGTATTTTCATTGAAGAATAAAATTTCCATTGTTTAGACCTCTTTTCTAATTTTTTGAGAATACCTGCTTACCAGGTTAAACCTTCTAATCCATTCATCCTGATGCAATGAATTGATATAAAACTGTACGGAAATGCTATTTACATCATTGATTTTCAGTGTGTTTATAAGTTTATCCAGAATTAAATCCTCTTGATCCTCTGACAGATTAAACGCCAGCACCAAATTATCATCCGTAGTCAGGTGATATTTGATTTCCTTTGCTGTATACTCCTGTTCGATCTCTATAACACCTGACTTATCCGTGTTGTTTTGAATAATTTTGTTAATGATGATGTCCATGGCACGGGTAATAGTACCATAATACTCATCGTAGATGCGATATTTTTCACATAGGTTTCGGATGAACTCATCCACTTTCATCAGGTCTTCCTGACGGTTTTCTATTCTAATCACCTGTTTTTCCTGCATCATTGGTTTTCTTCGATAAAATATTCGTTGACTTTCTTTTTGTAATACGGATTCATCTCAGGAGGAACCTCTTTCAGAATGTCCCTTCCCTTTTCAATCATTTCCTTGAATTTGAGCATATCCGGATTACTTCTGTCAAAATCATCAGCGCTCTGACCTTCACGACGTTCCTCTTTCTCCTGCTCTCTTTCGGCCTTTTCTGATTTCAACAAACGTGTAATGATCTCTTTTTGTCTTTCGATCATCTCTTGTGTAATACGCTTGTTCACTAAATCAGTTTCATTTTCCTCCATCTTTTTTATGGATTTAGAGAGGCCCTGATCACCTTTTCCTTGTTTCATGAGCTCTTGGCGGTATTCCTCCAGTTTGCGTCTTATTTCGGCTTGTTTGGCGGCCATACGCGCCATCTTTTCACTCATCCCCTGCTGCCCTTGTCCGGGTTTCTTTCCCTGTTGCCCATCCTTCATCTGCTGTAACTGCTCTTGCATCTGTTGCTGCATCTTACGGATTTCTGACATCTTAGGTTTTCCCCCTTGTCCTGGCTTAGGCTGACCTTTTCCCGAACCCATACTGTTGAGCGATGACTGCATGTTCTTCATAGCCTCAGACAACATCAAGGCCAGGTTATTGATATGCATCATTGAGTATTGCTGCCTGGACAAACCTGAACGTAAATTACGGTCATTAAAAAACTCAATGCTGCGTTCCATGTTATCCTTAATCTTCTTAAGCTCATCATCAATGAAGCCCTTGATCATTACCTGCCGTTTGCTCAATGCAATTAAGGAATCCTCTACCACTTCCAACTTCTCCTGAAGTGTGAATTGTTCCTGTATCATTTCCACATACTGCGGATCGTTTCTTCTTACCTGAGAAAAGTCATTCATAAGTTGTTCCTGGTCAAAGGATAATGTGATAAGGTTCTCCAGTATCTGTTTTAGGTTGTCAATGTCCTCAGCGAGATTTTGCTCCATCATTTGTTGCATTTGCGCATTTAAGGATAAACTTATGGATTCTAACTCCTCTTGAGTCTCTTTCATTTTTTGGATAGCATCGTTCTTCTGCTTCTTTTTCAGCTCTTCTGTTGCCTCTCCAGCTTTCTCTTTGGCTGATTCAGCTTCCTTTTCAGGCGCTTTAAAGTTGTTAGGTTTTTCAAGCTTTTTATTCAATTCTTCAAGCGCATCAAAACTTTTCGATAAAGAATCTATTTGATCCTGAATTTCCTTTTCTTCTTCGGCTAATGATTCAAGATCCTTTCGGCGGCTTTTTTCTGCTTCCTTGCTTAGGTTCTCTTGCTTCTCCTGTAGCTCCTCAGAATCCTTTATTGCCTGATCAAGACTTTTTTCAAACTTAAGCTGTTTAAATAACTCAAGGCTGCGATCAAGGTGCTTCTCCATCTCTTCAGAACTCATTTCCAGCTTATCAAGGGTTTCCTTCATGTTTTCCTCATTCATCTCTTCCATCAGCTTTCTGAGCTCATCAAGCATCTTCTTCATTTCTTCATCCACAACTTCTTCCATTAAATCTTCGAGTCGCTTTTGCTTTTCCAAAAGTCTCTTATCTGTTTCGTTGAATTGTTCTTCATACAAACGGTTTTGTTTGAGCTCTTCCTTCATCTTCTCTTGCTGCTCAATCATCCGCTCAAAGTCCTTCATCAATTCTTCAAGACTTTTCTTTCCCTCCCAACCTTCATTTTCCTGATTAATCAGCTTCTCCTTCAGTTTTTCAATTTCCTTTTTAAAATCTTCTGTTTCAGCAATGTCTTTCTCGATATTGCCGGTTATGCTTTCATTTTGCTTTCTAATTTCATTATCAATTTCTTCTTTATCAGGAAAGTCCATTTGCATTGTCCTTGAAAAGGTTTTCTTATGTCCGTTCACCTTGTCATTGTCAGCGACCATAAAATAATACTCCACCTTGTCGTACTCATTGAAATACTCCTTAAAATCAAATGAATAGAAAAACCTTTGCCGATTTTCAGGACCATGATTTACTTCAGATGAAAAAATTAGGCTATCACCGCCTTTACAATAAAACTTTAAACCGGAAATTCCGTAATCGTCCCTGATGGCTCCAGTAAAAAACATCCTGAAAAAGGAGCTGCTGTCTTTAACCGGCTCCACATTGATTTCAGGATATCCATCTTTAATGACCTCAACAGAGTAATTAAGAGTATCCTTACTGATTAAGTATTGGTTTTGCGTATAGATTTTATAGGCTTCATTATTAAAAAACTTTTTCGAAAAGTTAACCACATTCGATTTTTCTGCTGATACAGATCCTAAACTATCTTTCATCTGCATAAAAACAGTATTCACGTCCCTCGTGTAAAACTTCCAATCAACCTGAGTACCTTCCGGGATGATTAAATCCCCGTTATTCTTGATGGTATCTTTGCCCAGACCTGTATAGAGTGGGGGAGAGGTAATCGTTTCAAATTCAAGAATGACGGGTAACGGAAAAACTCGAAGACTGTATGTCTTTGAGGAGATATTTCCTGAATAAAACCGGAAAGACGTGTTTTGATTCACTGAGGGTATGGTGTATTGAAACAGATTCCCTTCACGAATCATCAAAAATTCATCTTCACCAAACTTCAGATATACCTCATCTGGTATTACATCTCCACGAACTTGCATTTCGAGGGTGTAAGAGCTGTTAATCTGCGTACTCAAAGAATCGTTTAGAAGAATGAAACTGAAAGGCTGCGGCTTTTCATATTCTTTTTGAAAATTAACGACACGGTTCACTGAGCCTTTGAATCCGGAAGGAAACGCAATAAGCAAGCCGGCGATGAGCAGCAAAACAATAGCTGTGCGGATAAACGGTCTTTTATTCGATTTGTATGATACAGCATCCTTAAACGAAAAAGGCTTTAGATCATCCGACTTCTGACGGATACTTTCCTCCAGTAAACTGATGTCTTTTTGGCTTGCCTCTTTCAGTTTTGAAAGCTCAATCAGGTTCAGCAGGCGATCATCAATCTGATGAAAATGCTTCCCGATAATTAAGGCTGCGTTTTCATCACTCATTCCCTTCCTGATATTGAATAACTTTAGCAATGGAAAGAGGATACCGCTTACGAAAATCCCAAGAAAGACAACAGCGATGAGCAATACGAAAATCATCCTGACATTGGCAGAAGTATATAAATTCCATTCGATTAGCGAAAAGAACAAAACGAGCAATCCCGTCACTCCCAATAAAATTATCGTACCACGTAGTATTTTATTGGTGTAATACTTCCTGATAAACTGCCTGAGCTTCTCCTTAATCTGTTTTTCCGGACCTTCCATTTAACTTTAGTTTACTTTACAAAGTTAGTCAGAATTAGAAAACTGTATTCTAAGCACCTGTTAAAAGTTGAATTACCAGTAATTTTAAAACTTTTCGCTTTTATGCTTGTCTGATAACTAAAATACTTACTATGAAATACATTTATTACTCATTTGTTTTATTACTATTTCCTGTTTTTGTGATTTCTCAAAATCATAATCACCGCACACATAGCTGCAGTGAAGCAAAGATTGCTCACTATTCAGCCATGGAAAACAGGGCTCTTAACGAGGTGTACAATCCGGCTATGGATATGTATGACGTTTCATTCTATCATCTTGACATTTCCCTTAATGAGGATGACGTTGATATTGAAGGTAACGTAAGAGTAATGGCTGACGTGGTTGCTGACGAAATGGACGAATTTGTCCTCCAGCTTGTGGATGAACTAACCGTAGATTCTGTAATATTGAATGGGGAGAACACCGCTTTTACACATGATAACGATGAAATTCATGTGGATATTTCCACGCTCTTCATCGGTGATCAGATTGACGCTAGAATATACTATGGCGGTACGCCACCCACCGGTGGTTTCTTTGCAGGTATCTCCTCTGAATACGACTGGCAGTATGGCTTTGATGCCACCTGGACCTTATCTGAACCTTATGGGGCAAAAGAATGGTTCCCGGTTAAGCAAAACCTCACAGACAAAGCGGACTCGTCTTATGTCTACGTCACCACACGAGCAGCTAACCAGGTGGCCGCAAATGGGGTTTTGAAGCAGGTGGTTGATGTGAGTGGGGGAGAGCAGCGCTACGAATGGGAGTCTTCCTATCCAATTGCTTACTACCTCATTTCAGTGGCTGTGGCAAACTATCAGCAATATAATATTTACGCCCATCCCGAGCAGCTGGAAGATGACAGTGTGTTTATCCAGAATTTTATTTATGATTCACCCTCCATTCTAAACCAATTACAAGATGATATTGATGCTACGGCTGATTTGGTGGAATACCAGTCATCCATTTTTGGCCTTTACCCTTTTTGGGATGAGAAATATGGTAATGCACTGACTCCGCTTGGGGGTGGCATGGAACACCAAACAATGACAACCATCGGCAGCTTCAACTTCGATCTTAATGCTCACGAACTAGGACACCAATGGTTTGGCGATAATGTTACATGTGCCACATGGAATGATATATGGATTAACGAGGGTTTTGCCACCTATTCAGAGTATCTCTCCCGTGAAGGCTTAATAGGGCCCTCTTCGGCTAATTCATTTATCGTAGCGGCCCAAAACAATGCGATGTCTTCTCCGGGAGGTTCCATTTATGTTCCCGATGAAGATTTAGACGACATCTGGAGAATTTTTAACTCACGGTTGAGCTACGATAAAGGAGCCTGCATCCTGCATATGCTTCGTTTCGAAATTCAGGATGATGACCTGTTTTTTGACGTAATGCAAACTTTCCAGGATGAATATGTCGACAGCACCGCAACAGGTGATGATTTTAAGAACGTTGCGGAAGGTGTAACCGGAATGGAATTTGACACGTTTTTTGAGCAGTGGTATTACGGTGAAGGTTATCCTACGTATGATATTACTTATTTCAATTACGAAAACGAGCTGCAGATAGAATTTGCTCAATCACCTTCAACGGATGTGACGCCATTTTTTGAAATGTTGATGGAATATCAATTGTTTTTTGAAGATGGTTTTGATACTACCATACAAGTATACCACACGCAGCCGAACCAGCTTGAATCATTTAATGATCTGGCCGAAGCTCATGGAAGCCTCACCAATATTATCGTCGATCCATCCAATTATACGCTTGATAAAACAGGAGATGTGGTCGTTTCAAATTCAGCAGTAACACCTGAAGTGGTGTCTACACTATATCCTAACCCGGCAAAGGAAAAGATAACCCTGGAATTTTCAGCATCCGGAAAACGAAATATTACTGTTTTGAATGCGGTGGGAGAGAAGGTGAAAAACCTCATCGCTGAAAGCACAAAAACAATGATCAATTTACAGGGCCTTCCAAAAGGAGTTTACTTTTTGAAGATTGAAAAAGATGGTGCTGTAACCACCAAAAAATTCATCAAAAACTAAAGAAAATAGCCCCGGTGTTCGCCGGGGCTTTTTTATGTTTCACGTGAACTCATCAGATTTTACTCAACTTTTCTATTCCATCCCAATCTTCCGGAATTCCTTCTTTTATAAACCGCTTACAACGTTCGATATAAAAGACTGCCGCCTTATCGGAAGGGTTTTGCTC
>JASMTJ010000183.1:0-1269 GCA_041694335.1 Bacteroidales bacterium
CTAAGCAATGAAAAGAAGTCGCAGGTGGCGCAACTGCTGAAAAAGTACAACGTCGTGTTAATTGAGGACGATGTGTACAGCGAGTTGTATGAAGGAGACACGGCACCGCTGGCGGTAAAACAGTTTGATAACAGCGATAACGTGATGCTGTGTTCGTCATTTTCTAAATCGCTTGTAGCCGGGTTTCGTATTGGTTGGGTGGCCGCCGGTAACCGCGCACTGGAAGTACAAAAACGTCAGCTAATGAGCACCCTAGCGACCAGCGCGCCTATTCAGTTATCCTTAGTGGAATATCTGTCGACAAAAAATTACGAGAAGCACCTTAAAGAATTACGCAAAACGCTGGCTTCCCGAAAACGTAAAATGCACGAGTTTTTGCAGCGACAGCTAAGCGACATTGCCAAAATTTATAACCATAGTGGCGGTTATTTTTTGTGGCTGGAGTTTGACGCCAGCGTCGATACCACGGTGTTATACCGGGAGGCGCTGGATAAAAATATTACGCTGGCTCCGGGCAAACTGTTCGCGTTACAGAATGAGTTTAATCATTGTTTACGGGTGAATGCCTCCTTTGAACTAACCGACGCCAACAAACAGCTTCTGCAACAACTTTGCCGCCACCTGAGGGAACACATCGCTCGCCGTTCTGCTGACTGATCTAGCTTTTTAACTCTTTTCTGTATCTACCCCCGAAAACTCCAGTAATTAGAATTCCTCTGTGTTGTTCATTGCGGAGTAATTACGGTGAGTGCCAAGCAAATTTCAAAAAAGGACGTTATTTTCCAGACTGTGACCTCTCCCCCAAGCATCTTTCTGTTTAAGGTGCCTGGGGGCTAACTTTTTTAAAGCCAATGACCAACGTCGTCTAACGGTTGTAGTGTATAACGCATGGGCTCTTTAAAATGAAGCTGCGATATAGCTTCTTGAATACAATGAACATCCTCGTTGGAGCAAATAACTTCTGCCATCACCATACGCCGCGCACCGCGAACTTGCTCGTCGATATCAAAGCGCTCGTGGTTGCGGCTAAAGCCGTCAATATCGTAGAAGCTAAAGCCGCTTATAACATCGAGCTGGATTAGGCAGTCGACTAAGTCTGCTTTTTGTTCGCGGCTTAAATAGAGTTTTAATAACTTATTAGGCATCGCCTGACTTCCTGTTCACTAGTAAGTATAAAATAGGCAGTAATAATAACGTGGCCAGAGTTGCTGTAATTAACCCACCAATGACCACCACTGCCAGTGGTTTTTGCACTTCCGAACCTGGACC
>JASMTJ010000184.1:0-13201 GCA_041694335.1 Bacteroidales bacterium
CTGTAGGCCTTGGGCTGTACTTTGAAGAGCTGAAAGCCCAAAACTATGTATGGCCCAAGCAGTTGGTGTGGTGGCATGACAGTTATATGGAAAGGGATTTATTTAGTCATCCTAATCCGGTCATTAAGAAATACTTAAAATATCTTCCCGGCACCTACGTGGATGGTATAGTTTGCATCAACAAACAACAGGTGGAAATGGCTAAAAAGGTCTTTAGTCAGTATAATAATCGCAGGCTTGATCAGTTTTTTAAAGATCGGGTGATGATTATACCAAATACAAACAGCATTGACTGGCCATGGGAAGAAATGGACTGGACGGAAAACGAAATAGTTTATCCTCCACAAAATAATTATAACGACACATTTCTGGAAGATATTGGTCTTATCGAAGCCATCAGGAAAGAGGGCTTTATGCTTGAAGATACGATCATCCTGCTACAGCACACTCGGGTCGTTCCACGCAAGAAAATTGAGGTTGCACTCGACTTTGCTTACAAGCTGGAGCAAAAATTCAAAGAGAATGGAACAAACAAATGCCTTGCACTGGTTGTCAGTGGCCACTCGGGTGACGAGCAGGTAGCTTATAAAAAATTCCTGTGGGAATATTATCACAAGAAAAAAATAAAAAATCCCGACTCGCATGTGGTGTTGATCTTTGGAGAAGGGCACATCCTGTCGCACCGCGATATTATCGTAGACAGGAAATATTATAAGTTTGCTGAAATCCCTCAGGTCATTGCGGCACATAACGGGCTTGCTACTTACTTCAGTGATATTGAAGGTTTCGGAAATAACTTGTTGGAAGTGATTGCCAGCGGATTGCCAGCTGTTATTAACAAATACGATGTCTACAAAACTGACATCGAGCAATATGGTTTTCATTTACCTGCCGTAGAATATAATCAGCTAAATGAAGAGGTGGTAGATGAAGCTTATAAAATCCTGACCGACCCGGTTTACCACAACAAGGTGGTAAAGCACAACCTGGAAGTACTTTATCGCAACCTGGAACACCGGATTATTGCAGATAAATTACGACCATTAATTACAAAACTTTTTACGCAAATAATTAATTAAAAATATATTACTATGGGAGACTTTTATCAGAGCGGCCTGATCACTACGCTGCATAACCTGCGCAATATTAACTATGAGGACATGGAAGAAAAGCTGGTGAAATTCTCAAAAAAACGCCCGATGGCTTTGGTTATACCCAGCCTTTATTCCGAGCTGCAAGGGCAAGCACTTCCCCGTATCGTGGAAAAGATCAAAGAGATACCCTATCTCAATGAAGTGGTGATTGGCCTTGATCGTGCAAATAAGGAGCAATTCGAAGATGCCAGGCGATATTTTTCTCAGCTTCCACAGCAACACCGCATCCTTTGGCATGACGGCCCACGGTTAAGAAAGATGGATCAGCAATTGAAAGACCATCAGATCGCGCCCAACCAGATGGGCAAAGGACGTAATGCATGGTATTGTTTTGGGTATCTGATTGCCGCTGAGCGTTCAGAAGCTATTGCCCTCCATGATGCTGATATACTGACCTACGATAAAAACATGCTGGCCCGGCTGTTCTATCCCGTGGTCGACCCAACTTTTAATTACCGCTTCTGCAAAGGGTTCTACTTCCGCTCAGATGGCGAAAAAATCAACGGGCGTGTAGCCAGGCTTTTGGTAACACCACTACTCAGGGCACTGAAAAAAATTTTCGGCCCCCTGACCTTTCTTGAGTATCTCGACAGTTTCAGATATCCTTTGGCAGGAGAATTCTCTATGCGTACTGATGTGGTAAAAACCATCCGTATACCCAGCGACTGGGGTCTCGAAGTAGGAATATTATCAGAAGTGGAGCGGCTCAACTCCACCAACCGCATCTGCCAGGTGGAAATTGCTGACCGCTACGACCATAAGCACCAGCCATTATCCCCGGATGATCCAACAAAAGGACTATCGAGGATGAGTATGGACATAACCCGCGCCATATACCTCAAATTGTCGCAAAACGGAATCGTATTTACCCGCTCAATGTTCCGATCCATCAAGTCAACCTACTATCGCATCGCTCTTGAGTTTGTGGAGCGCTACGATAATGATGCTGTACTGAACGGCATGCGCTACAACCGACATAAAGAAGAAATGACAGTGGATCTTTTTGCCAATAATGTTTATACGGCCGGAATCGACGTGCTCGAAAAACCCGACCACGGAGCGTTTATCCCGAGTTGGAAAAGAATTAAATCGGCCTTGCCGGGATATATGGAAGAATACTACGAAGCTGTAGAAAAGGATAATCAGTAAGGCAGCACTGAGGAAATCTTATTCAGGCTAATTGCATTCAGAGTCCTGCACTCTTCAGGCAATTCATTGATCAGTTTTATCTTTAGTTGACGAATCAAAAAAAATCTTATGAAAACCGGAGATCTGAATACGCTTAAAAAATCACTTTCTAACAGGCTGAAGTTTATCTATGAAAATCATGATAGCAACGAAATACTGGAAAGAACACTCGATTTGATTTCTAAATATGAAAATGAAATAAAGGCCGGTGAGAAAAAGTGGGACGAAAAAGAAGTGGTTCTGATAACTTATGGAGACACTATTGTTAAGCAAGGCGAAAAGTCGCTAAAAACGCTTGAGCGGTTCAGTAAGACCTACTTTGATGATACTGTATCTCTTATTCATATCCTCCCGTTCTTCCCATACAGTTCTGATGATGGTTTTTCGGTGATTGATTATTACAAAGTGAGAGAAGACCTTGGAAACTGGGATGATATTGAATCATTGAAAGAGCAGTTTGACCTCGCTGCCGATTTGGTTATCAACCATATCAGCAGCAAATCCAAGTGGTTCCAGAATTTTCTTCAGGGGAAAGATCCCGGCAAGGATTATTTCATCACCGAGAATCCTGAAAAAGATCTGTCGGATGTGGTCAGGCCCAGAAGTACGCCTTTGCTGACACCTTTTGAGACCACTGAAGGAAAAAAGCATGTCTGGACCACCTTTAGCGACGACCAGATTGACCTCGATTTCCATAATCCCGAGGTTTTCCTGGAGATGTTTGAAATCCTTTTATTTTACCTTTCGAAAGGCATCCGGGTCATCCGAATGGATGCGATTGCATTCCTTTGGAAAGAGGCAGGCACCTCATGTCTTCACCTGCCACAGACGCATGAAGTTGTAAAACTTTATCGTGATGTTTTCGACTATCTTGGTCCTGACTTTGTGGTGTTAACCGAAACCAATGTCCCCAATAAAGAGAACTTATCTTATTTTGGGGATGGCGACGAGGCGAATATGATTTATCAGTTTAGTTTGCCCCCCTTATTGCTTTACAGCTTCTTTGCCGAAAACTCTCATTTCCTGAATGAATGGGGCTCCACGCTACCTGAGCCACCAGAGCAGGCCACATTCTTTAACTTTACAGCCAGTCATGATGGGATTGGCGTCAGACCATTAGAAGGCATTGTTCCCGAAAAGCAAAAGCAACAACTTTTTGAGAGTGTTAGAAACCTTGGAGGGCAAATCAGCACCAAATCCAATTCGGACGGGTCAACCAGTCCGTATGAGATGAACATCACATACCTTGACGCCCTCAAAAACACCAAATATGCAAGCGGGGAGCTGCAGGTGCAAAGGTTTATTAGTTCACAAACGGTCATGGCTGCATTTAAGGGAGTGCCTGCATTTTATATCCACAGTTTACTGGGAACTACCAATGATTATGAGGGGTACGAACAAACCGGAAGAGCCCGCTCGCTGAACCGGAAAAGATGGAATGAAAGCGAAATCGGTAAGGCCCTGGAAAGTGAAAGCCTTCATCGCGAAGTTTTGGAGAGGCTCAAGCAAATGATATCTGTTCGTAAGCAACAACCGGCTTTCCACCCCGACGCCAAACAACTATGGCATCACGTGAATGACGATTTTATCGCATTCAGAAGAATCAGCGAAAATCAGGAGATATTCTGCATTACCAACGTTACTTCCAGAAGCCGCGGAATTACCGTAGAATCGAGCATTCCGGTAACAGAATTATTAACCAATGATAAGCTGGCCCTTGGCTATTCGGAGTTGCAGGTCATGCCGTTTGACACTATATGGCTATCGTCCGAACCAAATTGTATGAAAGTCTATTCCGATTAAATCAAAAAAAGCTGAATCTTATACAGGTTCAGCTTTTTTTGTGGGACTTTTATTCTTAATATCTCTTCATTTCAGGTGTCAACCGAACTTTTTCTCCGTTACGGAAAACCACCACAAAGGCATCATAAATTCCTCTTCTTCTAAGGTCGTTGGCATATGATTCAGCTCGGCTGTATGTATTGAAATTACCCGCAATGTATCTGTACAATCCGTTTCGGTGATACTCCATCACTTGCCTGGTGATGCTGTACTTTCGCTTCCATGGTTGTATATCAGTGGGCTTACTGACTGCCAGAATTTGTACACTAAAGGTTACACCTTGTCCAAGGAAATCATCATATCGCGAAGTGCTTTCATATTCCTGGCCTCCTGTGTTCATATCACGACTGTTATTGCTGAGCATCCCACCCAGACTGCCCTGACCTCTGCCATCACCATCACTTCCCCCATCCTGATTGTCAGCACCAGAAGTGTTATCCCTGTCGCTAAACCTCTTATGGGTGTTTGTGCATGTGTTATCAGATGAAAATTCCATGATATCCGGTCCTTCAAAATTCAGACGACGATACGTCGTTGCTTCGGCATCTGTATCTTCAGGTTCATCATCGAAAGAAACGGTTTCATCGGCCACACCAAACTTGTAATTCACTCCAAATCCAACATTAAGAATAGGATCGCTGGAGAAACCACCTTGCACCAAGTCTACTTTTTCAGAAGCCACAAAACGATAGGTCCATTCTGTAAACAAATGCCAGTTTTCGTAGACCTTGTATTCAAATCCTAAACCAATCGGGAAAACAATTCCTGAATGTGTTCGGTCAGCCGCAGGATCAATTTCGGCCATGGTGATATTATCTCTTAAAAGCGCGTCCCATGTTGCAAAGCTCAATCCGGCCACACCGTATATTTCCCAGCGCTTCTCACTGTAATCTTCAAGCCATAACGTACTCAGGTTGAACCTGGCGTTTCCGCCTATCTCAAAATAGCGCGTGTCTAAAAACAAATTAGCAGGTCTTCCATCCTCAAAAGTATCCTGATAACTCACCAGGCTGCCTCCCAGTGCCTGCCCGCGGAGGGTAACCAAAGGAGAGATTTCTTTACCTATCATCAGCGACCACGAAAGCTTTGATTCACCATCGAGCTTGGTAAAAAAGTTATACTGGCTCACATCACCATAAAACTGGCTAAAACCGGTCATCAGGGCAACGTTCCATCCCTCATACTCGCTTTCGGGTTCGTAGTAGGCGCCTTCCTGCGCCTTTAAAGAACCTGAGAAACAAATTAATATAATAATTGGTAATAGTATTTCAAATGATTTCTTCATATACATTACCTTCATTTATTGACAATACTTTTTTAAAACATCTTCCACTTCGCTCACCCCCAACTCATATGCTCTTTTCCAATCAGAGCAGGCCTCCGCTTTGTCTCCAAGCTGAAATTTCACAACGCCCCGGTTCATATAGTTCCGGTGCCACTCCTTCAACTCTTCCGAACCATCGGGACGCAAGTCAAGTGCTTGATTGTAATCATCCAAAGCGCCGTAAAGATCACCAAGGCGGTATTTCGCATTCGCTCTCTGGCTGTAAAGTGCATAATGATCATAATCCGGACGCATACGAAGCGCTTTATTCAGATTAGCCACGGCATTGTAATAATCACCATAATTATACTGGTTGATTCCCAGCTTACAGTAACCTTCAAAGTCGGTGGGTTGGGCATCTGAATACTGGAACGAAACCGCCGGAGTGCCTATAAAGTCTTTAAACCTGTCGAATCCTGTTTCATAGAACTTTGTGTTAAACAGCTCCCGCAGATTCTCTTCTTTGTAATAACTTCTTACCACATATGGCTTGTTGTAAGTCCTGACAAGATTAAACCTCATAAGCTTTTCACCTTCATCAACTGTAGGATATAACGCTAAAAGCAGATTGGTGGTGCTGAATGATTCTAACCTCCTTGAAAAGAGCGTTCTTCTTACTTTCTTTGATATCAGGGCTTCTACGTTCTTGGTTTTGTAATAGGGAATTTCATCACTAATAAAAACCTTTAAGTCAGCCACAAAAGGCTTGTTATAAACTAACGGACTAGGCAATACCTGTTCCAGCCTATCAGCCCTGAATACGTAATAATCCATAGACTCATAAGTGGAAAAGCCTTCCTTAATCATCGGGAACTCAAAACTACCCCGGGTTTTCTTTATCTGCAAAATCTGAAAAGCCTGCCCGTTGATGACCATGTCACGTAATTCGAGCACTTCAAAGTTCTCTTTTCCCAGCTTTTTCTCAGCACGCGTGGCTTTGAGTTTACGCTTTATTTTGCGTGCCTCTCTTTTGTTAAGGGCTGCAGATGCCGCCGCGTCTTCAGCACTTTTCTGTGTCTGAACAAACGGAATCTTGTTTTTTCCTGTTTCCCACTCTCCGCCACCAAGGTAAATATAACCGGTAGCTTTTTCCAACTTCGACCGTATATCTTTGATTACAACATCATTGGTGTCTCGCTCAGATTGAAACTGGGCAAAAGACCATTGTAGCAAAAATGCAAAAAACAGAATAGATACGGTTTTTCTCATAATAAATGTAAAAATAAAGATTTAAAACTGCTGTTAATAAAATGCATTACAAGTTTTATTAACGAGGTTTTCAACAATCAAACGATCGAAGATAAGGAAATTTGTGTTTGCAGAAAGAATTAATTCAATATTTTGAGATTATTCTTCCGAATAGGCATAAAGCTTTTTGAAACTGAAACCAGAATGAATTGTAATATCATAACTTTTTCTGGTGCTCTCGAACATTGAATCTTTACCCCTGTTTACTTTCCTGAATCAGAAATTTAAACAAAAGGAACATCATGAAAACAACGAAAATATTACTCACTGTTTTTGCTTTATTTTTAAGCAGTATGATTATGGCACAAAATTCTCCCTTTTATTCTTTTGAGGTAAAAGATATTAACGGAAATGCGTATGATTTATCTCAGCTCAAAGGAAAAAAAGTTCTGGTGGTAAATACAGCCAGTAAATGCGGCTATACACCTCAATACGAAGACCTTCAAAAGCTCTATGAAAAATATGGCGGTGATGACTTCACGATTATCGGATTCCCTGCCAACAATTTCATGAACCAGGAACCCGGAAGCAACTCAGAGATAAAGGAATTCTGCACCAGCGAATACGGTGTTTCTTTTCCGATGATGTCAAAAATCTCCGTCAAGGGCGACGATATACACCCGCTGTATGAATGGCTTACGGAAAAACAGAAAAACGGACAAGAAAATGCTAAAGTGAAATGGAATTTTCAAAAATTCATGATTGATGAAAACGGTCACTGGGCCGGCTATGCGAAGCCCGGAACCAAGCCTTTCGATGATGAAATTGTCAACTGGATTAAAGAATAAACTTCTGAAAAAAAATCTGTTAAACTCCCTGATGCATTATTTCAGGGAGTTTTTTTTACTGTATCCAAATTCGTTCTTTGCTGAATAGATTTTTATTCGCAATTTTGGCGTGATGCTAGTAAAAATCATACGAGTCCTTCTATTCATATTTATCTCCGTTTTCCTGACTCATCAGTCAAGGTCACAGGAAATGTATCAGCAGGATTATCTTGTTTACCATAACATGCTGATGCAACCCGACACTATGAGATTTGCTTTCTGGAGCAACGACGACACACTATTCGTTAAAAAAATTATCAAACAGTATGTCCCCACTGTTGAGGAGTCGGTTAACACCATGAGTTTTCAATCAGAAAAAGATCAAAACACCGTGGAAGGCTCACGCCTTTTTAACGGAATGAAAATCAGGTATACCTACGACAACGAAAAATTTCTTCTGTCAGGAGACACCTTGTATAAGTTTGTCATTACAAACAAACTCTCATCTGACTCGATTAATGCGCTGTTTGGAAGGGGCAAGGATGCTGATCCTTTTAATAAAAGCCAATACCTCCGTAACCTTCAGATAATTGCTCAGAATCGAATGGAGGAGAAAAAAGTAATGTATCATCCCGGTTTCTTTACCCGGGAAAATACCAAAGTAATCCAGACCAAAAAAAACTGCCCGGACACCTTAAAGGTCAACAAGAAATGGCAATCAGGAAACAAGACTTACCAAAAAATCAGCTTATCATACAATTGCGGGAGCTACCACACCACAACGTCCGTTATTATCGATCAGAATAATAAATTTTACGGGTTCGATGGGAAATATATTTCTCTCGAGATGAGTCCTTTCCTGCAAACGAAACCTTTCAAAAGCCGTTATTTTTTAAAACCAAAGCTTTGATTTGAATATTCCTAAAAACCTTACTTTCGCAGCTTAAAATTATCCACTGTGAACCGAAGAATATTACGTCTGGCCATTCCCAACATCATCAGCAACCTGACTGTGCCTTTGGTGGGACTCACCGATCTGGTGCTTATGGGCCATCAGGATTCGGAGGTGTTTATGGGGGCCGTTTCGCTGGGCTCCATGATTTTTATGTTTATCTACTCTGGGTTCGGATTTCTGCGGATGGGCACCAGTGGATTTACCGCCCAGGCCTACGGAGAAAGAAGCTTTGAGAAAAGCATGAGTGCACTGTCACGTGCACTGTTAGTAGGTCTCGCCGCTGCAGTGCTGATGGTGGTTTTGCAATGGCCTCTGGGCTTTGTTATCTTTAAGTTTATTGGCGGTAGTGCCGAAGTAGAGTCACTCGCAAAAGAATATTTCTTTATCAGGATTTGGGCGGCGCCGGCAACACTTTCTCTGTATGCTTTTACAGGATGGTTTATAGGAATGCAAAATGCCCGCAGCCCAATGGCTATCGCCATTACCGTAAACCTGCTCAACATCGGGTTTAGCATTTTCTTCGTGGAATATTACGGCATGACAGCCTCAGGAGTGGCGCTGGGAACCCTGCTGGCACAATACTGCGGCATGATTCTGAGTATCTTTCTTTTTACAAAGTATTACGGAAAAATCATTAAATATTGGAAAAAGAAAGCCATGATGCAGGTGGAAGGATTTAAAGAGTTCTTCCGTGTAAACAGCGATATCCTTATCAGAACGCTCCTGCTCACAGGTACGATCTTTTATTTCAATGCAAAATCCGCAGCTTTTGGCGATGAAATTCTTGCCGTGAATTCGCTGCTGCTCCAGTTTCTGTGGGTCTATTCTTATTTTATTGATGGATTTGCTTTTGCAGCAGAATCATTGGTCGGACGGTATGTTGGAGCTAAAAACCCATCAAACCTCAAAAAAGCAATCCGGCTGCTCTTTCTGTGGGGCCTGGGCATTAGCCTCCCAATGACGCTGACCTACCATTTTGCCGGCGATTTCTTCCTGCGCCTCCTTACAAGTGTCCAGTCAGTTTACGAAGCTGCCCAGCCTTTTCAGTTCTGGACAGCCCTGATTCCCGTTATCACCTTTGCAGCTTTCTTGTGGGACGGTATTTATGTGGGAGCCACAGCATCAAAAACCATGCGTAACGCGATGATTGTCTCCTCGCTGGTGGTCTTTTTACCGGCATTCTACCTGCTTGAGCAACAACTCGGAAATCACGGGTTATGGTTTGCCATGATGCTATTCATGGCCAGCAGGGGTGTTTACCTTGGATTAAGAGCTAAAAAAGCTATTTTCACCAAGGCACGAGCTTAACTCAATTTACATCGTAAATACCAAACCAGCACAACAATATCAATTGGTTGCTAAGCAGTCTTCAATCAAAAGCCAAATCTCTTTACCTTTGCGGCAAACTGTGTGAAATGAAAGTGGATGCTGAAAGTTTTCTAAACTTATCCAAAACCTATCCTGTAATTGACGTACGATCGCCAAAGGAATTCGAGGAAGGACATATTCCGGGAGCATTTAATATGCCGCTGTTCAGCAATGAAGAGCGTGCTGAAGTAGGAACGCTGTACAAACAGTCGGGACGCTATGCAGCCTTATTGAAAGGGCTTGATCTTGTTGGGCCCAAAATGTCGGTTTTTTTAAAAAAGGCTGTAGGATTGGCGAAAGAAAAGAAAGTTCTGGTTCACTGCTGGCGCGGCGGCATGCGCAGTGAGAGCATGGCCTGGCTGTTTCAGCGGGGCGGATTGGAAACAACGCTCCTTGACGGAGGCTACAAAGCCTATCGCCGCCACATCCGCGAGCAATGGAACAGAGAACTGAAAATGGTGGTGCTCGGCGGCATGACCGGCAGCGGAAAAACAGCCCTCCTCACCGAGCTTACCAAAACAGGATTCCAGGTGATTGATCTTGAAGGGCGGGCACACCACAAAGGTTCTGCTTTCGGAGCTATCGGACAAGAAAGCCAGCCTAGCAGCGAACAGTTCGAGAACGACCTTGCCGTATTTTGGCAAACACTGAAGCCAGAACATCCGGTATTTATTGAAGATGAAAGCCGCTCGGTTGGCCATGTAAGCCTTCCTGAGGAGCTATTTAAAAAGATGCGCAGTGCCCCTGTGATAAAGGTGGACATCCCCAAAGAATATCGTATTGAAAGACTTGTTGAAGAGTATGCGCAGTTCGATAATGAATTACTTGAAAATGCCATTGCCCGGATAGAGAAGCGCATGGGCGGGCAACACGCTAAGGAGGCCATGGCCGCGTTAAAGCAAAATAATTTTGAAAAAGTGGCTGATTTAACTTTGGTTTATTATGATAAAGCCTATCTGAAAGGCCTGTCAAAAAGAGAGAAACAGACCATCCATACGCTAAAACTTAATAATAATGATGTGAAAGGCAACGCTCAAAAGATTATCGAATTTTATGAAAAAATGATTAAAAATGGATCAGATTTATCTTGATTATAACGCTACTACACCTATCGACAAGGAAGTTGCTGAGGCTATGCGCCCCTATCTTGAAACTGTTTTTGGTAATCCCTCCTCAAACCACCGGCAGGGCTATGAATCGCGTATGGCTGTGGAGCAAGCCCGGCAAAACATTGCTGAGCTGATAGGTGCCTCTCCCGATGAAATGGTCTTTACCAGCGGAGGATCGGAGTCTAATAACTATGCCATTAAAGGGGCGGCGATGGCCCACAAAAGCAGCGGACGACACATCATCACCACACAAATCGAACATCCGGCTGTTAGCGAAGTCTGCCGTTACCTTGAACGGGAGGGCTTTGAAGTTACTTACCTTCCGGTGGACGACCAAGGCCTGGTAAGCCCTAAAGACCTTGAAACAGCCATCCGTAAAGACACCATCCTGGTAAGTATCATGCATGCCAACAACGAGGTGGGAACCATACAGGACATTGCTGCTTTGAGTGAAATCGTAAAAAAGCATAACATCCTTTTTCACACTGATGCTGCCCAATCGGTGGGGAAAATTGCTGTGGATGTGAATGAAATGGGTGTGGATTTGCTCTCCATTGCCGGCCATAAGCTCTATGCACCCAAAGGCATCGGCGCTCTTTATATCCGCAGCGGAGTGAAGCTTGAAAAACTTATTCATGGCGCCGACCATGAGCGTAACCTGAGGGCGGGAACAGAAAACGTACTCGAAATTGTGGGCCTGGGGAAAGCTGCCGAAATAGCCCGGCGCGACTTGGATAAAAATATCATGAAATACCAATCGCTGCGCGATAAGCTGGAAATTCTTTTAAAGGATGCTTTGCCCAATATCCTGATTAATGGAGAACAAGCCAGGCGTTTACCCAACACCACCTCAGTCAGTGTTCCGAAAGTAGAAGCCAATACGTTGCTCGACAACCTGGAGGGCATTGCTGCTTCGGCTGGTGCAGCCTGCCATACAGACAGTATCGACGTTTCAGCGGTGCTGGAGGCGATGAATGTGCCGGTAGAATTTGCTATGGGCACCGTCCGTTTCTCGGTGGGAAGGGGCACTACTGAAAAGGAAATTACGGAGGCTGTAAAACTGTTTTCGCAGGAAGTAAGGAATCTACGGGGAGAGGAAGAAAGCACACCTGTTATCGCTACGGATGAAATAAAACTCACACATTTCACCCACGGACTTGGATGCGCCTGCAAACTGCGGCCTCAGGACCTGGAGCAGGTTCTGAAAAACCTTCCGGTGCCCACAGATGCGAATGTTTTGGTGGGAACCGACACATCTGATGACGCCACCGTTTACAAAATCAATGATTCGCAAGTGCTGGTGCAAACCCTCGACTTCTTTACTCCTATTGTGGATGAGCCCTATCATTTTGGCGCTATCGCTGCTGCCAACGCTCTGAGCGATGTTTATGCCATGGGAGCACGCCCGCTGTTTGCTCTGAATATCGTAGGTTTCCCCGATAAAAGACTGCCGATGTCGGTGTTGCAGGAAATACTGCAAGGCGCACAGGACAAAGCCGCTGAGGCGGGAATATCTATCCTGGGCGGTCATACCGTGGAAGATACGGAGCCAAAGTATGGAATGGTGGTCACCGGGCTGGTGCATCCCGATAAGGTGATTAAAAACGTAGGTGCAAAAGCGGGTGATGTGCTTATCCTTACCAAGCCTATTGGTACCGGCATTTTATCCACTGCTACCAAACGAGGCCTGACCAATGAGACTACCCGCCAACTCGCGATAAAACTAATGTCAACACTCAATCGCGAAGCGGCAGAAACAGCTGTGAGGTTTGGCGTGTCGGCCTGTACGGATGTAACAGGCTTTGGCCTGATGGGACACCTCAGAGAGATGATATTGAACACGGATGTTGGGGTTGAAATCAGAAAGTCTGATGTTCCTGTTTTAAGGGAGGTGCGAAAGTTTGCAACCGCAGGTATCATTCCCGGAGGAACAAAAAACAACCTGGATTATGTGACAGAAGAAATGCTTTGGAATACCACTTCTGAAACGGAAAAGCTGATTCTGTGCGATGCGCAGACATCAGGCGGTCTGCTGATGGCCGTTGATGCAGAACAAGCCGATGCTATCATGAAAGAGCTGATAGAGAAAAATATTGAAGCTGCAAAAATCGGGGTTTTCACAATACAGAACCCCGGAAAAATCACCGTTTACTAATCGAAAAAACGGGGTGAACGATATTGTTTTTGTGGCTTATTAATGCGGAGATGCAACATAATCTCATGCGAGCCTTCACGGTAGCTGGCCA
>JASMTJ010000185.1:0-1000 GCA_041694335.1 Bacteroidales bacterium
CAACGACTTCTCTTTCTACAAACCAGATCTGATGATTACGGTTGTTGACCCTCACCGTCCGGGACACGAACTGAATTATTATCCTGGCGAAGTAACACTGCGTCAAGCTGATGCGGTTGTAATCAACAAGATGGATTCTGCTGCTCCTGAAGATATTCAGACAGTAAGAGAAAACATTGAAAAAGTGAATCCGAAAGCTACAGTTATCGACGGAGCTTCTCCTATCAAGGTAGATGATCCTTCTGTAATCAAAGGCAAAAAGGTATTGGTTGTTGAAGACGGACCTACATTGACACACGGTGAGATGAAGATTGGTGCCGGTACAGTTGCTGCACAGAAGTTTGGTGCTGCTGAACTGGTTGATCCAAGACCATTTACTGTTGGGAAACTCTCTGAAACATTCGAGATTTATCCAAACATTGGTACTCTTCTTCCGGCTATGGGTTACGGCGAGCAACAGCTCAAAGACCTTGAAACCACTATCAACAACACCGACTGCGATGCTGTTGTGATTGGTACACCTATCGACCTGAACAGGGTTATTAATATCAAAAAGCCTAATACTCGTGTTTACTACGACTTGCAGGAAATTGGTTATCCTGACCTTGAAGGGGTTCTCGACGATTTCGTCAAAAAACACAATTTATAATTCAATGGGCGGCTTTTTTTTAAAGCCGCCTTTTTTTTGGATTTTTTATTCCTTAGAGATTACTTTTACTGAAAAATCGGAAACCATTTAATAAACCAAACGATATGGAAAACACAAATCTTAAACACCGTAACCTGATATCCATATCAGATTACACCAAAGAAGAGTACATCAAGATTCTGGATTTGGCAGAGGAGTTTGAAGCAAACCCTCGCCAGGAGCTCTTAAGAAATTACGTGATTGCTTCACTGTTTTTTGAGCCTTCTACACGAACCCGGCTCAGCTTTGAAAGTGCCATCAGTCAGCTGGGTGGAAAAATCGTAGGCTTTACGGATGCCGCCAGCTCATCCA
>JASMTJ010000186.1:0-10821 GCA_041694335.1 Bacteroidales bacterium
TGTAAAAGGCTTAATGGATATACATACAGAGGAAGCACCACTGAACTTCAGGCTGTGCAAAGGCATTTATGTAGAACCACCCGAAATTGCTTATAAGGGCTATGATAATATCAACAAGCATTTTATTGAGGATATGGAATATATGCTTAAAAATGGTATTTATGTGGGTATTGCCACGCACGACAGGCCGATAATTGATGCAGCCTATGAGCTGATTGAAAAGTATAATGTTCCGAAGGATAAGTATGAATTCCAGATGCTTTATGGAGTGACACCCAACCTTCGCCAGGAAATTTTGGATAAGGGTCACAAAATGAGGGTTTATGTGCCTTTCGGAGATAAGTGGTTTGGATATTCAACACGCCGGTTGAAGGAAAATCCTAAAATGGCCGAACATATTATTAAGGCATTATTTATTAAGAAATAGTCATAATGTGTTAAAAGGATTCAATGTCTGGTGCAACTAGTTGTGTCAGACATTTTTTATTATTTCTGTTTTATTTCATTGAAAGGGTATTTCAATCACTGGTTTTTCATAGTTATTTGTTCAGATATGCACCTCAAATGGCTTGATTTGGGGATATGAAATTGAATGTTAAGCTAAAAAATTGTAAATTTGCAAATTATTTAATGAGAATTTGATTGATTTTAAGCATAAAATGCACACCGATGGAAAAAGCAAAAGTTTTATTCGTATCGCAAGAAATTAAGCCCTACCTTAAAGAAAACCATATGAGCAAGATGGGGCGTTTTCTTCCTCAAGGGATTCAGGAAAAGGGAAAAGAGATTCGCACCTTCATGCCAAGGTTCGGAACGATAAACGAAAGGCGTAACCAGCTTCATGAGGTTATCAGGCTTTCGGGCATGAACCTCATCATCGACGATACGGACCATCCATTGATTATCAAAGTAGCTTCTATTCAGCCTGCACGCATGCAGGTTTATTTTATTGATAACGAAGATTACTTTCATCGCAAAGCAATGATTCGCGACAAAAAGGGTAAATTTTTTGATGATAACGATGAACGGACTGTTTTCTTCGGAAGAGGAGTTCTTGAAACAGTTAAAAAACTTGGCTGGGCTCCCGACATTATTCATTGCACGGGATGGATGGCTTCATTAGTGCCGCTTTATGTGAAAAGAGCCTTTAAGGATAATCCGTTGTTTTCAGATTCTAAAGTAGTCTGTACCCTGATGAATGACAACTTCGAGGAGCAGCTGAGCGAAAACCTTCCTAAGAAAATTTCGCTTGATGGAATCACCAAAACGGATCTGAAAGTATATCAGGAAAGGAATTATAAAGCCCTGATGAAAGGTGCTGTCGATAACTCCGATGCGGTTATTCAGGGAGCCGAAGAGGTGGATCAGGAATTGATTGATTATGCCAAAAAATCGGGCAAGCCATTCCTGCCATTCCCCGGTGCTGAAAAAGATGAGTATGTGGAGCCGATTAACGATTTTTATGATAAAATCCTTCAGAGTTAATTGCTGATCAACCCATTATTTGTACTATTGCGTTCGAAAAAGAAATCTAAAAAAGCAGAACATTGAACAGAATTATCTTTGCTGCACTTATGGTGGTAGCAGGCCTTATCATAGCCGGATGTGAAGAAGATCCCAGTGATCTGGGACTGGGCGTTCAGCCAGGCGACGACCTTGAAGTTTTTACGACAGATACGGTTAGCGTGTATGCTTACTCTTATTTGATGGATTCGCTCAGAACCGATGAAACAGAGTTTAGTTTTGTCGGATCGCATTACGATCCAACATTTGGTGTAACTACCGCCACCACATACACTACTTTTTCTTTGTCAGCCTCATCTCATGAATTTGGGGACAATGCTGTTTTAGACTCGCTGGTGCTGATGATGCAGTATGAGAACTATTCTGGCGACACCACAACGCCTCAAACTTTTCATGCCTATAAGCTGCAAGGAGAGATTGTGGCTGATTCATTGTATTATTCGAATCAGACCTTCGAATACGATGAAAATACCGATTACGCAAGTGGCGTTCAGTTCCATCCCAGGCCCACCGATAGTGTGACCATAGATACAAATAAATACCGGGCGCATGCACGCATCAGGTTGGCAGATGACTTGGGAGAGTATTTAATGGCTGCCGGTGAATCAGCGATGGAGAGTTCAGCAAGTTTTGCGGAGTATTTTCCGGGTCTTGTTTTAACCGTAGATAAAGAAACCCAGCCTGGTGCTGGTTCTATCATTGCATACAACCTCAGAGCAGAGCAATCGGCACTCAGGCTGTATTATCATAATGATGAAGACACTACATCTTTTGATTACGTGGTGGGTTCGGCTACTCCACGAACGATTAATTACAATCATTATGGATATGCTGAGGCTTCAGAGGATTTTAAACAGCAGGTTTTGGAAGGAGATACAAGCCTTGGGGAACAAAATTTATACTTGCAGGCAATGAGTGGTGTTCGTACTAAAGTTGTTATTCCTGACCTGCCCAAAACCGACCAGCCCATTATTATTAATGAAGCACAATTGATAGCTAATCATCAAAGCAATTCAGGATATGATGTTCCTGAAAGCCTATTTATGGTTGGGCTCGATTCTGCAAATGTGTTGTATGATTTACCCGACCGGGTCCAGGGGAATGCATATTTTGGTGGTAGTTTAAATGAATCCGAAAACCGCTATTCTTTCAGGTTATCTATTTTTACCCAAGGACTCATAACTGGCAAATCGGAGGGTAACACACTTATTTTGGGTGTCCCTTCAGAAGCAAGCAGCATGGGAAGATTAATACTCAATGGCCCTGAAGATGATTCAGAGCCGTTGAAGCTAAAGATTGTTTATACGCTGGCCGATTAGAGCAGAAAACAATCTCAGGTTGATGATGACTTCCGAAAAATCTCACGGTAAATTAACAAAATCGGTTATTTTATTGTTGGAGATAATGTTAATTTTGGAGAAAACTAAATAATTACCTTACTATGTGTGGAATTGTTGGCTACATTGGAGAAAAACAAGCATACCCTATTCTCATTAATGGTTTGCACCGTTTGGAATATCGTGGATACGACAGCTCAGGTATCACCCTGATCAATGGAGGTATCAATAGTTATAAGCAAAAAGGGAAAGTTGCTTCACTTGAGGAATTTGTAAAAGACAAGAATATTGAAGGAAAAGCCGGTATAGCTCACACCCGTTGGGCCACTCACGGTGTTCCTAATGATGTTAATGCACACCCGCACGTCTCAAATTCCAAGGAGCTTTCTATTGTCCATAACGGAATTATAGAAAACTATGAGACCCTCAAAAAAGAGCTGATAAACAGAGGTTACACCTTTGAAAGCGATACGGATACGGAGGTTTTAATTAACCTTATCGAAGATATTAAGATCAAAGAAAAAGTCGATCTGATCGAAGCGGTAAGGATCGCGCTTAACAGTGTTATTGGAGCCTATGCCATTGTAATTGCCTCCACCGATAATCCGGATATGCTCATTGCAGCACGTAAAGGCAGCCCGCTGGTAGTGGGTATAGGCGATGGAGAGTTTTACCTCGCCTCTGATGCCACTCCTATTATTGAGCACACCAAACAGGTGGTTTACCTCGAAGATGAAGAGATTGCGATTATCCGTAAAGGACAGGATCTGGAGCTTAAGACGATAAAGAATAAAAAGCGTAACCCTTACGTGCAAGAGCTTGAAATGAATCTGAATGCGTTGGAAAAGCAGGGCTACGATCATTTTATGCTTAAAGAGATTTACGAGCAGACGGAGTCGATAAAAGACAGCATGCGCGGGCGTTTGAATCCGGACACCTGGGAAGTGCGGTTGGGAGGTATTCTTGATTATGAGCAAAAAATGGTAAATGCCAAACGTATTCTTATCATTGCTTGTGGAACTTCGTGGCATGCCGGACTGGTTGGTGAATATCTTTTTGAGGAGATGGCACGTATTCCTGTTGAAGTTGAGTATGCATCCGAATTTCGTTACCGCAATCCAATCATAACTGAGGAGGATGTGGTGATCGCAATTTCGCAATCGGGTGAAACCGCCGATACTTTGGCGGCCATCGAACTTGCCAAGTCGAAAGGGGCCACTATTCTGGGAGTCTGTAATGTGGTAGGCTCTTCCATTGCACGGATTACAGATGCAGGTTCATACACTCATGCCGGTCCTGAAATCGGGGTCGCTTCCACCAAAGCTTTCACCGCGCAGGTGACCATTCTTACGCTCATGGCGCTCAGAATTGCCAAACTCAAAGGTTCCCTCAGTGCCTCTAAATATCAGCAGATTATCAACGAGCTTTACAATATTCCAGCTAAAGTGGAACAGGCATTGAAGTCGGATAAAGAAGTTGAAAAAATCGCCTATAAATTTAAGGACAGTAAAAACTTCCTTTACCTGGGCCGGGGATTTAACTTCCCTGTGGCGCTGGAAGGAGCTCTGAAGCTAAAAGAGATTTCTTACATTCACGCGGAAGGTTATCCGGCTGCGGAAATGAAGCATGGACCTATTGCACTGATAGATGAGGATATGCCTACGGTAGTTATCGGGACCAACAAGAGTATCTATGATAAGGTAATTAGTAACATTCAGGAAATTAAAGCCCGTAGTGGTGTTATTATTGCCGTGGTGCCGGTTGGGGATGAGACGATTAAAGAAATTGCTGATTTCACCATCGAGGTCCCTGAAACGCATGAGTTTCTTGATCCGTTGATCAATACCATTCCGTTGCAGCTTTTGTCTTATCACATTGCTGTAATGCGTGGTTGCAACGTTGACCAACCACGAAATCTTGCAAAATCAGTAACAGTAGAATAAAAAAAAGCCGGAATCAATTCCGGCTTTTTTGTTACAACCTTTCTTCGCACGCATCCCAGTTCACAAGATTCCAGAATGCTTCAAGATACTCGGGCTTTCGATTCTGACGATCGAGGTAGAAGGCGTGCTCCCACATATCGCAGGTGAGAATTGGCTTCAGACCATCACGTAAAGGATTGTCGGCATTACTTCTTTGCTCAATCACCAGTTTTCCATCCTTATCCACTGACAGCCAAGTCCATCCTGACCCAAAGAGGGTGGTGGCTGCATTGGTAAACTTCTCCTTAAATTCATTGAAAGAACCAAAATCACGATTGATAAGTTCTTGCAGCTTACCATTGGGCTTGTTACCACCAAAAGGATTCAGGCAGTTCCAGTAGAAAGTATGATTCCAAACTTGGGCGCCGTTGTTAAAAATGCCGCCGTCAGCTTTTTTAACGATTTCTTCGAGACTGGCATTTTCAAATTCAGTGCCCTTAATGAGCTTATTCAACTTATCTACGTAACCCTGATGGTGTTTGCCATAGTGGAATTCGACAGTTTCTTTAGAAATGTGTGGTTCTAAGGCTTCCTTTTTGTAAGGAAGTGGAGGTAATTCAAAATGCATAATTGTTTGTTTTTGGTTTCAAACAAATATAACATATATATGAAGAGATTTCAAGTTAAAAGATCTTAAATCAACTTACTTTGTCGGAATTGATTGCTTTTATTGCTTCTTTGTAGATGGCATCCGTTTTCAAATAAACGGGATAAAAACCGTCATTATCAAATAAATTCCTGCCAATAAGGGCTTTCAGTAAGGTTTTGATTTCTTTAACTTCCTGATTAGTAAGATTCGAAGGCTTTTCAACACCTTGCTTCCTGGCTTTTTCAAAGAATGAGTCCAATTGCTTATCGGATATTTGGTATTCTTCAAGGAAAAAGTCTGCATTTTCATATGCTTCCAGTTCCGGCCTGTTTTGGTCAACATAATCGAAGGCAAAGCGATAGTATAATCCTTTTTGTAAAAGCTTTCCGCTGAATTCGCTGGTTTGTTCTTTTTCAACGGAAACAAACACATCCGGCATAATTCCCCCTCCACCGTAAACCGTATCTCCCTTCGGGGTGGTGTAGATGAGCGAATCGTTGAAGTGAATGCTGTCGGCCGAAACCATCTCCCCATTCGACCATCTTTCGTATAAATCGTGGTAATACTCTTTTTTACCATTACTGTAAGGCCTCTGAATGCTTCGTCCGGTAGGAGTATAGTAGCGGGCAACGGTCAATCGGAGAGCGCTTTTATCGTTGAATCTCACTTGCTCCTGCACCAATCCTTTTCCAAAAGATCTTCTTCCAACAATAATTCCGCGATCATTATCCTGAACGGCACCCGCCACAATTTCACTTGCAGAGGCAGAGCCTTCGTCAATCAGGATAGCCACCGGTTTTTCTTGAAATGAACCTTGCTCTGTGGCGTAGGCGTATTTTCTGGGACGGTTTTTTCCTTCGGTGTAAACGATCAATTCTTCATTTTTCAGAAACTCATCCGAGAGGTTGATGGCTGCCTGGAGGTACCCCCCTGAATTTCCTCTCAAATCAAGAATCAGTTTGTTGATTCCTTGTTGTTGCAGGTCGCTTAGTGCCTGTTGCATTTCCTGGTAAGTGGTGGCGCTGAACTTACTTAGCTTAATGTAGCCGGTAGAGTCTTCAGGAACAAAAGCGATATCCACGCTGTAAGTAGGAATGACATCGCGCGTGATAGTGAAATGAAGAAGCTCATCGACACCTCTTCTGAAAACACCTACATGAACCTTAGTGCCACGTTCACCCTTCAGCTTACTGATTACGTCCTCGTTACTGATTTCCACACCGGCAATGGTGTCCCCATCCACCGTAACAATCCGGTCGCCCCCTTTGATTCCTACCTTTTCGGAAGGGCCACCGCTGATGGCTGAAATGACCATAACGGTGTCTTTTTCAATCCTGAATTGAACGCCAATGCCCTCAAAATTGCCTTTCAAAGCGTCGTTCATCTCATTAAAAGCTTCAGCGGGAATATATTGTGAGTGGGGGTCAAGTTTGGTAAGTACCGAAACAAGCGCTTCTTTTTCCAACTCGCTCATATCCACCGTGTCAACGTAATTTTGATCGATATAGTTGAGCGCGGAGGATACTTTGTTTTCTGACGACCACGGATGATTTATTTTAAATATTTTACTTTCCGGCGACATTCCCGGGTTCATCCGGTATCCCAGGAGGATACCAAGAGCAAGGACCAAAGCAAAAGTAATGGGCAGATAAACTTTTATGCGCTTCATAACGATGATATTTTATTCTGATAACGATCAAAAAAAGCTTTCTGATATCAGAAAGCTTTTTGTACCCAGGGCCGGGGTCGAACCGGCACGAGAATTACCTCATTGGTTTTTGAGACCAACGCGTCTACCAATTCCGCCACCTGGGCGTTTACTTGCTGATACGCGTGGCTTTCACAAGTGGCTGCAAAAATATAAATTTTTAGACGATTACAAGTGGATTTTGCTTATTTTTATTGATTGCTGGCAGATAATTGTTAAAGCAAAAATAATATTGTAATTTTGCGCCCGCATTTGGCAGGCGTATCTATAAAATCAAAAATCATGTCGAACCAGGTAAACATCGTGGCTGGAAGAGCCACCAGATATTTGGCAGAAAAAATTGCTCACAGTTACGGGCAGGAGTTGGGAAATGTCAATGTCACTGAGTTTTCAGATGGTGAGTTTCAGCCTTCTTTTGAAGAAAATATTCGTGGAAATGACATCTTTATTGTTCAATCCACCTTTCCGCCGTCAGAGAACCTGTTCGAGTTGCTGATGATTATTGATGCGGCAAAAAGAGCCTCAGCAAGAAATATCGTAGCGGTAATTCCGTATTTTGGTTTCGCACGTCAGGACCGCAAAGACCGGCCACGTGTTTCTATCGCATCGAAAATGATTGCTAACCTGCTTTCAGCTTCAGGAGTGAACAGAATTATTACCATCGACCTGCACGCCGATCAAATACAGGGCTTCTTTGAGTTTCCCGTGGATCATCTGTTTGCATCTTCGATATTTGTTCCGTACCTCAAATCGCTGAACTTGCCACGAATCAGTATGGCCTCGCCGGATACAGGAGGGACAAAGCGCGCAGCCAGCTACGCTAAGGTGTTGGAAACAGATTTCATTATTTGCTACAAGCAGCGTTCTAAACCTAATGCAGTAGCAGAAATGGCTGTTATTGGTGAAGTGGAAGGAAAAGATATTGTGTTGGTGGATGATATTATTGATACCGCCGGAACCATAACCAGAGCTGCTGAGCTGATGATGGAAAAGGGAGCAAACAGTGTAAGGGCGATAGCGACACACCCGATTTTCTCCGGAAAAGCGTTCGAGCGTATCGAAAACTCCCCTTTCGAAAAGGTGTATGTTACCGATACTATCCCGCTGAAGCAGAAGTCTGATAAGGTAGAAGTGATTTCCACTGCTGAATTGTTCTCTGAGGTTATTCGTCGTGTACGTCACGATGAATCGATCAGTTCAATTTTTAAATTCGAGAATCTTAAGAAGAGAAATAAATTAATTTAATCAAGTTTAATTATTCATTTTATGAAAACAGTATCATTGAGCGGTTCTCTGAGAGAGAACGTAGGGAAAAAAGATGCTAAGAAGAATCGTCGTGAGGGATTTATCCCTTGCGTACTTTACGGAGGTGAAGAGCAGAAGCATTTCACATTAGCAAACAAAGAATTGGTAAAAACCATCTGGAATCCGGATGTGTTTGTGTATCAACTGACCATTGATGGAAAAGAGCATCAGGCTATCGTACAGGACATCCAGTTCCATCCGGTAACTGATAAGCTTTTACATATCGACTTCCTGGAAGTATTCGAAGACAAACCATTCATTATCACCCTTCCTGTTAAAGCAATGGGTGTTGCACCAGGGCTGCAAAAAGGTGGTAAATTGTACATGAACCGTCGGAAACTGCAGGTTAAAGGGCTGTTGAATGACATGCCGGAAACTATCAACCTGGATGTTTCGAAGATGGATGTGAATGACACCATTAAGGTGAAAGAGATTGATAACGATAAACTCACTTTCCTTGATCCTACCAACAGCGTTGTGATCGCCATTAAATCAGCTCGTGCTATGGCCGCTATGGGCGCTGATATGGAGCTTGACGAAGATGAGGAAGAAGAAGGTGAAGCTGCTGAAGGTGCTGAAGGCGAAGAGTCAGGTGCTGAAGGCGAAGAACAGGAATCATCGGAAGGTGAAGAATAAGCCTGATTTTCCGAAAAATAATAAGAGGGTGTGTCGGGCAATCGATGCACCCTTTGTTTTATAACAAGTATTTGATATGGAAAAGTATCTTTTAGTTGGACTAGGAAATCCGGGAGCAAAATATGCAGGCACCCGGCACAACATCGGGTTTGATATTTTGGATGTGCTGGCCGAAAAGAAAAGTGCTGTGTGGCAAACCGAGCGTTATGGCGATATCACTACCATAAAGCTTAAAGGACGTACGGTGATTTTGCTGAAGCCTTCTACCTACATGAACCTGAGCGGAAAATCCGTTCGTTATTGGCAGGAAAAGGAGAATGTTTCCATTGATAATACGCTGGTGATTGTGGATGATGTGGCCTTGCCCCTGGGTCTTTTACGGATGAAAAAGAAAGGCAGCGATGCCGGCCATAACGGGATTTCTCACATTATAGAAATTCTGCAGACCAATCAGTTTCCGCGCTTACGTGTGGGTATTGGCAATGATTTTGCGAAAGGCTACCAGGTACAGTATGTTTTAGGCCGCTGGGAAAAAGCTGAGGTTGAAGCTTTGCGTCCGAAGGTGGAAAAGGCTGTTCAGATGTGTATTTCTTTTGTGATGATGGGGATAGAGCGCACGATGAACGAATTTAATGAGAAGCAGGCGCCACCGCCCAAAACCAATGAACCTGAAGAGCAAGACAATAAAAAAGGCCCCGAATAATCGAGGCCTTTTTTTATTTTAGTGAACTGAAGGCTAAAACTGAACTCTAAGCTTCTTTCTGATGATAGGTTCCAGTTCGACTATCTTCACTCTTTCCTGTTCCATCGAATCGCGTTCGCGGATGGTGACCGTATTGTCCTCAAGAGTCTGATGGTCTACCGTTATGCAGTAGGGTGTGCCGATGGCGTCATGACGGCGATAACGCTTACCAATGGCATCTTTTTCTTCATACTGGCAATTGAAGTCAAGCTTCAGCTCATCCATGATTTCGCGGGCTTTTTCAGGCAAGCCGTCTTTTTTGGTTAACGGGAAAACAGCCGCTTTGATGGGTGCCAGCGACGGAGGAATGCGCAGTACAGTGCGTTCCGAGCCATCCTCCAGTTTTTCTTCGCGATAAGCAAAAGTTAATACGCTCAAAAACATGCGGTCGAGACCAATAGATGTTTCCACTACGTATGGCACATAACTCTCCTGCGACTCCGGATCATAATACTGGACTTTCCTTCCGGATAAATCCTGGTGGGCCGAGAGGTCAAAGTCCGTACGCGAGTGGATGCCCTCAAGCTCCTTGAAGCCCATCGGGAAATTAAACTCAATATCATAGGCCGCATTGGCGTAGTGCGCCAGTTTATCATGTTCGTGAAGGCGGTAGTAGTCGTCGCCAATACCGAGCGCTTTGTGCCATTTGATGCGTTGGTTTTTCCAGTAATCAAACCATTCCATTTCCGTTCCTGGTTTGACGAAAAACTGCATCTCCATCTGCTCAAACTCACGCATCCTGAAGATAAACTGCCGGGCCACGATTTCATTACGAAACGCTTTCCCTATCTGTGCTATCCCGAAAGGAATTTTCATGCGGCCGGTTTTTTGAACATTGAGGTAGTTGACAAAAATACCCTGTGCTGTTTCGGGGCGCAGGTAAATTTTGTTGGACCCCTCGCTCAGCGAACCGAGCTTAGTGTCGAACATCAGGTTGAATTGACGCACTTCGGTCCAGTTTTTTGAGCCGGACACCGGGCAGGCAATTTCCAGTTCTT
>JASMTJ010000187.1:0-2015 GCA_041694335.1 Bacteroidales bacterium
CAACTGGTTTGTTGGCGGCATCACCGATGAAAATCAGCGCAAAGTCACCGTTGATTTCAGTTTCCTGGATGAAGGCAAGGAATACACCGCCCGCATCTACAAAGACGGTCAGGATGCTCACTGGGATGACAATCCGACCAGCTACCAGATTGAAGAAAAAACTATCCGTAAAGGCGACACCCTCGAAATCAACCTCGCCGCAGGAGGTGGGTTTGCGATTAGTCTGGAGTAAGAAATTTCAAAATCCAAATTCCAAAAAAGAGTGAGGAGGTTGACGGATAATTGAAAGATTGGCTAATTTATTGATTAGTAAAATAGTTAATTGGTTAATTTGTAAGAAATAATGTGATTGGATGGATGAATGAATGATTGGATGAAACGGGCTCGATTCAGTCATACAATCATTCATCCATTCAGTCATTCAGTAAGTCAGTTCATTTTTGGTCACTCACCCAAACCCGAGACTCGAAACCCGAAACAAGGAACACGAAACTGATTACTCCGGAACAATCACTTTGATAGCTTTCTTCTGATTCTTAAAATAGATATTGACAGGGTCGCCAATAATCTCTCCGTCCACATTCACCGATTCCTTTTTGTGGTTGATTAGCTCAACTTCATCAGCGGAGTATGTGAATACGTAGTGCATCTTATCAATATTCCTTAGAAACAGGGCAAAGAAAATCTGGAGGATATGCAACGGCGAATAATACCTGATCACCACGACCTCGAATTTCCCATCACTGGAATTTCCTTGTGGATTAATCACCGCACCGGTACCATACTTTTGGTTGTTGGTCACAATCACCATGTGTGCCTTAAACGACTCTTCACTTCCATCCTTGAACTTCAGGCTGAATCGATTTGGTTTGTGGGTACGCAACACCTCAAAAAAATGCTTGGCATAGGACCTGAACCCTCTTACCTTCTCCCTTGAAAAAGCCTTAACAAGCCGTGCATTGAAGCCAATATCACAGAGGTGGGCCGCCGGAATGTCATCGACGTATAACAAATCCATTGACCGGGTATGATTCTTTGCCAGAAGTTCAAGCCCCTGCTCCGCGTTTTCCGGAATAAGCAGCTCTGTGGCCAGTCCATTGGCTGAGCCCATCGGAATAATTCCAAGACCTATTACAGTACCGGCGATGGCACCAGCCACCAGATTAATCGTTCCGTCACCACCTATAGCAACTGCTGTGTCTGGCTCAAAATTATCCAGTTCAGTTTGCAGTAAAGACAAATCCCCCTCCCCTTTGGTCTCAAAAATCTGATGTATAAAGGAATGCTTCTTACAGAAGTTTTCCACCTTCTGCATTACGTTCTCCTTCGACTCATCCCCCGATACCGGATTCATCACAAAAAGAATCTTGCGCTTTTCAGCTTTAGCCATACTATTTGATTGTGAGATTCAGAAATGAAAACAGCAAAAAAGACTATTTGTTATGTCGTAAAAAGAAATCCCAAATTTCAATATCCAAATTCCAAAAGAGAAGATTACACTTATTCTGGCAAATAGCACAAAACGCAAAACCCGAAAAAGTTTCATTGCCAACCGCCAACTGCTTTTTGCCAACTTTACCTGTGCACATACGCACTTAAACACCTGTTTATAAACATACAAACGTAGCAACCTATCAAACGTAGCAACCGTAAATCCTACCTCAGCGAAGGCATCTCAATCCCTTTGATAGTGCGGTAAATCTCCAGCGCATACAGATCGGTCATGCCACTGATAAAATCAATGACGGCACGCAGTCGATCATATGGATTTTCAGCATTAATCTGATATTGCGTTGGAATCAATGCACGAATGTTTTTATAATACTTCGAATTGCTTTCGAGCGAATAAGTAAACTCTTTCACCAAAGTTCCCAGAATGTTAAATCCGGCGATTTCGATTTCCAGCACTTTGCGGTGTTTGTAAATAGTATTATAACCAGTGTCTTTTAATCTCTTCAAAGGTTTCCTATACCTGTCAGGAAGATAATCCACCAAACTCTCCCGAATCCCGAAGG
>JASMTJ010000188.1:0-1469 GCA_041694335.1 Bacteroidales bacterium
CCTGCAAATTGATTTAACATTTTTTTTAGAACCCAAAACCATTCTCTTCAAAATGATAGAAGTATTTGTTGGTTTTCTTTTTCAAAGTGCTGCATGGCTGCAGACGCAATATAATCCGAATCATTTTATTGATTTTTTGGGAGTTGCAACGATTGGTGTTGTGGCAGATGATATCTATTGAGGTTATTTTTAATATCTATAAATGAGTCCACTCATAAATCAAATTTTTTACAAGCACCTTAACCAATAAAAAGTTATAGTATGAAGAAAATGAAAAGAAGCTCATTATTCCTGCTTGCGTTGGTACTGTCAGGAAGTGTAATGTTTGCCCAGCAGCGGCAGATCGAATTCACGGAGTATGACCTTGACAACGGCCTGCATGTCATTCTCCATGAAGACCATTCTACACCGATTGTATCGGTAAGCGTGATGTATCATGTCGGGTCGAAAAATGAACAACCCGATCGTACCGGATTTGCACACTTCTTTGAACACTTGATGTTTGAAGGAACAGAGAATATTCCCCGGGGAGAATATTCGAGGTATGTAGAAAAATCGGGCGGAACGTTGAATGCCAACACATCGGCCGACCGTACCTATTATTACGAAATTTTTCCTTCCAATCAGCTCGAAATGGGGCTCTGGCTTGAGTCTGAACGGATGCTTCATGCGAAAGTCGACAGCGTGGGGATTGCCACGCAAAAACAGGTTGTGATTGAAGAGAAAAAACAAAATTACGACAACCGGCCCTACGGTTCAATTCTGATCGAGGTAATGAAAAGGGCGTTTAAAGAGCATCCTTATCGCTGGACAACCATCGGCGATCCCGATCATATCAGGGCAGCCAAAGATGAGGAATTTCAGCAGTTCTATGACCAGTTTTACGTGCCCGACAATGCCGTTCTGGTTATTGCCGGCGATATCGAACCTGAAAAAACCAGGCAGTTGGTTCAAAAATATTTCGGGGATATTCCTGCCGGCGAAGGAGAGATATACCGTCCCGATGTTGTTGAACCGCCGTTAGGAGGAGAAGTCCGGGATACCGTTTACGACAACATTCAGGTACCGCTTGTACTTCATGCCTATCGTACACCTGCCATGGGAACAGAAGATTATTACGCCCTGGAGATGTTGAGCACCCTTTTGGCCGACGGACAGAGTTCGCGTCTTTACAAGTCGCTCGTCGATGAACAGCAAATTGCCATGCAGGTGAGCTCTTTCCCGCTTCCGTTTCGCGATCCAAGTGTTAGCATCGCATTTGCGCTGCCCAATATGGGAAAAGATATTGAAGAATTGGAACAGGCCATGATTACCGAAATTGAAAAGGTGAAGAACAATCTTATTGATGAAAAGGAGTTTCAGAAACTGAAAAATAAATTTGAGAACGATATTATCAGCAGCAAAACCAGAATTGCAGGTATTGCCAACGATCTTGCTCGGTATTATACCTATTTCGGCGATACCGATAT
>JASMTJ010000189.1:0-1541 GCA_041694335.1 Bacteroidales bacterium
CACGGTCAGTGCCAGGGAGCAAGGCAACGTCATAACCCCTGCCACTAACCAGGCGCAGCAGTTCGCGGCCGATGGCCGCCGGACGCCCTTTACGTGGCTCCTTCGTCGCCACTCCAAGGTCGCCGCTGTGCTTCGGCGTTAAGCACCAAGGAGTAATAGTGGAGATTTCAGAGGTTTTTCCCAAGGATGGTCAGCCCCAAAGACTATACTGTGGTAATTGCCAAGGTCATCTCGATCTACAATTTGCGGATTTCTATGAGATGGTTAGTGGCGTAGAAATTGGTATCGAAAATCTTCCCGTATTGCGCTGCACTAAATGTGAAGTAGATTATCTGCCAGATAAGTCCAGGTTTGCCATTATTGAATTGCACAAACAAGCATTCGAGAAAAAACGCGATAGAGTAAGCGTTTCGCGCAACAAAACAGATAAAGATTACGGATTTGGGGTTGCGTCTTTTATCTATGATTCTGATGATTATGAGTACATTCCAGGCCTAAAAAGGCCTTGGAATATCGGGTTCTTGACGCCGGTATTTTTTAATCGTGAAGTATTGATAAAGTACGACGCGTCTCCCGTTTACCGTTTAAGCTTTGCATCAGCTACCTACGGTGAAATTAGACGCGGGGAAAATTTTTCGATCCCGTTCGGAATAAACAAAAATGGTAAAGTCGTAATGTGGCTTGGTGATATCGCCGAGCTACCTGATTCAGAGCAATATTACCTTCGCTCAGAAAATGTAGAGTCAGATCACTCAATTGGGTCTGAATTCTATGATGGTCAAATCGAATGCATTTTTACGGAATTATCGAGAGAAAATGCTCTTTTTAAGAGTAGATCAAGGTTTCTAGAGAACTGTTTTAACCAGTTTGATGAAAAGATTGCCCACCTTGATGATGAAGTGCTTGAGCTTTCTATTTCTTTTAACGCGCCCGTTGTAGATACTGAAAAGGAGCGTCGGCACGTCGCTGATACCCTCAACAAGATCTATGTTGAGTCCTTTGACAACAAGGCATTGGGTAGGTTGATAGAGCGTTTGGGTGGCGATCCTAAAAGTTTGGGAAGCATAAAGAGGTTGCAGAAATTTATTGAGTTGTCTTTTCCGGCTATCGATGCAGCTTCGATCATGAGTCCTTTTTATATTCTCTATGATTTTCGCGTTGCATACTCTCATCTAAGTTCCGACGAAAGTTCTCGGCAAAAGCTAGACTATGTATGTGATCGCTTGGGTGTTGAGCATTCGTCAGATCTCATGGTTATTTATAGATCAATAATTGAATCTCTTCGAGAATCATTCGATAAGCTTTCTGAGGAATTGGAAGCCAAGACCGAGAATGCTTAACAAGTGAATCAAGCCGACCGTTTTTCGCTGGCGCTCCAAACGGCGGCTTATTCTGGCGTTAATGGCAAAGGCTTCGGTCTTTTGGGTGGCCGTGTGCCAGTGGCCTTGGTGCCGGGCTTGGTAGCTAAACCCGCTTAATCTGGTGAGCACCAAGGCCGTCAGAGTCCGCGTCTGATTTGGTTGCGTCACTCAGCAACAGAG
>JASMTJ010000190.1:0-3556 GCA_041694335.1 Bacteroidales bacterium
GGGAGTATCTGTGGATTCTCAGCCGAACACCTGAAATGGATAAAGGCACATACGAGAGCATCATCGAAATGATAGAAGAAAAAGGCTTTGACCGAAACAAGTTAAATGTTACCGATCAGAGTTGTTTTCGATAATTAAGGTGTAAAAAAGAGTACTTATCATAAACTGCATGTTATCAAGCCAGAAGAGAGATAAAAAACAGTTTGGCGGAAGCTCCAGCTTCCGCTATAATATTCTTCCAGCCTCTGGCTGGTTTCATCGCATATCTAAAATATTAGTTCTATTCAAAAGCCAGAGGTTTTCAGGATGCTACAACGGAAGCAGGAGCTTCCGCCGAACGTTAAATTTTAAAAAGCATAAGTAACCAACTTTACACCTCGATTCAATAAATAAAACCGGCGATCTGGGTTTAGATGCTAACCTTGATCACGGGCTGTTATTTGCTTTATCAGGATTCTTCTTCCTGGTATTCCAGGATATCTCCGGGTTGGCAGTTCAGCACATCACAGATTTTTTCGAGGGTAGAAAACCGGATGGCCTTTGCTTTTCCTTTTTTTAGGATGGACAGGTTGGCCATGGTTATCCCGACTCTTTCAGAAAGCTCGGTCAAACTCATTTTTCTTTTTGCCAGCATCACGTCAAGATTCACTATAATAGCCATAACTAAACAGTTAAACGGTTTTCTTCTTCAATTCGGCGACCTTCAGCAAATACTTTGGCCAAAACATAGGTCAGCAAGCCTGTAAAAAGCAATGATAACCCACCTGCATTTGGCGAGGTCAGTTCTACGGAATTCAGTACTAAGGCTTCTTCTACAACAAAAAACATTATTGTTCCGCTGATTTTGACCACAGCCCATACAATTATCAAAGTATAGGAAATCACCAAAAGACATTTTTGGTTTTGTGCATCGAAAAAGCGATGCTGGTAAATGTTTCTTATAAAGACCATCATTTTTTGAAGTATTACTAAAAGCGCTCCATAAATGATCAGTGTAGCAAAAAGAAAAGCCAGCTTTACCTTGAGTGGGGCTTCGGAAAACTGCTCAAATTGCAAGCTTCCGGTCATGTCATTTAGTCGAACCGGAACAACCTGGCCTCCTGAATTGAGAAAACCTGTCTCAACCAGTGTCATCTTTGCCGGAAGAGTAATCTGGAAATTTACACTTTCCATATCCATACCTGAAAGCAAAGCAATTAAGAATCCCAGGAGTATGACTCCACCAGCCAATCCCAGGAAATAGCCAATCCGCATAATCCAGTAAATAACACGAATACTTGTAGATGATTTTTCTTTGTTCATAGCATAATTGTTTTAATGATGCTGCAAATATAATACAAATATTATCGTTTATCAATAATTATTTTGCTTTTATCAAATATTTATTATTGTTTATTGGAATGAAAACTTGTCATAGTATATTGATTTTCAAGTTAAATAATAATAACAAGCAAAAAGTTTGTTGGAATCCCGAGGCTTCGGGAATACTCTATTCTTCCAGCCTCCGGCTGGTGTTACCGCAAGCTATTTAAACGGAGGTTTGGACGGAAGCCAGAGGCTTCCAGGATATTACAGCGGAAGCATGAGCTTCCGCCGAACGCCAAAATGCTTTATAATATAAATTCCCAAGTTTACATCTCAATATTTATTATTGTTTATTGGAATAAAGATGGAAGCTTTTTCATAAAAAAACCCACACCTCAAACAGATGCGGGTTTTCGTTCAATCAATTTACAGTTTACTTATTCAACTTTCTTATCAGGTTCAGCGCGCTTCCTTCCTTAAACCACTGAATCTGGAATTCATTGTAGGTATGGTTTACAGGGAACGATTCCTGTGTTCCGTCAGCGTGGTTTAAAACTACCGTCAGCTGCTTGCCCGGGGCAAATTCGGTCAGTCCAATCACATCAATGCGGTCACCTTCTTTAATCTTATCATAGTCATCCGGATTATCGAATGTGATGGCCAGCATACCTTGCTTTTTCAGGTTGGTCTCATGAATCCTGGCAAAGGATTTCACCAGCACTGCTCTCACGCCAAGGTTTCTGGGCTCCATGGCCGCATGCTCACGTGATGAGCCCTCGCCGTAATTTTCATCTCCGACAACAATTGAGCCTACGCTGTTTTTCTGGTAGTAACGCGCCGTATCAGGCACCTTGTCGTACTCTCCGGTGATTTGATTCTTCACCATGTTCGACTCTTCGTTGTAATAATTCACCGCACCGATTAACATATTATCAGAAATATTATCGAGGTGCCCGCGAAACCGAAGCCATGGCCCGGCCATAGAAATATGGTCGGTGGTGCATTTTCCCTTCGCCTTTATCAGGAGGTGCAATCCCTTAAAGTCCTTACCATCCCAGGCATCGAAAGGTTCAAGCAGTTGTAGCCTTTCAGAATCAGGACTTACATTAATCTCAATGCTATTCGGATCATTGGCCGGAGGAACATATCCTGCATCACCCACCTCAAAACCGGCATCCGGTTTTTCGAATCCCCGGGGTTCACTTAACTTGATTTTCTCCCCATTTTCATTCTCGAGGTAATCGGTCATCGGATTGAATGTAAGATCACCGGCAATCGCCATTGCTGTCACTACTTCGGGCGAAGCTACAAAAGCATGGGTGTTCGGATTTCCATCATTTCTTTTCGAGAAATTCCTGTTAAAGGAAGTGATAATGGAGTTTTTCTTGTCCGGATCCTGGTTGTGCCTCTTCCATTGCCCGATACATGGTCCACAGGCATTGGCCAGCACTGTTCCTCCGATATCCTCGAAAATCTTCAGGACACCATCACGCTCTGTAGTAAAGCGTATCTGCTCTGAACCCGGCGTTACAGTAAACTCCGATTTCGCTTTCATTCCCTTATCAGCTGCCTGTTTAGCCACACTCGCAGCACGTGTCAGGTCTTCGTAAGAGGAGTTTGTACAACTTCCAATCAATCCAACTTCAAGCTTAGCCGGATAATCTTTTTCTTTGACCACCTTCACAAATTCAGAAACAGGGTATGCTGCATCCGGCGTAAATGGACCATTGATATGCGGCTCAAGCGTTGAAAGATCGATTTCAATCAACTCATCATAATACTTTTCAGGATTTGCATACACCTCCTCGTCGGAACGCAGGTAAGGCATAATCTTGTCGGCCTCATCAGCCACCTCGGCACGGTTGGTATCGCGCAGATAGTTGCTCATTTTATTATCGTAACCAAAAATTGATGTTGTAGCACCAATTTCCGCACCCATATTACAGATAGTTCCTTTTCCGGTAGCCGAGAGACTATCGGCTCCTTCGCCAAAATACTCAACGATAGCTCCTGTACCCCCTTTCACGGTAAGCAGTCCGGCCACCTTCAAAATCACGTCTTTTGAGGCCGTCCAACCGCTAAGTTTTCCGGTCAGTTTTACTCCGATAAGCTTAGGCATTTTCAGCTCCCAGGGCATTCCGGCCATCACATCCACGGCATCGGCCCCACCTACGCCAACGGCTATCATGCCCAGTCCACCGGCATTTGGGGTATGTGAGTCGGTGCCAATCATCATACCTCCGGGGAATGC
>JASMTJ010000191.1:0-1400 GCA_041694335.1 Bacteroidales bacterium
CTCCGTCCGCAGGCGCTCACCGATGATGTGGTTACCGACTCGGCAGTGCGCAGGCTGCTGTTTGAGGCTGGTGATGATATTGACGCGCTGATGGATCTTTGTGAGGCGGATATCACTTCGAAAAATCCACACAAAGTAAAGCGCTACAAGCAAAGATTTAAAGAGGTTCGTGAAAAACTACGTGAAATTGAAGAAAAGGATAAGCTCCGCAACTGGCAGCCTCCCATCAGTGGCGAAGAGATTATGAGCACTTTTAACATCCCTCCTTCACGTGAAGTGGGAATGATAAAAAACAGCATAAGAGAGGCGATACTGGATGGTGATATCCCCAATGAAAAGGCAGAGGCCTACAAATTTATGATTGAAAAAGGCACCGAGCTCGGACTTACACCAAACCCGGAATCATGAGTCGACGCAACACCCTGATCATGATTTGTGGCCCCACGGCCAGCGGTAAAACATCATTGAGTATCGAATTGGCAAAAGAGTTTCAGACACAAATCCTTTCGGCCGACTCACGCCAGTTTTACAGAGAAATGTGCATTGGTACGGCCAAGCCTAATCCCGCTGAAATGGATGGGATTCCTCATCATTTTATTGGTCATCTTTCCATAAAGGAAGAGTATAATGTTTCGGCATTTGAAAAGGAGAGCCTTGACTTGCTGGAGCAGCTTTTTAAGAAGCGATCAGTTCAGATAATGGTGGGAGGCTCCGGGCTCTACCTCAAAGCTGTTTCTGAAGGCATTGATGAGCTTCCTGACCCCCACCCTGCTTTGCGCGAGGAGCTGAATAAAATATACTCAGCTAAAGGTATTGAACCTTTGCAGGAGCGTCTTCAAAAACTGGATCCGGAGTATTTCGATGAAGTGGATAAGAACAACCCCAAACGACTGATGCGGGCCATTGAGGTCTGCGAAACCTCCGGAAAAAAATACTCCGAATTACGAAAATCAAAGCCCAAACAAAGGCCATTCAACATTATCAAAATAGGTCTGGAGATGCCGAGGGAAGAACTTTTTGAACGTATACACCAACGAACCGACCAAATGATATCCGATGGACTGATTGATGAAGTAAAAAGCCTGAGAGATTTTCAATCGCTTAATGCTTTGAATACGGTAGGTTACAAAGAAATATTTCGTTACCTCGATAAAGATGTATCACTTGATCAGGCCATTAAAGATATCAAAACAAACACCCGGCGTTACGCTAAACGCCAGATGACCTGGTTCAAAAAAGACCGGCAAATCCAATGGTTTCATCCAAAGGATAGAGATAGTATAATGGATTATATAAATGATCGTCTGAAAAACAAGGCATAAAAAAACTACCCGCTCCAAACCCCAAAAGAGCGGGTAGCCACTAACCCTTAATTATGGTAAGATTTATTTTGGAAAGTA
>JASMTJ010000192.1:0-3472 GCA_041694335.1 Bacteroidales bacterium
TGCCATTAACCCAAGACAATGTTATAACAACCAGCGGCAACAATCTGGGGTTTAAAGGCTCGTATGTTAACTATTACGTTGCAAATACAGTGGTGCTTGTTCCGAATTATAACGACCCTAACGATGCCATTGCGAATGAGATTATCGAGTCGCTATACCCCAGCAGAACGGTAACAGGAATTGACTGCAGAAACTTGTATGAATGGGGAGGTAAGGTACATTGTGTAACACAGCAACAGCCCGCATCATTTGCCACCGGTTTGAATAATAATACCCGGAAGGAAAGCACTATTATTCAAAACTTTCCGAACCCATTCAGTGAATCATCTACCTTAAAAATACATCTTGAAAAAACTGCTGATGTGATAATCAGGGTCTACAATCATTCCGGCCAACTCGTTTCAAGCCAAAACCAGGAATGCCTTCATGCAGGATATCATCATTTAAGGATATCGGCGTGTAATTTATCCGAAGGAATTTATACTTATGTAGTAGTCATCGATAATGCAAATCGCTATAGTGGCCGGATGACTATTCATGAATAAACCAGAAAAGTGATGAAGCGCAAAAGATACACCTGGAAAAAAGGGACTTTCTCCGATACCTTCAAAATATATGCAAACGACAGGCAAACCGGTAAGCTCAAAAACACGACCTTTTCACGGACAGCCACCGGAGAAATCAATGGGAAAAGCTATACTTATAAAACCAAGGGACTGTTCAGGCAGCATACTGAAATTGTTGATAATGCTGATGGAAGCGTGATTGGCAAAATCAGTTACAACGACTGGATGACCAAAGCTTTTTTAGTGATTGACAAAAAGGAGTATACCTGGAAATATGATAACGCATGGAACACGAAATGGAGCATCAACGCCGCTGACCAGATGCTTATCAAATATAAAGGAAGCTCTGGCGGCGGAGAGATTGAGCAGGATATTGATGACGATTTTCTGCTGCTCACAGGCCTTTTTGTGACCAATTATTACTGGCAGGCCACGCTGTTCATATTAATTATTGTATTTTCCATCCTGATTTTATCGAACTAAACAGTACATATCATTGAAAACCTACACAGAAAACATAAAAAAGTACGATGCTGAGTTGCGCCGCACCAGCAAGTTACTCAACCGTATTTCATTTATCAGGCTGTTGCTTTTTGTAATTTCAAGCGTTACGATTATCACTCTGCTGAGTTTTAACATGGTGAATGCAGCACTGTTCGCCCTGCCTCTCACGATAGCGGCATTCGGTATTGCCCTCAAAAAGCACAGCGACTTGTCTTACCAGAAAAAGCATGCCTCCTTCCTGAAAAGCATCAACGAATCGGAGCTTAATCGTCTAAATAACAAGCTGGGCGCTTTCGACCCCGGCAATCAGTTTGTGAACCACACCCACCCCTACACCTCCGACCTGGACATTTTCGGAGCGCACTCCGTCTTCCAGCTGCTGAACCGGACCACCACAGAATCGGGACGGATGCTGCTGGCCGAATGGCTGTCAAATCCCGCCGGGAATGAAGCGATTGCAGCACGGCAGGAAGCCATCAGAGAGTTATCGCCAAAGCCCGGCTGGCGGCAGGATTTCCAGGCCTCGGGCATGCATTACCAAAACCGGAAAAGCGATTACCACAAGCTGCTTGACTGGGTCAAGGCTCCGGCTGTCCTGCTAAAGTCGAGGGGCCGCTACCTGGCCACAGCCATCATCCTCTCGGCACTTTCAGTGCTCGGGTTCTATTTCTTTATGACCAACCTGGTGGAGGCCAACCTCAATTCATCAAACTGGTTCCTTTATATCCTTCCTTTCGCGATGGTGCTGTTGGTGAATTACCTTGTTTTGCGGAAAATATATCCCGTGGTGGAAAAGATCGTCCTGACCTCACAGCAGAATATCGACACCTTAAAAGGGTACCAGACGCTTATCCGGAAAATAGAAAGCGAAAGTTTTAAATCAGAAAAGCTGCGCGCCTTGCAGGCCTCATTTATCCAAAGCCACTATTTGGCGTCGCGCGAAATTAACAGGCTCAGTAATATCCTTGAATTTTCGCAGCACCGCCCCATAAAAAGGATGTCGGTAGGCGGCAATTACCTCTATCCGCTGTTCAACAGTTTGCTGTTACTGGATATTTACCTGGTGCTGGCTACAGAAAAATGGAAAGCAAAGAACGAAACCATTTTGAAGCAATGGGCCGAAGCCGTGAGTGAGTTTGAGGTCGTCAGCAGCTTTGCCGGCTTCAGCTACTCCCACCCCGATTATGCTTTTCCGGAAATCACCGAAAAAGAGCATTTCCTCCAATTCAAGGCTTTGGGACACCCGCTGCTCCACGCCGAAAAACGCGTTTGCAACGATTTCCATTCGGAAGGGGCCGGCGATGTGGTGATGATCACCGGCTCGAATATGGGCGGTAAGAGTACCTTTTTGCGAACCGTTGGCGTGAACCTGGTGCTGGCCCTGGCCGGAGCGCCCTGCTGCGCCAAATACGGGATGGTGTCGAACCTTCAACTGTTCACCAGCATGCGCACCCAGGACAACCTGAAGGAAGGCGTTTCTTCTTTTTATGCAGAGCTGGACCGGATAGAAAGCATGCTGAAGCTGATTAACAGCAGCAATAATGTGTTTTTCCTTTTGGATGAGATGTTCAAAGGCACCAATTCCGAAGATCGCCACAAAGGGGGCTTCTCGCTCATCAGCCAGATTAGTAAACTCAAGACTTCAGGCATCGTGGCCACGCACGACATTGAGCTGGCTAAACTCCTCGGGAAAAAATCACTCGTTACCAACTACAGTTTCAACAGCGAGATTAAAGGCGATGCCATGCTCTTCAGCTACAAACTGGACGATGGCATCTGCAACGATTTCAACGCCAGCGAGCTCATGAAAAACAGCGGCATCAACATTTTGCCGGATGTTTCGGGGAAGGGCGAGAAATAACCAAGAAATTGAAAGGCTCACATTTAATATTTTTATATCTTAGTGGCAACGAATCAAAAATGATGAACCTATTTTTTTTTAAATGAGCATTACCAGAAGCACAATTACAACTTTTAATGATAGGAAACGTTTATATATTTGCAAAAATTGATAAAACTGGATTATGGCTAAGCTTAAACAATATAGAACCAATAGATTATTTCACCGGACTTCATTTATCGATGGTATCGGCAGCATTATTAATGTTGCTGGTAACTATTATGATTTTAATTATACTGGTTCCGATGAAGAAACCGACGCAAAAGCTATTGAGAATGACTGGGGGATGATTGGTGATGATATTCGTAAGTCCATAAAAAAAATAAATGAAAAGCTACCTCAATTACAAGATTAATGGAAGAAAACCAACAAAAAGATAATCAATCCACATCTAATGAAGAAAAACTTTCTAAAGATCTAGAAGACATTATTCAATATGTTCCAGATGAAAAAAAGGAAGAAGCTCTTCGAATAATCACGGCTAAATCGATCAAAACGGCTT
>JASMTJ010000193.1:0-7335 GCA_041694335.1 Bacteroidales bacterium
TTGAAAATTGGTATGCCAAATATCTCGAATCATATGAGATCGAATAATCTTTTAGTATTATTGGCTTTCCATTAAATAGGGAGTTCGGATTAAATAATACCTTATAATTGTCATGGTTTTTATGTTTATAAAGTAGTGCTGGCAGACCATATACATGATAATAAATATATTTAAATAAATAGTCGCCTAGTCTTGTTTCAGAATTAGAATAATAGCTCGAGTAAAAATCAACCTTTTTCTTTGAACCGGTTTCTTTTACCACTTTTCGCAAATATTTACGCGACATTTTATTTTGCTCTTTCAACCAATCTTTAATCTCGGTTTCATCAGTTGTTTCCATCCAGCGAAAATGGTCTTCGACAATGTAATCGGTATAAAATGTATCAACAACGGGAATCCTCTTTGTGGGTAGGTTTTGATATTCCTGGCTAAAAACAGTTGTGCTGATTAAAATAAAAATGATGAAAATCAGAAACTTTTTCATTGGGATTTGGGTTTTGTGACTGAACAATTAAAATTTGATGTAAAACGAACAAACTATTTTGCTCAAAAATAGAAAAAGAATCGAATAAATAGAGGCTTGTCAAGTTTTTATAAATAGTTTAAAGTTGTTTTAAATTAGATGATCAGTTCTTTGCGTTTCCTGGATATGTTTCCGACGGATTTATTTACTTTGCGGAAAATTAGACGATCATGAACATCGATAAACTTGTTGCTTTTCGAAGAGTTGTGCAGGGTTTGAGGCAGGGTAATTCGGAAAGTCGCTATTACGATAGCTTTGAGCAGATTGTGCGATTAGCGGCTTCGGAAAACCCCCTTTTTACCAGGAAAAATGTAATGCATGCATTGGAAGTGCTGGAGGTCAACCTCACAGAAAAAAATCTTTTTGCACTCAATGAAAAGATAGAACTGCGAAAAGAGGTCCGCATTAGTACGCTCATCGCCGAAAAAGATATCCTTTCGGGATTTTCTGATTGGCTGATGGCCATCCTTACCGGCAATGCGATCACTTTCCAGTTACCGGAAAACAACCGCCGGTTTTTACCTGAGGTAGTGAGTTGGTTTGTAAAGGAACATCCGGAAATGCAGCCGTATTTTTCTTTTACTGAGGGAAGAATAGAAAAACCGGAATATTTGCTGACTTATCCTTTGGAGGAGAATGAGCAGCAATTGATAAAGTATTTTAAAGCCTATCCGGGTGTGGCCCGAATGAAAAAGAAATCGGTTGCAGTGCTCACCGGAGAGGAAAGCCGCGAGGATCTTAAAATACTCGTAGAAGGTACCATGCGCTTTTTTAGCCAGGGCAATCACCGGGTGTCCAAAATTCTGGTTCCGGAAGGGTATGATTTCACGCGATTGCTCGAGTCATTTGAGGATTACATGGAGCTGAAAGATCATCACAGTTACCGGAATAATTACGATTATTACAAATCCATCTATCTGTTAAACCAGGAAAACTTTTTTGATAATGAGCTGGTGCTGATTAAGGAGGATGACAAGCAGTTTTTATCACCATTATCTGTCATCTATTTTTCTTATTATCAGTCAAAAAAACAACTGCCTGAAATGATAGATCAGCGTTATGTTTCAGGGGTTTACGATAGTCAGTCGGGGGCGGGGCCGGCATGGACAGAAATGAAAGATCCTGCTTTTGCCAGCTGGGAATTCTATCCTCCGACCCGCTGAGAGATTTTACTAACAACTTAATGTGAACAATATCTGGAAGAAAAAAGAAATTCGGTTTGCAATTTAATTGAAAAGCAGTATTTTTGCAGTCCGTTTTTCGGGTTTAGAATACAGAAGAAAAAAATAACAGCTAAAGATATGAAAAAAGACATTCATCCAAAAGAATACAGGTATGTGGTTTTTAAGGACGTATCGGACGGAACGAGTTTCCTGAGCCGCTCCACTGCCAAGACCAAAGAAACCATAAAGTGGGAAGACGGAGAAGAGTATCCATTGGTAAAACTCGAAATCTCAAGTTCATCGCACCCATTCTTCACTGGTAAGATGAAACTTGTAGATAGTGCCGGTCGTGTTGATAAGTTTAAGAACAAATACAAGAAGCACTACGAAAAGAAAAACTAGAGCATCCTATAGCGATGTGATAAAGTCCTTTCAGTCAGAAAGGACTTTTTTTGTATTACACCTTTTGGTTTCTTATTTTTGAAAGCAAAAACAGCATATGAACTTTGTACTATTTGATGACTCGCGCCGTGTAGATTTATTGCCCCTGACCTTTATGAGACCGGTCGCAGACATGCGCGTTGGTATCACCACCATCCGCGAAAAATGGGAATACTATCTCGATCAGAAGACCTCCACGCTTACCGAAGGGTACCTGTCGAAAAAGTTTCCGTTAAAGAAAGCTGATGATAATATTCTGATTAATGGTTCCATCATTCCTGAAAAAGAAATGGTGGATCGTATTTTGAAGCTTGAGCCGGGAGAGGCTATCACCAAAGATGATTACATCATAGCTATCCGGATGACCGCTGATGATTTGAAGAATGTAAGTGATACTGCTTCTGAAGATGCCAAAAAAGCCGACAGCCAAGAGAATACTTCGTTTACCTATCACAAGTGCAATCAGGAGCACCGGAAAATTGCTTTTCCCTGGCAGGTTTTTACTTTTAACAAGGATATTCTTATTGAAGATTTCAAACGCCTGACCAAAGGAAGAGCTTCGGCCCATGTTTCCGAAACCAATACCATCATCGGGAAGGAAAACCTTTTTGTTGAAAAGGGCGCAAAAATAGAGGGTGCCATAATTAATGCCAGCACCGGGCCTGTTTATATTGGTAAGGATGCCGAAGTAATGGAAGGTTCGGTTATCCGTGGTCCATTTGCTCTATGCGATCATTCAAAGACGAAAATGGGAGCTAAAATTTCCGGACCAGTCACTGTGGGCCCGCATTGCAAAGTAGGCGGCGAAGTGCACGAGTCAGTTTTCTTCGGCTATGCCAACAAAGCGCATGACGGATTTGTGGGCAATTCGGTAATAGGAGAATGGTGCAACCTGGGAGCTGATACCAACCCTTCCAATCTCAAGAATACCTATGAGCCGGTGCGGCTTTACAACTACGACAAGAAGTCTTTTATGAAGACAGGAGAACAGTTTATCGGGCTGATTATGGGTGACCACTCTAAATGCGGTATTAATACGATGTTTAACACCGGAACGGTAGTAGGAGTCAACGCCAATGTATACGGCGACGGGTTTCAACGAAATTTTGTTCCCTCCTTCGCCTGGGGTGGAAAATCGGGATACATTCAATATCAGTTCGATAAGGCCATACAGGTTGCTAAAGCTGTTTATAAGCGCCGTGGGCTAGCGTTTGACGAGACCGAACAGGGAATTCTGAAAGCTGTGTTTGACCAGACAGCAAAAATGCCGCGATAGTCTGACATTTTATCATACTTACCGCAACATTATTATAGTTTTGTCAGTTGTATCCATCCTGTTTCAGCAAGAAATGGTTTGGCATGGCCATTGATATTCACAGGCGGCGAGTATTTCGCTGTATCATTCGAATGAAAATAATTTATGAGCAATTTTGATAAGAACGATTTTTTAGGGTTTTCCGATATGATGGGGAGAGAAGGTGAAGTAATGCCAGTGATATCGACCGAATCGGAAGATGATATAGAGAGCGAAGAGATAGACAACGAACTGCCAATACTGCCTTTACGGAATGCGGTGCTTTTTCCGGGAGTGGTAACTCCTATCACCGTTGGCCGCGAGAAATCGCTTGAGCTGATTAAGCAGGTCAACAAGGGGAATAAAACCCTTGGCGCGATTGCGCAGCGCGACGACAGCGTGGATGAGCCCAAGCTTAATGATTTTCATCAGTATGGCACGGTGGCTCGAATCATCAAGATGCTGAACATGCCCGATGGAAGCACAACAGTGATTATTCAGGGACGTCGGCGTTTCGGATTGCTCGAACTTATAAAAACAGAGCCCTTTCACGTTGGCCGGATTGAAGTGCTTACTAATGCCGAACCTGCCGAAGATGACAAAGAGTTTGAAGCGTTGATCAGCTCTATTAAAGACATGGCTTTCCAGATTATTCAAAAATCTCCCAATATCCCGATGGAAGCCTCCTTCACGCTTGAAAATATTGAGAGCCCCAAATACCTGGTGAATTTCATTTGCAGCAATCTCAGTTCAGATGTAAAAGAAAAGCAGAAGCTCCTTGAAACACCGAATATTCAGAAGCGGGCAGAGCTGGCCCTTGAACTGCTATCGAAAGAGATGCAGATGGTGGATCTGAAGCATCATATCCAGAGCAAAGTAAAAAGTGACTTAGATAAACAGCAGCGCGATTATTTTCTGAATCAGCAGCTTAAGACGATTAAGGAAGAGCTTGGAGACAATACCCAGGAGCATGAGATTGAAGATCTGAAAGAAAAAGCCAAAAAGAAAGACTGGCCAGAGCAAGTAGCGAAGACTTTTGAAAAGGAACTTGCCAAGCTGCAGCGGATGAATCCCGCCGCCATGGAGTATTCCATACAGATAAATTATCTGGACACGTTGGTGGAACTGCCCTGGAATGAATTCAGCAAGGATAATTTTGATCTTGACAGAGCAGAGAAAATCCTCGAAAGAGACCATCACGGACTGGAAAAGGTCAAAGAACGTATTATCGAGTATCTGGCGGTTCTGAAGCTCAAAGCTAATATGAAGTCCCCGATTTTGTGCCTGGTAGGTCCTCCGGGAGTGGGTAAAACTTCCCTTGGAAAGTCTGTTGCCGAATCGCTGGGGCGAAAGTACATCCGCATGTCGTTGGGTGGCCTCAGGGATGAAGCCGAAATCAGGGGACACCGAAAAACGTATATCGGTGCAATGCCCGGAAGGATTATCCAAAGCATTAAGAAAGCAGGGACCTCCAACCCGGTTTTTGTGCTTGATGAAATTGACAAGGTGGCCGGCGCTACCGTTAATGGCGATCCGGCTTCGGCCTTACTTGAGGTGCTCGATCCGGAGCAAAACACTTCCTTTTACGACAACTTCCTGGAGGTGGAATATGACCTGTCGAATGTAATGTTCCTGGCCACAGCCAACACGATGAGCAGTATTCATCCGGCACTGCGCGACCGTATGGAGGTTATCCATGTAAATGGTTACCTGATGGAAGAGAAGTACCAGATTGCAAAGAAACATTTGGTGCCTAAGCAAATGCGGGAGCATGGATTGAAATCAAAACAGGTGACGTTTAAAAAACCAATTATCGAATCGCTGATACAGGATTATACAAGGGAGTCGGGTGTGAGGAGCCTGGAGAAAACGATTGCTAAAGTGATCCGTAACCAGGCCCGAAAAATCGTGATGGACGAGAATTACACAAAAAGCCTGACAACCGATGACGTCAGAGAAATACTGGGGCCACCGCTGTTTCAGTACGATCGTGAGCTGGATAATGAAGTTCCGGGAGTGGTTACCGGGCTGGCATGGACTGCCGTTGGTGGTGAAATTCTGTTTGTGGAGGTAAGCCTGAGCAAAGGAAAAGGAAGATTGACGCTTACCGGTAATCTTGGTGATGTGATGAAAGAATCGGCCACGCTGGCAATGGAATACCTGAAAGCACACACGGATCACTTGAATTTGGATCCTGAAGTATTTGATAAATGGAATGTGCATATCCATATCCCGGAAGGGGCTACGCCAAAAGATGGTCCTTCAGCAGGAATCACAATGTTTACGGCATTGGCTTCTGCCTTTACACAAAGAAAAGTAAAGTCAAAAATAGCCATGACCGGCGAAATTACTCTTCGTGGTAAAGTTCTGCCTGTTGGTGGTATTAAGGAAAAGATTCTGGCCGCCAAGCGTGCTAAAATAAAGGATATTATACTATCGGAAGAGAACCGGAAAAACATTGAAGACATCAAACCTGAGTATATCAAGGGACTTCGTTTCCATTATGTGACTGAAATGAGCGAAGTGATTGATATCGCGCTTACCAACGAAAAAGCAAAGAATGCATTGAAATTATAATTTAAAGCTCCGGTAAGCTTCAAAAGCATTACCGGAGCTTTAGTTTTTTATCCAATAAAAGTCATTTCATTCTGCTTGGTTGTTTTTTCGCAGTAATGGCACTTTAATCGTATACCTTCACCTTCGCGCACATACACCTTAAACTTTGGTGATACATTTTGGTGGTTGGTAACGCATTTCGGATTGATGCATTTTACATAGCCGCCAATTTCGGTTGGCATTTCCACATTACGCTTCTCTACAACTTTATAGTCTTTGATAGTAATGAGGCTGGCGTTTGGTGCCACAAGTCCGATTTTATTGATTTCAACATCTTCAAAAAACTTGTTGCTCACTTTAATGATACCCTTTTTTTTGTACTTCTTGCTTTCGAGATTTACTCCGAATAAGGCGAGGTCGCCTGAATTATCCAAATCCAGAATACGAACCACGCGGAGCACTTTATCTGCCGGAATATGATCAATTACAGTTCCGTTTTCGATGGCTGAAACCTTAAGCTCTTTTTTATTATCCATGATGTTCCTCCTTTTATTTCAATCCTAGAATTGCTGTTAATAATGCCTGACGCACGTAAACACCGTTGAGTGCCTGCTGGAAATAATATGCTTTTGGATGGCTGTCCACATCTTCTGTGATTTCGTTTACTCTTGGAAGCGGGTGCAGCACACGCATGTTTTCTTTCGTGTTTTCGAGCATAGAACGTTGTAAAACGTAAGAGTTTTTTACTTTTTCATACTCCATTGGGTCACTAAAACGCTCTCTCTGAATACGTGTCATGTAAATAATATCCGACTTTTCCATCACATCCTCAAGTTCGGTATATTGATAATACTTGAGATCTGCATCTTTGATGTGCCGTTTTACTGAACTAGGAAGTTTCAGCTCTTCGGGCGAAACCAGGTGAAATTCCGCATTGAAATGACACATGGCCTCTACAAGCGAATGCACGGTGCGCCCATACTTGAGGTCACCGACTAATGCAATTTTCAGGTTATCAAGCGTGCCCTGGGTTTTTCTAATGCTGTAAAGATCGAGCATGCATTGTGTGGGGTGCTGGTTAGAACCATCGCCGGCATTGATGATAGGCACTGAAGCTACCTCGCTGGCGTAGCGCGATGAGCCGTCGATAGGATGACGCATCACAATAAGATCAGAATAATTACAAACAGTAAGGATGGTGTCTTTCAAGGATTCACCCTTTTTTGTGGATGAGCTGGCGGCATCCGTAAAGCCCACTATTTTTCCACCCAGTTGGCTGATAGCACTTTCAAAACTCAGCCTGGTGCGTGTAGAGGGCTCAAAAAACAGTGATGCAATCACATAGTTTTTCAAAAGCT
>JASMTJ010000194.1:0-1304 GCA_041694335.1 Bacteroidales bacterium
ATCCGTACTGGACGAAATTAATGTTTTGTATGTGGCACTGACACGCCCTGAGGACAGGCTGTACCTCTCCCTGGATTTACCCTCCCGGAATAGCAAAAGCGTGAGCATGGCCTCGCTGGTTTCGGAGTTTTTTATTGCTGAAGGAGAAGATGTTCAGCCAGAGGAGACCATCACCCGAAAGGGAGCAATTTCGAAAAAAATAAAATCGCAGAAGCCCATACCTCAAGTGGATGCGCAGGAGGGGCTTGTTTCGGAGAGCTGGCGTAAAAAGATAGTCATCGCTTCGCAGACCGGTGAGCTGGAAGATGTTTCTCTCGGAAGGCTGGAGGGCCGGTATTGGGGAGAGCTGATGCATTCAACGCTTGCGCGGATAGAAAAAAGCAGTGACCTGAATGAGGTGATTTCACGCCTGAGGGAAGAAGCGCTGATGTCTTCCAGGCAAATTGATCAGTTGGAAAAAACACTTGCTGAAGTGCTGGCTCATCCAAAATTGAAAAATATGTTTTCAGGCGAAGGGACGGCATACACCGAGCATGACCTCGTGACAAGTCAAGGTGAAGTTATCCGCCCGGACAGGGTGGTGGTGAAAAATAACAGGGCTTCCCTCATAGAATATAAAACCGGAAAAAAGAAAAAAGAGCATATCAACCAGGTTAGGAAATACGCTGATATTCTTCGGGATATAGGCTTTGAAACAGGCACCAGCCTTTTGGTTTATCTTGATGAATTCCCAGAAGTGGTAGCGTTGGATTAATCTTCTCAAACATTTTTTCTAACCCCGTGTTTCAGGTTATCAATATTTAAATTTATAATGATGACTCAACCACATAAAGTAAATCTGTTTTACAGTCTTTTTTTAATCGCATTGGCGCTATTCGGATTCTTTGCCCGCTACCTTGAGCAGGGCGACATGCAGTTTACGGCCTTGATTCCTGCCGTTTTCGGAATTATCTTGCTTCCCATGACGGGTGGCATCAAGCGCGATAACCGCGTAATCGGGCATATCTCAGCACTCGTTTTGGTCATTGTCCTTTTCGGGATGATTGGCATGTTCTTCCGCGACGGAGGCGTCAGTCTGGAAAGAAAAAGTGTGATCTTCCAGTTAGTAACGCTGTCAACGCTTTATTACCTTTTTATCCAGGTGCGCTATTTCATCAGAAGAAGAAAAGGATTGGAGTAGATGTCTGGAGTTGCTACATTTGCCCGGACATTTAGTTAAGCCTAAAGAACTAGATTTGCATTATGAGTGTACGAAGAAAGAAGTATGACAAAGAGTTTAAAAAAATGGCAGTAGAGCTTTGTCA
>JASMTJ010000195.1:0-1539 GCA_041694335.1 Bacteroidales bacterium
GGAAGAGGAGCTCGATAACCTTTTCGGCGAAGTGAGGGGTATGGGGATACACTTTATTGTTATTTCAGGTGGCGAACCTTATATCATGAAAGATACACTGCTGAGGCTGTTTAAAAAATATGACGATATGTTTTTTCTGACTTATACCAACGGAACACTTATTGATGAAAAAACGGCTTCAGAACTGGGCAAACTCGGTAATGTAGCTCCTGCAATAAGTGTCGAAGGCTGGAAGGAGGAAACCGATCACAGACGCGGAAAGGGAATGTGGAATAATATTTTGGACACCATGAGCAGACTTCGGAAAAACGGCGTACTTTTTGGAATCAGTCTTACCGCCACCCGGAACAATATGGAAGAGATTACCAGCGAAGAATTTATAGAATTTTTTATGGACAAAGGCGCTATATTCGGTTGGTACTTTATGTTTATGCCTGTGGGCAAAGATCCTGTCCTGGAGTTGGTTATGACGCCGGAGCAGCGTTTGCGGTGCGGTGAACGGGTAAATCATCTAAGGGAAAAATACCCCATGTTTCTGGCTGACTTCTGGAATGACGGCCAGGCTGTGGGAGGATGCCTTGCTGCAGGCAGACGGTATCTTCACATTCTCCATAACGGCAATGTGGAGCCGTGTGTTTTTGCTCATTTCGGTGTTGACAACATTCGTGAAAAACCTCTGCTTGAAATCGTTAATTCTCCGTTCTTTAAAGATATACGCAGAGAGTTTCCCTATAATGAAAAGGGTAACCTGAAGCGGCCCTGTATGATTATCGATAATCCCAAAGTGCTGCGGGATGCTGTTCATAAGCATAATGCAGTTTCCGGTCATTCTACCCCGGACAGTCTTGTGGATGATCCTTATATAACGGAGTGGATGGATGAGTATGCAGAGCGGTTTGCCGAGCTGACGGATCCCCTTTGGGAGGAAATGATTAATGACCCTAATAACCGATGGTATAAAGAAGGAAGGGAATATCAGGAACTGTTTAGCTATTCCCGCACTCTGGAGAGCAGCGGACAGAAATAAATATCATGGAAAAGAGGCTGTACCATCTCCAGCCTACTTCACTATCTTCCTATCTCGCCACTTAACCATCTTAAAGTGTCTGGTGGAGTGATGAATGATGAAATTGTTGGTTTTATAAAAACGTGTGTTGAAAAATATGAATACGAAGGAGGTGTAATTGGCATTAGCGGCGGACTCGATTCAGCTGTAACTGCAAAGCTCGCTGCTGATGCCCTTGGCAAAGCCAGAGTGCTTGGCCTGCTTATGCCTGAAAGGGATTCCGCCACTGAAACTCTGAGTGATGCTGAAGAAGTTTGTGATTTTATTGGTATCGAACGCCTCGTAAAGCCTATTACAAAAGGATTGAAGGCAATAGGGGTTTACGATCTTGAACCTTCAACACGTTTTGTCCCCCGAAAAATACAGGAACTGTATGTTAAGAAACGTATAGAGTCTGCAGAGGGAGATGTTTATCTGAAAGATTTAAAAAATGAGGGTGATGAAGACTTTAGGAAAGGACTGGCATATTACCG
>JASMTJ010000196.1:0-3363 GCA_041694335.1 Bacteroidales bacterium
TAAGGAATCCGTTGCTTTGCGTTTTTTCCTTCTCACAAGAGCTGATAATCAATGCAGCCGTAATTGCCAGAAGTATTATATAATTTTTTTTCATAGCCTTTTTATAAAAGATTAAATACCCTATAAAATGGTTGCCTGAAGGTTAGCCCTGTTTAACTATTGAAAATCTTTTTCTGTCCTTAATTTACTGAAGAACCTGAAAAGCAAATAAGTGCCAACAATCACCACAGCAAGAAAAACAAGTCCCAGGGTAAGCCTTCCGTAAAGGAAATTGCCGATGGAGAAAAGCATGGAATAGATCACTGCTGCGCCAATAAAAACGCACAGTATCTGTAAAGGCATTTCCCAGGCCATTCCTTTTTCCTTGTCGATCTCTTTACCTTCCTCTTCAGCTTCCCTGATAACCTTTCGCCATCCCGGCCCTCCCGGATGGGTCAGCTTATAAAAACGTTGAAGCGTTTGTTTACTTTCCGGAGCTGTCAACAAGGTGGTAGCAATCCAGGCCAGGGTCGTCACACCAATCACAATTAAAAGACGAACGGTGTTATGGTCGAGCACCTTTGTAGCAAGGCTCCCCTCCTGTGCACCAAAAACCAGAACAACCGCCATGACTGTAGCTACAGCCATTGCTACCAGCTCAGTCCAGGCGTTGATGCGCCACCAAAACCATCGCAGTAAGTAAATGGCTCCGGTGCCTGCACCTGATAGAAGAAGAATATCAAAAGCCTGGGTGGCATTATCGAGGAAAAACAATGACACCATTGCAGCCAGAATCATAAGTACAGCAGTGGTAAGGCGTGCCATCAGAACCAGTTTTTTATCCGATGCATCCGGCTTAACAAAACGCTTATAAAAATCATTTACCAGGTAAGAAGCGCCCCAATTCAGGTGGGTCCCTATTGTTGACATGTAAGCCGCTATGAGTGAAGCCACGACCAATCCCAACCATCCCGGGCTCAGCTTTGACATCATCACGGGGTAAGCAATATCATCTTTCAGATAGGTATCAGAAATTTCAGGAAATTCGGCTTTGATGGATGCCAAATCAGGATAAAGAATAATGGAAGCCAACGCTACAATAATCCACGGCCATGGGCGAATAGCGTAATGCATCACGTTAAACAGCAAGGTAGCCCCGATGGCATTCTTTTCATCTTTTGCAGCAAGCATCCGTTGGGCGATGTAACCTCCACCACCCGGCTCTGCCCCCGGATACCACACACTCCACCATTGCACCGCAATCGGAATGATTAATAGAGGGATAAATACCGAAGGATCTGCAAAATCAGGCAGCATCATCATTTTATCCTGGATGGCCGGATGGGTGATTAAAGCCTTCAGGCTGCCAATCTCAGGCTGATTGATAGCCACAAAAGCAGCATAAACCGCTCCGAACAATGCGATAGAGTACTGGAAAAAATCTGCCCAGATTACGCCCTTCAATCCTCCGAGAACGGCATAAACCACTACAGCTATAGATCCATACAATACGGCCTGCCATGGCTGTAATCCCAACATGACGCCGCCGATTTTAATAGCCGCCAAAGTGACTGATCCCATTATCAAGACATTGAAAAAGAGTCCGAGGTAAACGGAGCGGAATCCGCGTAAAAAGCTTGCTGCTTTCCCGCTGTAGCGGATTTCATAAAACTCGAGGTCGGTTAAGACATTCGAACGCCTCCAAAGCTTGGCATAGATAAACACCGTAACCATTCCGGTAATCAGAAAAGCCCACCAGGCCCAGTTTTTAGCCACCCCGTCTTCGCGTACCATCCCGGTAACAAGGTTGGGAGTGTCGGCCGAAAAGGTGCAGGCCACCATCGAAATACCTAACAGCCACCAGGGCATCCCTCTTCCGCCAAGGAAGAATTGGTTCATGTCTTTTCCGGCAGTGCGTGAGGCTACCAATCCGATAGCCAGAACGATAGCAAAGAAAACTGCAACAATAATCCAATCGAGCGTGGTTAGTTCCATAATTGAGCTTTAAAAGGAGTGTAAATATAGAAAAACATCCGACTGCCTGTAAACTTAACCGATTTTTGCAGAGGTTAATTCCAGATGCCTTCAACCGGTTTTCCGCAATGGAGACAATTGCCATTACGAAGCAACACCTCATCGATTGCAAATCCGCTTCGCTGGATGACCATCCTTTGACAGTGGGGACAAAATGTATGCTCTTTTCCCGTACCACTGATGTTTCCCTGGTATACGTGCTTCATGCCTTTTTCTTTTGCAACCTCCCAGGCCCTGGCCATGGAACTTCTCGGGGTTGGGTTTATATCTTTTAATTGATAGGTTGGAAAAAAACGGCTGAAATGAAGAGGCACCTCGGCCAAATCATTCTCGAAAAACCACTGACACATTTCAGATATTTGCTCTATCTCATCTGTCCATCCCGGCACAATGAGGTAGGTCACCTCGGTCCAAACACCTGCTTTTTTCAGGGATTTTATAGTATGCAATACCGTGGATAACCTTCCGGTGCTTAATTCCTTATAAATATCCTGATCAAAGGATTTTAGATCGATATTTGCCGCATCCGTTATCTTTATTAAATCCTGCAAAGGTTCCTTGTTAATAAATCCCGAAGATACAATCAGATTCTTTATGCCTTGTTTACGGGCCAGCGTAGCGGTGTCGATAACATATTCGGCAAAAGTGGCCGGTTCCGTATAAGTGTAAGCGATGGCCTGGCAACCATGCTCAACAGCCAAATCCACGACCTGCTGGGGATCCAGGGCAAAATTACTGGTTTCTTCAGGTGACACTTGTGATATCTGGTGGTTTTGACAGTTCTTACATGACAAATTGCATCCGGCTGTTCCAACCGACAGTGTCCGCATTCCCGGGAAAAAATGATACAATGGTTTCTTCTCAATAGGGTCGGTGTTCACCGCACACGGCTCTCCGTAAACCATCGAAAAAAGCTTGCCCTGCTTGGCCATCCTGTTGTTGCACTTTCCCCATTCTCCATCGCGCAATTTGCACTGATGAGGGCACAACATACAGCGAACATCTTGTTCTGTTTTCTTCCAATACCTTGCTTCAATCATTGTTTTACTCCTTAAAAATTATGGCTTCATATTTATAAATATCAGCATTTTTCCATCCTTCCCACGACATCCCTGCCTTATCGCGAGCGCAATGCCCCAGAAGCTCTTCCCTTGTCCAGTTCATTTTTTCTCCCACCTGCGGAAGGAGTGTCCCTTTTTGCCATCCGTTGGTGATATAGACGCCATGCTTTCCCGGAATAATCTCATCCACATTCTGCACCTTAACCCCAGGCGTTAAAACCGAGATTTCAATTTTCACTTCGGGAATTTCATCGCGGGAGACCGATTTAAAGCGATCGTCATCAAGGGC
>JASMTJ010000197.1:0-2486 GCA_041694335.1 Bacteroidales bacterium
CAGAAACAACAAATTGGTAGCTACAAAAGAGAAGCTAAACCAAAAAAGATTCTTCTGAGCCTCTTTCTGGTTCTTACAGGTCAGATTTTTCTGCATCATGTTCTGATCCAGACCAGTCATCACTATGGTAATGCCAATACCTGCAATAAACTGCTTGAAGAAATTAGTTCCCGATTGCCAGTTCCAGTCGAACACTTTACTATAAGGATGATTGCTAATGGTTGCAACCATCTCGCCAAATCCCATATCCAACTGATTAAGCACAACCACAATTGTCACAATTACTGAAACAAGTATAAACAGTGTCTGCAAGGTATCGGTCCATACCACGGTTTTTATCCCTGCTTTAAAAGTGTACAGCCATATAAGTGTTATAGTGGTTAGCACAGTTACCCAGAAAGGAACGCCCAAAGCATCGAAAAATGATATTTGCAGCACCCCGGCCACGAGGTAGAGCCGGAATGAAGCCCCGATAGTCTGGGAAAGTATGAAGAAAAAAGAACCGGTTTTGTACGAACGAAGACCAAACCGCTGATCAAGATAAGTATAAATGGATACCAGGTTTCGCTTGTAATAAAGGGGCAACAAAACCAACGCAATAATCCAGTAACCGACAAAATTGCCCAAAATAAACTGAAAATAACTCCATGCACTGCTCCCTACCTCCCCGGGAACTGAAATAAATGTAACACCGGATATTGTGGCACCAATCATCCCGAACGCTACCAGGTACCATGGCGATTTTCGGTTGCCGGTAAAAAATGTTTCGCTGTCGCTGTTACGCGACGAAAACCACGAAATAAGAAAAAGCGCGGTAAAAAAACCGAGAATAACTAACAATACAAGTGTTGTGCTCATCTGTTTTTTGTTTTTGGATATTTTTTTTTGGGGAAGGCTGAGGTTGAGGTTGAGGCTGAGGTTGAGGTTGAGGTTGAGGCTGAGGTTGAGGTTGAGAATGAGAGTGCACCACAGATTACACAAGTATTTACAATAGATCGTTAGATTATTAGATACAAGATACAAGATGATTCGTATATCGTTGAAAATATGCACTTCATAAAAATAAACTCCTTTAAAATAACCAATTGAATCTAAGGTGTTTACAAAAGATTGACGGACTATTGTATTTAGCGTCTGTCCATAAAGTACCACTTGCTGTGTTACGCTCACCGCCAAAATCCTCATTTACGATTAGTAAACTCCGGTTTTGGCGGCTTCGCAAGCCTTGCAACTGGTACTTTCTGAACAGACACACATATTGTGAAAATTTTTGCGAGTTTATAGACGGACACTATTTAGAGTCTGTCTATAAAATCGAGAAAGTTTTTTGCTTATCATGTTTCTGTTCAGAATATCCTAATCTGTGTTCATCTGGGTAATCTGTGGTGCCTCTCAACCTTAACCTCAACCTCAATCCCTGCCTCATTCTGCCAGGCTGATATCTTTAAAATATTCAACCACCGATTCAATATTGGTCGGGCTCAGCGCCGAAATTACAAAATAATACTTACGCGGATTGGTTTCACGGGTGACTTCTACCGTCAGTTCGTTCTCTCCGGTAACGGCAAAAATATTTTCAGCATTTTCGTTACTGGCAGCTTTACCATATTTAAATTTGTAGATTACAAAAACCTCATTATTTCTCCCTGGTTCCCAACTCATACGAACCGAGTCGTTATCAAGCTCAATCACGGGATTCTGCGGCACACCGGGTGTGATTTGTTCGACTCTCGGATTAACCGGTGCCAATGCCTCGTAACGGAAGGGACGCCTGAGCAGTTTCTCCTTCAGGCGACGGGGATTGTTCCTGAGAGATTTTGCGCTGAAGAACATACTGCCGTCAATATTCGGATAGGTGCGGTTCAGCTTAATTTGCTTAATTATCTGGCGTGATGACCGCCATTCCCGGTCGTTTGAATCGCGGTCGATACGATAAAAAGCCTGACCTACATAAAGACGGCAGCCCAGTGCATTTTTGCTCCACCAGTCTGCAATGACGGCATAGTCGGCTACTTCCTTCCCGATGTGCCAGTAAATTTGTGGTGTAATGTAATCAATCCAGCCCTCTTTCTGCCATCTCAGAATATTGGCATACAAATCGTCGTAGTTGGTTTGCCCGGCTCTGGTTGCCGATCCGCGTGGATCATCAGACTGGTTACGCCAGACACCAAAAGGACTGATACCAAAAGCTACGGTTGGTCTTACGGCCTCAATGGTATCATGCAACTGTTTAATGATCATATCGACATTTTCACGTCGCCAGTCGTCCTTTTCATCTGCGGCGAAACCACGCGGATACTTCTCAAAAGCCTCCTGGTCGGGAAATTCTTCCCCGGCAATCCGGTAGGGATAAAAATAATCGTCGAAATGCAGAGCATCCACATTGTAGCGCTTTAATACATCGGCAACTACCGAGGCCACGTGGTTTCTGGTTTCGGGAAGCCCCGGGTTGAAATAGCGGGCTTTGCCATAGGTTACAAACCATT
>JASMTJ010000198.1:0-8537 GCA_041694335.1 Bacteroidales bacterium
AGCTCCGGCCGTATTGCCTATTCCGTTTACCACAAAAAGAATAATTCCCGGAAAAAGAAAACTGCTGAAGGGCGTCCCTTCGAGCCAGGCTGTCTTCATGGCCAGCGCCTCCCCGCTGGGATCCGACATCAGTCCGAAACCGCCGGCCAATGCACTTAGTCCGTTAAACACCTGCATAACGGCCAGGGCCGTCCAAAACCATTTTTTTCGTTGTTGAACCACTGTTCTTGATTTTTGCACTAAAATAAAAAACCACACGCAATTCTGAAACGAATCAATGGTGGTTGTATAGCTATGGTATTAATTATGATGCTCCAAGGCTAAGCGGCAATTGCAGACTGACTGGATAATCACGTCATGGTAAATGACATCAAATGTTGGGAACCTTTTTAACAAATCCTTAATTGGCAGAATTTTAAATGTTGAATATTTACTTTGAACCTTTACTTCTTTTTTCCAGGCTATCTCTTAATTCAAACAACTCGTCTGTGAACATTACATTTTTATATCCTTTGGCTCTCAAGCCATTTACAAGTTTTTTATCCCCGCTCCATAGATTTGATTCTTGATAATCATTCAATGCTATAAAAACGAAATCCTTTTCATCAATGTCTTTTACCAGGTTAAAAGCATGTTGTCTTAATCGTTTTGGTATTAATTGCTCATCAATGAATGTTATTTGATTGTATACTAATCGTCTTGATATTTCAAGTTCATCATTCGAGAGTTTAGATGCCTTTTGTATCTTTGACCAATGCTTGTTTATTTCATTTAGAAGAAAATGACAACTTCTAAATTCAAAAATTCCATAGGAGTTAAAGAGCAAATCGCCAATCGAACTTTTAGTATTCAGAATTGCGCTAAAAATAATATTTGAATCAACAGTAATTATCATTTAAGATAACTACCCTTGTTCTCTTTATACCAACTGGCCATTGCTTCTTCGGCAATAGAATCAACGTCTTTTTGACATGCCTGACTGGCTGAAGTCGCCTCTTGGTATTTTATGTAATCGATTAACCGTTGAACCCCTTCAATATTAACGCTGCTGGGAATTCTGATTAATATCTCCTTATCTGTTCTCTCTATAATCATGATAGTCAACTTTATTCAAAGATAATAACAAAAATTTTAATCTTTATGTTGAATCATCCTTTTCTGCAAAAAATACCCAAACACAAACTGAATCAATCCGGCAGCGAAGTAGAGCGGCTGCAGGAAGCTCATGTAGCCGATGAACAGCACCTGGCTGATAATCCACCCCATCATAATAATACCGAAGGCCATCCCGGCTTTTGCCGAAAGCTTGCTTTTTCGGAATGTAATCACCGCTCCGGCCGTATTACCTATTCCATTTACCACAAAAAGAATAATTCCCGGAAAAAGAAAACTGCTGAAGGGCGTCCCTTCGAGCCAGGCTGTCTTCATGGCCAGCGCCTCCCCGCTGGGATCCGACATCAGTCCGAAACCGCCGGCCAAAGCACTTAGTCCGTTAAACACCTGTATGATGGCCAGAGCCGTCCAAAACCATGATTTTCGTTGTTGAGCCATTGTTCTAGATTTTTGCACTAAAATAAAAAACCACCAGCTATTCTGAAAAGAAAAGCTGATGGTATTAAAACTATGGTATTAATTATTACTATGCTCCAAGTGTGGCAACCATCACAGCTTTGATGGTGTGCAGGCGGTTTTCGGCTTCGTCGAAAACAATAGAAGCAGGCGATTCGAATACGTCCTCGGTTACTTCCATCGATTCAATGCCGAATTTCTGGTAGATCTCCTCTCCCACTTTGGTTTCGCGGTTGTGGAAAGCAGGCAGGCAGTGCATGAATTTCGCATCCGGGTTACCGGTTTTCTTCATCAGTTCTGCATTTACCTGGTAAGGTTTCAGCAGCTCGATACGCTCTTTCCAAACCTCTTCAGGTTCGCCCATCGATACCCAAACGTCGGTATAAAGGAAGTCACATCCTTTTACGCCTTCGTCAACGCTATCGGTAACGATAATTTCAGCGCCTGTTTCTTTGGCAATTTCGTTGGCTTGTGCAACAAGCTCCGCTTCCGGCTGCACGCTCTTCGGTGCTACCGAACGGAATTTCATTCCCATTTTAGCGGCGCCAATAAGCAATGAATTTCCCATGTTGTTGCGGGCATCGCCGAGATAAGCAAAAGTCACCTCTTTGAGAGGCTTGTCAGAATGCTCCATCATAGTGAGGAAATCCGCCAAAATTTGTGTTGGGTGATATTCGTTGGTCAGGCCATTCCATACAGGTACACCTGCATATTTACCCAGCTCTTCAACAACCGCCTGGCCAAAGCCACGATACTCAATACCGTCATACATACGTCCGAGCACGCGTGCGGTATCTTTCATCGATTCTTTGTTACCAATCTGCGAGCCCGTGGGGCCGAGGTAAGTAACGTTGGCACCCTGGTCGTAAGCCGCCGCCTCAAAAGCACAACGCGTACGGGTAGAGCTTTTCTCGAAAATCAGTGCAATGTTTTTTCCGGTGAGTTTTTTCTGCTCATATCCACCGTATTTGGCCTTTTTCAGATCAGCTGAAAGGTCCAGTAAAAACTTAATCTCCTTTGGGTCGAAGTCTAATAACTTCAGGAAGTTTCTGTTTCTTAAGTTATAAGCCATAATATATTTTCTTTTTTTGTTATTGATTTATTTATTGGCAATTATTTGTGTTCCGGCGTTTGGTTTGCCGAGCTGCGATGATTCTGTAATCACGCAGCGCTTACCTCCGTTTTCGATAAACTGGATGGCCGCACGTACTTTTGGCGCCATACTTCCTTCGGCAAAGTGTCCTTCATCCAGGTATTTATTTGCTTCGGCAACCGTAATCTCATCGAGTTGCTGCTCGTCGGGCGTGTTAAAATTAATACAAACCTTCGGAATATCTGTAAGGATGTAAAATTCTTCGGCATGAATTTCGGTTGCCAGCTTAGATGAAGCCAGGTCTTTATCTATCACGGCATCAATCCCCTGAAGCTTATTCTTCTCCACGTAAAAAGCCGGAATGCCGCCACCACCAACGGTGACTACCACACTTCCCTCGCGGGCCATCTTTTCGATGGAGTAGGTGTTGTTGATACGCTCAGGCTGAGGCGAAGGCACTACGCGACGCCATCCGCGGCCACGCGCATCTTCCTGGAAAACCCACTTGTTTTCTTCTTTTAGCTTATCGGCTTCTTCTTTGGTATAATAAGGACCTACTGGTTTTATCGGGTTTTGGAAAGCCGGATCATCCTTCGACACCACCACCTGGGTTACCAGCGTGAGGATATCGCGCTCCAGCTTTTCTTTCAGCAACACATTTCTTAGTTGTTGCTCTATCATATATCCAATTGAACCTTGTGTTTCAGCCACACACACATCCACAGGTTGCTTCGGGATGCCAAACATCTTCTCTCCTGCTTCGTGCTGAAGCATTACATTTCCTACCTGTGGTCCGTTTCCGTGACCAATTACTATATCAATATCATTGTGAATCAGGTTGAGCAAATGCGTACATGTTTCATAAACATTTGCTTCCTGCTCGTCAATGGTGCCTTTCTGGCCACTTCTTAAAAGTGCATTACCACCAAAAGCAACTACTGCCAGTTTTTTCATAATACCTTATTTCTTCTGTTTTAAATTAATTCGACTTTAAAAATGCAGCTTAGCTTTTACTGTTCAGCTGCTGAATCTATCATTTCATAAACTCTGTATCCGTAAAGTTTTAAACAATCAATTTCTAAAATTTTTTAAGCTAACCTACACTAAACTCGATTGTTTCAACTCCATTTTCAGAGAAATGCAAAGCTATAAAGTTTTATCAAATGACAAGAAAAATTTAATAAAATTTCACCTTCAGGTAAATCTTTTTCAAGACCATTTAATTCATTTATAGGCAGATCAATTCGTACTGATATCTTCTTGTTTTTGCCTTTCTGAATCTAATGTTATCTTTACACTTCAATCGGGTGAAACACTGAATCAGTTTTATGAAAAATCAGACAAAAGCTTATTTACTTGCCTTGCTTGCAGTCCTGTTCTGGTCAACCATTGCCTCAGCACTTAAAATCTCGTTAAGATATATTTCGTTTGAGCTTCTGCTTTTTTATTCGGCCACCATTGCCACGGTATTTCTTTTCTCCTTGCTGGCATTACAAAACCGCCTGAAAGAAGCCTTTCGCATCACCCGAAAAGAATACATCCGCTCGGCTGTGCTGGGGTTTCTTAACCCGTTTATCTATTACATGGGACTGCTTAAAGCCTATGACATGCTGCGTGCTCAGGAAGCCGGAACGTTGAATTACATCTGGCCGCTGATTCTGGCGCTACTTTCTATACCGGTTCTGAAACAGAAAATCCCGTGGCAAAGTATTTTCGCCATTTTAATCAGCTTTTCCGGACTGGTCATTATCAGTACCCGCGGAAGAGTTTTGGAGATGCGGTTCGAAGAGCCGCTGGGCGTGGCACTTATCCTGATTAGCGCGGTCATCTGGGCTTCTTACTGGTTGATCAACATGAAGGATAAGCGTGAGGTGATTCCCAAACTTTTCCTGAATTTCCTTTTCGGGATTGCCTATGCTTTCGTCTATCTCACTATATCAGGAAAACTGGCACTCCCCAATGAAAGCGGACTTCTGGGAAGCTTATGGGTAGGTATTTTTGAGCTGGGCCTCACTTTCGTGATATGGCTGAGGGCATTAGGACTATCATCAAACACGGCGAAAGTATCACAACTGGTGTATCTCTCGCCGTTTATCTCACTGTTTTTTATCCAGTTTATTGTAAAGGAAACAATTGTTCTTCCGACAATTATCGGATTAATCCTGATTATTGCTGGTATTATGCTACAGCAATACCTCGACCAAAGAGAACGAAAAGCTAGTCGACTTTCAAGAAAGTATTAAGTACCTCGAGCAGCTTTTGGTAGGTTACCGGTTTGGCAATAAAATCATCGGCACCGGCCTCAAAACTCTTTTCACGCTCATTTGAAAGCAGATAAGCCGTTTGCACTACCACGGGAATTTCCGGACGAATTTCCTTAATGGCCTTTGTGGCTTCCAAACCATTCATCTCAGGCATGTTGATGTCCATCAAAACCAAATCTATCTTTTCCTGCTTCTCGCAATGTTCTACTGCATCACTGCCGTTTTCAGTCCAGATCACATCGGCACCCGTCTTTGAAAGCGCTGCTTTATAAAACATGTTGCTGGTATCAACGTCCTCCGCCACAAGAATGGTCTTGCCCTTCCAGCGCCCCCTCATCTCTTTAATTATGTCCAAATCCATATTCGCCATAGTCGTAGTATTTTTACAAAGGTAATAAATAATCAAGTTGCATTCTACAACTTTCTAATCATAAAGACTTTACTTTTATATTAAAAAGTTATTCCGTTCCATTTTTCTGTTTCTATTCAGAAATATTGTATTTTTAATTTCAATTCGAAACAATGCTACAACATTGTTTTACATAAAAACGTTTACAGAAATATCAAATACTTAAAATAGCTGTCTCTTACTGTTGTCAGGATTGCCTTTGTGGTGAACAGACTTTGTTTTCAGCTAAAAAGCTCCGGCATTTAAAATCATGGTCAAAAGAATTTTTACACTATCATAAAAGCAAGCGATGAAAGATTTTGAACTTAAATTACTTACAAAAGAGGTTACAGAATTAGCCAGAACGATTGGGCATTCAATTAAGCAGGAAATCGCCAAAATTAAAGACCAGGATGTGGTGGAAAAAGGCAAGAGCAATTTCGTCACTTACGTGGATAAGGCGGCGGAAGAAACGATTGTTGAAAAACTGCGCAGCTTGTTTCCGGAAGCCGGCTTTCTTACGGAAGAAAAAACCGCTCAGGAAAAGAAAGACTACATGTGGATTATCGATCCGCTAGACGGCACCACCAATTTTATTCACGGCGTGCCGCTCTTTAGTGTTTCTATCGCGCTGCAGCGAAAAGGAAAGACGATTGCCGGAGTTATTTATGAGCCCAACCTTGACGAGTGCTTTTATGCATGGGAAGGCAGCAAAGCCTACCTCAACGATAAGGAGCTGGAGGTTTCTGACAGCGACAACCTTGCCGATTCGCTCATAGCAACAGGTTTTCCTTACAGCAAGGATCAGAAGCTGAAAAATTACATGAATCTCCTGCAAGATCTCCTGGAAACATCCCACGGGATACGCCGTCTGGGTTCGGCAGCGGTGGATCTTGCCTATGTGGCGGCCGGTAGATATGAGGCGTTTTATGAGTATGGCCTCAATTCGTGGGATATTGCTGCTGGTGCTTTTATTGTGCAACAAGCCGGGGGCAAGGTTACCGACTTTAAGGGCGGCAGCAATTATGCCGACGGAAAAGAAATTGTAGCCACCAATGCGGCCATGCACAATGAATTGATGAAAAAGGTTCAAAAACACATGGCAAGTTAATTAACCGCACTAATCTTTATTCGATGACAAAGCAAATACTACCCGGCCTTTTCTTAATCCTGCTAATGGCAGGATCTCTTTTTTCTTTCTCACAGGCTGACACAACATCCACTGCCGAAGAGAAAGAAACGGTGATTTATGTTTTTGAAATCCGGGAGCAGATTGCCCCGCCAGCCTGGCGCAAAACGAAGATGGCCCTAGAACAGGCTAACCAGAAACAGGCTGATTTAATCATCATTGATATGAATACCTATGGCGGAATGGTGGAATCTGCCGATTCGATGCGAACAGCCCTGTTGCAATCGAAAATCCCGGTATACACCTTTATCAATAACAACGCAGCTTCGGCCGGAGCCTTAATTTCCATTGCGACTGACAGTATATACATGCGTCCGGGCGCCAATATAGGAGCCGCCACCGTGGTTAACCAGCAGGGAGAAAAAATGCCTGACAAATACCAATCTTACATGCGCTCGATGATGAGATCAACCGCCGAAACAGCGGGTCGTGACCCGAAAATCGCCGAAGCCATGGTGGATGAGCGGGTCGTAATCGAGGGGATTACTGAAGAAGGAAAGGTACTTACCTTTACTTCCAAAGAGGCCATCAAGCACGGTTTTTCTGAAGGTGAGCGGGAATCGATAAAAGAAATCATCGAAAAACAAGGTATTTCCGATTACACCATTATTGAACAGCAACTCTCGGGAGTAGACAAAGCTATTTCGTGGCTGATAAGTCCCGTCATCAGCGGGATACTGATTATGCTTATCGTAGGTGGCATTTATTTCGAACTTCAAAGTCCCGGATTAGGTTTTCCCTCTGCAGCGGCCATTGTGGGAGCGCTGCTGTATTTCGCCCCGCTCTACCTTGAAGGACTGGCAGCGAACTGGGAGATTCTGATTTTTGTGGTGGGCGTTATTCTGGTGGCCGTGGAAATTTTCGCCTTGCCGGGATTTGGCATCGCCGGTGGCGCTGGTGTGCTGCTTGTCATCACCGGACTTACCCTTAGCATGGTCGACAATTTAGGGTTCCGCTTCACGCTGGGACAGCTTGATAACATCACAAGAGCCTTTTTTACGGTGGTTACTGCCTCTTTGCTGGCGCTGGTCGGTTCCATCTATCTCGGAAAACGGATGTTTACCTCCACAGCTTTCGGGCACCTGGCGCTCGACACGGTGCAGGCCAGGGATGAAGGCTATACCTCCACCGACGACAGCTACTCAAGTGTGTTGGGAAAAGAAGGGATTGCACAAACCGTACTCAGGCCATCCGGAAAAGTAGAAATTGATGACGAAATCTATGACGCTTATGCTGAATCAGGCTACGTAGATAAAGGAGCGAAAGTCAAAGTTTTCGGATATACCAATACACAATTGAAAGTCAGGAAAGTGTAAAAGTTTATTCAAAGAAAAAAAGCGTGCAGACAAAAGGTTGATCCTGATGTATTGCACGCTTTGGTTTAACGCTTATAAACCAATCAGTTTAAAGAAAAACTATCGCCTTCTGTAAATATACTCAGACTAAGTCCTTGTCCCTTTAGCAGGCCATTTTCACGATGGACTTCCTCATTATTATTTCTCACAACAATTACCTGGCTTTCGCCGATAACTCGGGCCATATTTTTTTCCACAAGAATGGCGGTAGACTCATCAATTCCTATTCCGGTAAAGCCTGGATTTTCGAGCACCACAGTAAGCAGCCTGTTCATGCGCATCCGCTGGATGAAATGCTGATCGATAATCACCTTTTCCAGAAGACCCAGTCCGGGTTTTATGATCATGTTATCCGCTTCAATGGTTCTGAAATCACCAGTATATTCAGGATGCTTGAGCTCGTCTCCGGTAATCATTTTCCGGCTCATCATAGCAGCACCCGCACTTGTTCCGGCCACTGTAGCTCCATCCATAAAAGCCTCCCTGATGGCCTGATGCACTTTTGTGTTTCTGACTATCTCCATAAACTGACGCTGATCGCCTCCGGTGATGTAGATAAGCGTGGCTCTTCTTAACGAGTCAAGGCGAGAGTCCGAAACGCTTTCCGCATCCTGAATATTAAAAGTATGAATATCATCTATTCCCATTTCCTTAAACTGCAACGAACTGTAGTAAGCTG
>JASMTJ010000199.1:0-7477 GCA_041694335.1 Bacteroidales bacterium
TGGAGGCTGTTAACATCGCCTTCGAGCGGACTTTCGTTGAGAAGTGTTAGTGAGGATAGAATAGTTGCTGCATCGCCCGCGGTGATATCCATCTGGAACAACAAATTATCGCTGGTACTCGATTGCACGCCGGTAGCCGTAACATAAAGGTATTTTTCTTCCGGAGAAAACTCCAGTCCGAAAGCTCCCTGAAGTGTGTCATGCTCCAGCAACACTGGATTCGACAATTGTCCGGTGGAATTATCAAAGTCAAAGATTTCCACCGTTCCGTCTCCCGTAAGGGCAAGCGCCAGCTTATCTCCTGAGGGCGAGAATTTCATCACCCCGGTAGAGTTCTGCGATTCAAAAATATTCGGATCGTCCTGCTCCGCCTCAGTGTAGTCATGCACTTGTCCTATGCTTTGTGGGGCAGGGTTTTCATTTTCCAGGCTATCGGCGGTTAGCTTATAGATGTAAAAATCATTATTTCCCCAATCATGGGCGGCAATCCACACATCCGTTCCGTTCTGATGTTGAACCGCACTTACTTTCTCTGTGCAGTGCTCTAACAGATTCACGTTTTTGGTAGTCACACGTTTTTGACCTCCCGATAGGTCGATGATATGATAATTAAATCCCTTATCCTCCAGCTTAGGAATCGGGAGCCGGTTCACCACATCGGTAGTAAAAAAATATACTTTATCAGGATTTCCGGGCTGAGGCACAAAGACCCCGGGTTGTGCAGAGCCCACATTTCCGTGAAGGTTGCTGCCATTGCCAATGGCCACAATATTTTCATTGTAGATGGTGTTGCCATTACTCACCAGCAGCAAATTACCGAGTGAATCAGAAAGGGCTGCAGAACCCTTCGACGGCAACATTGTATTCTCTAGCGAATAAAGCGTATTCCCGCTAAGGTAATTACTGTAAATGCCTTTAGTGGTGGGCAGGATAATGTTTTCAGCTTCTGCTGGTGGTATGAAGGTACACCTGTTTTGTGCCAATGCAACCTGGCTTAAAAACATTAAAACAACTCCTGCAAATCCGCAACTGATAACTCTGCTTATGCTCATTCTTTTTATTCAATAATGATTTTGGCACTGGTATTTATTCGGCTGTTTTCGATGGTGACGATATAAAGTCCCGGCGGCAGATCCTGCACATCAAAACGCTGCTCACTTATTTCATTGTTACTCTGGTTCAGTTCCTTCTGAACGACCAATTGTCCGAAAACGGAGGACAAAGAAATGGTTGTTTTTCCAGGATAATCCTCAAGCTGCACCACCAAATATTGGCTGGCAGGCACCGGATAAATGGATATGCCTTTACTGGCCAGTTCTTCTATCGAAGTACATTGTGCGAAGGTAAAAACGATAGTAAGCCGGTTATCCTTGACACATCCGGTTTGTGTGTTGGTGACCTCCACCTCGTGCGTTTGCAGGTCGAAGGAAATGCCGGAAGTTTTTGCTGTTTTAACGGCTTCCACCGATCCATTGTCCCAAAGGTATTCAGCCTGAATACCGGAAGAGGCATCGAGCTGAAGTGTGTCGTAAACACAGGCCATCATGGTATCATTTTCTGCGGAGTAACCATCCGGAACCAAGTTGATATCGGGTAACGGATTCACGGTTACCGTTAGTGGTTTGGTGCTCAGATTAAACCCGTCATCAACGGTAAGTTCGTAAACGGTGGTGGTTTCCGGCGTAACGCTGAGCTCAGGTTCTGATGAGATGGTTTCTCCATCCCTGCTCCAGCTATAGCTGTATTGTTCTGAACCACCACTGGCTGCCGCATACAATGTGGTTTCATCGCCAAAGCAAATGCTGTTGTTTTCGGCGGAGGGTACGGCCGTAAGCGGTCCACCTGACAGTGAAACCAAAACCTGATCAGTATTGCTTTCGCAGCCATTGCCATCGGTAACTACAAGACTAAAGGTGGTGGGATCATAAAGATTGGTGGTTTGCGGATTAGCCACGTTTTCGTCGACTAAAAAGGTAGCATCACTCCACTCATAAGCATAATTTCCATCGCCCCCGCTGGTTGTAGATTCAAGCGTGGTGCTGGTTCCGAACGGTATCGTTTTATCTTGTCCAGCCGAAGTTTCAGGCAGTTCATTCACCGTCATCGTCAATTGCCCGTTCACCGTATTGAATCCGTCCGAAACCTCCACAAAGTAGGTGGTGGTTTGCTGTGGTTCTACAGTAGGATTGTAAATATCTGATAAAAAGCCTTCCGGATCTGAAGTCCAGGTGTAAGTGTAATCTCCGGAGCCCCCGCTGGTTTGCGCTTTCAATTGTATCTGGTCGCCAAGGCAAATCTCTCCGGAAGCAGACGTCACGCTCACCCCCAATGCTCCTCCGGTAACAGTGACCACTGCCTCATCTTCACTGAAGCAGCCGGTGGCTTGTGTTGTAGCCCTGAAAGTATATTCAACTGATTCTTCGAGGTTGACTGTTGTGGGAGAAAGAAGGGTGGCCTCCTGGAGCATCTCTTCGGGCGTCCAGAGGAAGCTATATTCCGATGGGCTGCCCTCTACGGATCCGTCAAGTTCCACGAATGTCCCGAAAGGAATGCTTTTATCTTCTCCGGCACTCATCACGGGAACCGGATTAATAATCACATCAGCATAAACGGGCTCACTCACCTCATCGTCTACTTGCACAACGAGCTCATATTCGCCTTCCTGTTCTTCGGAGGCATCCGGGAAAACAAGGTGTTGATCATTCGATTCAAAACCATTAGGACCTTCCCAGAAATATTCTGCACCACTCACGGTATTGGCAGAGATGAAAAGCGTGTCACCTTCACAAACCGGTGAATTGGTTGTAATTTGCCCCGGAAGGATACCGCAGTCGGTAGCACCATCGCCTCCGCTTTGCGAAAAGTTGATGTTACACGGTTGGTTGGAGAAATTCGTAATCATCAGGATGTAGTATTCTCCTGTTTGCGAATCGGTGATGTTACAGGTTTCCTCGGCACTTCCAGAATAACTGCAATCCACAATTTTATCCCCGGTCAGTTGATCCAGGCATGGCTCGTGGGGATCCTCGAAAGGTCCCCAACAGATGAAGTCAATATCATTCAGTGGTTCGGAATACATATCGATGATGATATCTCCCGGAACTTGTATACGCATATGATACCACACCGGATTTGGTTGTGTGCTAAGGCAACCATAATCAGGGCCGGGTTCAGCGTCACCCGCATTAACAGAGGCCGGAAATTCATAGTTGGTACCCGTACAAAACGGATCGGATTCAAAACACGTACTGCTTTGCGATAATGCCGCGCTGGTAACAGCAACCCAGATTGCCAGTAATAAAAATCGTCTCACTAAAATCTCCCCTTTGTGAAAGTGTTACTTTCGCTTAAACTTGTCATTTTCTTCTAACCATTGCGCTTCCTGCTCTGCTGTCAGTTCGTCCGCTTTGCGGTTTGTGTCTTTTCTGATACCACGAACCATCGTTTGAATATGGGATACAGGAAAAGATGCCTCAGCAGTAATCTTAAAGGATTTGCTTTCGGGGTCTGAACTGGTAACTACCACCTCATTGTAATGATATAATTGCATGATAAAGTAAACCTTTTCAAAACGATTTTCAAAAGTTGACATATCGATAGTGAAATGGTTTTTGCCGTTGCGCAACGCTGTATGTGTAATAAACTCATCATTTAAATCACTCGCACCCGCAAAGGCATTCATTCCGGTTATTGCAGATAAAATAAGAGTGATAAGTAATTTTGCAGTAGTTTTCATCTGTATGTAGTTTCTCAGGCCAAGCCCGTTTCAATAAAATAATATCCTGTTTATCCTCAGCTTTCAGACAAGAATAAGCGTCAGAAAGTTGTTTGGTTCAAATAATTCGCTTTCTATTCAGATTTTGACAACTCCGGCTTTTATTTCTCTATCAAGACTGTTGTTGTAAAACTTTCTTTAGCAGATTCTGCTTTAAGCATATACGCTCCATTGCTCAGTCCTTCCACATTTAGCATAGGCTTATCGGATGTGATTCTTTTCGAAATCATTAACCCGCCTTTACTATTATATAAACTGAGATTTGTCAACTTTACATTTTCAGGATGCTCCACATAAAGCACTGCTTTGGCAGGATTTGGATAAACCACCAACGGAGATAACTCTTGCTCTTCCAATCCCACACATGAGTTATAGGAAAAATAAGCGTAGAGGCTGTCTGACGAACGGCACCCATATTCATTTTCTGCCACGATAGTATAAAACTGCATATCGGCTGATATTCCCGATGAGCTAATCGTAACCAAATCCGCAGTACTCCCGTTCGACCAGTGGAGTGTGCATTGGTTTTGTTCTACACATAAGTCCACGGTATCGTGCACACAGATATTCACCACATTGCCTTCTTGCACCGAATAGCCTTCAGGAACAATCTCTATTTCAGGATTCTGGCGAACCACCACACGGCACATTACTGAATCAGAAAAATAATCGTCATGGGCCACAAAATAAAAATCGGAGGTGCTGTCAGGCCGGACCTCACATGTGCTTTCGAATGTGATAACCTCACCTGAGGCGTCGATCCAATAGGTTTCTGCCTCCCCAATACTCCCTGAATAACCTCCGGTAAGCGTGGTACTTTCGCCATGGCATAGTTCCGGATTTACAGGGGAATAAAAAGTGGATAAGGTATTGGTTTCAATGGTTACATGAATTTCTTTTTCATCACTCACACATCCCAGATTGTCAGTGACCTGCACACCAAAAGTAACATTGCTAAACAGCTCAGTAGTTGCAGGGTTTTGGATGTTATTTTGCTCCAGTAACGCTTCCGGGCTCCAGGCAAACTCATATGGAGCATTTCCTCCCGATGCCTCAGCATGGAGCGTAAGCACAGTGCCATATACTACCGATGTATCAGGCATAACGCTTATTTCGGGATTTTCCTTTACGGATATAAAAAACTCATCCTCAGCTGTATTAAACCCATCATCCACCAATAAAAAGTAAGTTGTGTTTTCCTGTGGCGAAACCATTGGATTGGGGATGCCGGAACTAAACCCTGCCGGGTCGGAACTCCAGACATAGCTGTAATCTCCGGAGCCGCCACTGCCCATGGCCTGCAACTGCACACTTTCGCCAAAGCAAGTGTAATCCTGACTGGCACTAATTGTAGCTTGCAGTGGCCCACCAGTGATCGTCACCGTAGTTTGGTCAGAAGCAATACATCCTGTGGCCAACTCTTCGACGGTCAGTTCATACTGCTGTGATGTTTCTAACTGCGTGGTGTTGGGTTCCCACACATCCGGATTCTGTAAGAACTCTTCGGGTGTCCAGATGACTACATGCTCACTTTGATTCCCTGTCACCGTGCCCGTAAGTTGAGTACTGGTTCCGTAAGGAATACTTTGATCCGGGCCGGCATCGGGCTCTGGCAATGGGTTTACCACCAAGGTGGTTTGCGCAGAAGTGTTGTTGTATCCGTCACTGACCTCCACAGTGTAAACGGTGGTTACCGCCGGAGACACTGTTGGTGCGGGCAGCGTAGACTCAAACCCTGCCGGGTCGGAAGTCCAATAGTAGGTATAGTTCCCTGCACCTCCTGCAACCACAGCTTCAAGTGTCGTTTCTTCACCAAAACAAATGGCTTCCTCGGCATTGATAGAAACACTTAAGGGATCGCCTTCCACAATGACCGTCATCTGGTCGGTATCGCTGCATCCGTATTCGCTGTGGGTGGCCATCAATGAAAAGTCAGTAGTGGATGTCAGGTTTTCGGTCTGTGGGTCAAGGATAGTGGGGTCGCCCAATAGATCGGCCGGTTGCCATGAAATGGTGTACTCCGCCGGATCCTGGTCAAGGCTCCCGGAAAGCTGTGTGAAAGTACCGTAAGGAATAGTCTGGTCTTCCCCGGCATTTACTTCAGGCTGAGGAGACACAATTACTTCTGTGGTGGAAGGGTCGCTTTGGATACCACCCACTTCAATATAAACTTCATAGGTGCCACTGTTATCTATTGTAGCATTGGTAATTACCGGGTTTTGCTCGTCACTTGAAAAACCATCAGGACCAGTCCAGCTATATGTAGCATCCTCCATATCAGCGGCGTACAGCTCCAGCGTCTCTCCCTCACATAGAGGGCTGTTGGAGCTGGCCTGTGGCGGCACGATCGAACAGTCAGTTGTGGCATCACCTCCGGTTTGTGAGAAAGTGATGTTACAGGGATCATTAGAATAATTGGTAATCATCAGGATATAATACTCTCCTGTTTCTACGTCAGACAGTACGCACTCTTCAACCGAAGCTGTTGAATAAGAACAGTCCACAATTTTATCACCGGTAAGGTCTTCGACACAAGGATCGTGAGGATCCGCAAAAGGTCCCCAGCAAATGAAATCAATATCGTTAGAAGGGGTTGAGTACATGTCTATGATGATGTCTCCCGGATTATCGATCATCATGTGATACCATACCGGGTTTGGCTGAGAGCCGAGGCATCCGTAGTCAGGACCATCTTCAGCATCGGGAGCATCCACTGAGGCGGGAAAGACGTAATTTACTCCCGTGCAAAACGGATCGGATTCAATACAGGTTGAACTTTGAGCGCTAAGGTAAGCAGGACAGGCAGCAAGTGCCAACAGCAAAACTAAATTTCTTAATCTGTTCATTGTCAATCAGTAGTTTGAAAAGAAATAACCACACGCCTCACCCTTCATCTGCACGCTGCTAATGTAGTAAAACAATCAAGTGAAAACAAATTAAGAATCGTTGTTTTCTGGGCAATGCACACAAATACTTACTGAACTTACAGGTTTTATGAAGCTGTTTTTCAATTAGTTTTATTTTGAATCCATCGTAATCCTTTTCGCCAGAACAGTAGAAATACTCTTACCATTTTTATCCATATGAATAGCTTCTTTCAGGTCCAGCTGATAGTTCTGGTTTTTGGCAAAAATCAAACCTGTGACAACATTTAATACGTCTCCGCCTTTTTGCCAGTAAGCAATTAAAATCGAACGATCGGATTTCAGCCCGGAATCTTTCAGAAGTAACAGCGCATTAACCAGCTCTGAAGCATCCTTACCAGATTCAGAAATGCTTTGTAGTTCCTCTTTCGGAATTTTAATTCCCGAAAAACGCAAAGCTATCCAAATCTGCCATTTCTTCATAGCTTATCTTTCAATTAAGGTTACCTCGCGATGGAGGTTAATTCCAAACCTGCTATTAACATCCTTCCTGATTTTTTCTGATAGCGCATAAATCTCCTCACCTGTGGCGTTGCCGTAATTCACCAATACAAGAGCCTGATGCGGATACACTCCATAGTCTTTTTCTCTAAACCCCTTCCAACCACATTGATCGATGAGCCATCCTGCCGGAATTTTATACCCATCCAATACCTTAAAAAAAGGCATCTCAGGATGCTGCTCTCTCAGTTGCTCAAAATCACTCTCATCGATTACCGGATTTTTAAAAAAACTGCCGGCCGAACCGACCTCTTCCACGTCAGGGAGCTTTGAGCGC
>JASMTJ010000200.1:0-3962 GCA_041694335.1 Bacteroidales bacterium
AGGTAATAAGGTCTCGGTCGTTGTTGGAATCCATTTGCATATCAACTACCTACTATTTACTATTCTTCTCCTAAGCTCTATGCCCTAAGCTCTTAGCTAGTGGTGCCAACTGAATTTTGCCTTTTGCCAACTGAACTTAAATACCTGAATACATACGCACTTAAAAACAACATTTTCAAATTGTTAAACGCAATAACTTACTAAACTTACATACTCACCAACAATCATTTAACTACTTCTTTATAATCTTATCCAGCTCCGGCCGGGCAGCATCTTTGTGCAACAGGATGTTCATCATTTTCAAACGTATATAATCTTCATGAAAGAAGCGATAACCTTTGTTGGGTCCATCAAAGCCTCCTGCTCCCGAGTCTTTTATCAGGAACCAGCGTTCATTGTCGATAGTGGTGTGCCCGATAAGGTGGATGCAATGGTCGTCGGTAGTAGACTTGTTGTTGAGCCGCAACTCACGGGATGCCTGGTTGATGTATTCAGAAGGAATATCAAAATCCGGGATCACCGACACCTCTTGTTGCGACAGGTGGCCGGGCTCGGAGACATCACCGCAAATGCAGATGGTAAATCCTTTGTCGATGCTGCGACCGATAAGCTCGAAATAGTCTTCAACCGGAAGGTTGTAATAGTTATCTGCATGCCACCAGTTATCAGGTTCCACCAGTTCGCCTTTTTGCCAGAATTCTTTCGAGCTGGTCGACATAAAGCTGAAATAATCACCGGCATCTAACCTGAGAAAATCCTTAACGTAAGATTTTGGACCGTAGCTCTTGCCATTCACCTCAAAAGAGGATGGCGGTGTGCCCATATGAAAGTTCATGATTTCTTTGATGGTTTCCACTACTGTTTCTTCATTCCAGGCATTGGCATCTTTCACCGACTGAAGATACTGTTTCATTTCCTTCATCATTTGTCCGTGGTCATGAAACTCATGGGTTTTAGCCTTGCCGAGATAGGCTTCAAAAGGCATCGCACCATACATTTCCATCATCCGGGTAACGGCATTGGCTTCTGAACCATGGTTGAAATAGGTTTCTCCCCGGGTTCTTACGAAATGGCGGGCACGCACCACATAATCCATGTAAACAAAAAACATCTCACTTAAGTGGACTTTCTTTTCTTGCAACCTGTAAACTTCCGATTCGAGAAAAGAGGTGGCGGCATACGCCCAGCATGTGCCTGTGCTGCCCTGCGATTCGGGTTGATTGTGCCATTGGTATTCAAACTGTGAGATTTTATCCGGATATTCAGTGCCCTCGCCGGGAAGCATTTTAAAGGCTTCCCTTTCCTGCTGAGATTCTTGCTTTTTGAGCGTTGGAAGGATTTCATTGTAATAAAATCCTTTTTCAGATTTAATGTAAGCGGCACGATCTGTATCGATCTGAGCCATCAGGATAGTGGTGCAGCCAAGCATTGCTGTCAGCAGAATAACAGTATATTTTATCATTTTCATAGGTGTTTTTTTGATAGCGTTTTAATAATCCTTGATTTTTTCAAATGTACTGAAATTTGCGCACGATTGCTATTCTGCGCTTCAATGCGGGGTATGAACCGAAGATTTTGTATTTTTGATGATTCACATCCTGAAAAAGTCACAATGGGAAATCTTTTGGTTTATAAGTCTTCCGCCGGTTCGGGTAAAACCACCCAGCTGGTTATTGAGTATCTCAATTTGGTGATTCCCAATCCCGATCGGTACAAGAATATTTTGGCAATTACTTTTACCAATAAGGCTGCGGATGAGATGAAATCCAGGATAGTTAAAGTGCTCGAGGGGTTGAGCCGTGAGGGTGTGAAACCGTTCAAGGTTTTTGTAAACCCTTTGATGAGTAAAGGGTTTACTGAGGATCAGCTTAAAGTCAATTCCGGAAGGGTGTTAAAAAATATTCTGCACGATTATTCTAATTTCGCAGTGTCCACCATCGACAGCTTGATGCACCGGATTATCCGTTCATTTTCATACGACCTGAAGCTATCGCAGAGCTTCGAGGTGCTTTTGGACCAGGAAGAGCTCATCCAGAAGTCGGTGGATATTATTCTGGACAGTCTCAAGCCCAAAGAACAGCTTACGCATTTCCTGGTTGATTTTGTTAAGTCGCGTACCGACGAGAGCCAATCATGGCATATCGAAAGGACGCTGTATGATTTTGCCAAAGTGCTGCAGCAAGACGAAACCATAGACTTTATTCCTGATCTAAAAAAGTATTCGCTTCAGGACTATATGAAGGCTGAAAAAGACATCAGGTCATTTACGGCGCAGTTTGAAAAATTCCTGGAAAAGAAAGCAGATGAGGCTTTTGAGGAAATTGGCAATACTTCTCCCAAGTCGTTTTACCAGGGAAAAAATGGTATCTACAGTTATTTTAAAAAGATTAAGGATAAAAAGTATCGCGGAAGCGATGGTGAGGATGCGCTGCGATTGAAAAGTCATGCCAGCAAGTTTATCCATGAAGGAAAATATTGTGCGGGCAAGGCTCCTGCTGAAGACAAAAACCATATCGAGTCGATTGCTGCAACACTTATATCTATCCAAAATGATATAGAATCTTACGTGAAGAAAAACGCTGAACAGTATTTTTTCTTCAGGTTGTTGCTGAGAAACATCCACGGCCTGGCGGTTTTAAAAGAAATTGAGCAGCACTTGTCGAAGCTCAAGGATGAGAAGGATGTGATCCACATCTCAGAATTCAACCGGCGCATCAGCAGGCAGATTCAGGCGAACGCTTCGGTTCCTTTTATTTATGAGCGCATTGGTGAAAAGTATCAGCATTGTTTTGTGGATGAGTTTCAGGACACATCCGTGCTTCAATGGCACAACCTCTTGCCTTTGGTTACCAACGGTCTCGCCGGAAATCAACCCAGCATGCTGGTGGGTGATGCCAAGCAGTCGATCTACCGCTGGCGCGGTGGTGAGGTGGAGCAGTTTGCCATACTCCCTGAATTGTTTCAGAAGGATAAGCTCCCCGACAGCGTTGGCAGTCAGAACCTGATTAATGGTGAATATACCCGGAAGGACTTGAATGCCAACTACCGCACCTCCCGAACGATTGTTGAGTTTAACAACAACCTGTTTGATTTTATCAAAGCTTCCGCAAATGCCAGGGTGCAGCGCATTTTTGATAATCACCGGCAAACCCCGTTTAAGGATGATGATGGGTTGGTAAGTGCCACTTTTGCCGGAGGCAATGGAGAAGAGCTGGAGAACAACCACCTTGCATTGGTGAAAAAATATGTGGAAGCGAGCCTGGATGACGGATACCAGATGAGAGACATTGCCATTTTGGTGCGGACAAAAAACAAGGGGATGAAGGTGGCCTCCTTTCTTTCCGAAAACAATTATCCGGTTATCTCCTCCGATTCATTGCTTCTGGCAAGTTCTCCGAAATTGCACTTCCTGATGGCACTATTCAGGCTCATTGTAAATCCATCCGACGAAGTTGCGTGGCTGGAAGCACGTTCGTTTCTCTTTTATTACCGGGGAGAACAGCAGCATTTTCATGATTTTCTGAGTAAGGAGGATGCAACAAACAACACCGGGAGGGGTGCCGAATTCCTGAAAAAGGTTCTTTATCCCGATTCAGGAAACTGGGAAAACTATTCACTGTATGATCTGGCCGAAAAGCTCATCAGAGTCTTTGATCTCAACAGCAAGCATGATCCTTTTGTTACTTTTTTTCTGGATGAGGTACACAGACAATCGCAGGAAGGGGAAACAGGTATTCAGGATTTCACAGACTGGTGGGAGATGAACAAAACTAAAAAATCGATAGTGGCTCCCGAAGGCATTGATGCCATTAAGATTTATACTGTCCACAAATCAAAAGGACTTGAATTCCCTGTGGTGATTGTTCCGTTTATTTCGAAGAGACCTGTTTCTCCTACTAACGACAATCTTTGGCTTGAGGGTAAGCACAACTATCCGCAAAGTGCGGTTGTTCCTGCCGCCT
>JASMTJ010000201.1:0-5861 GCA_041694335.1 Bacteroidales bacterium
CACCTGCTCCAGCACCTTGTTGAATTTTTTCAGCAGCTCCGGATTGGTAGCCACGACATAGGAAGTGGCCAGTGCGGCCAGGTTGAAGGTCTTGCTGGGAGCCATGGCTGTTACGGTAATGTCGGCAATCTCAGGTGAGATGCTGGCCAGCGGCGTATGTTTGTTGTCGTAGAGCACCAGGTCGGCGTGGATTTCGTCTGAAATGATGATGATGCCGTGCTTGCGGCAGATGTCTCCGAGGCGGCGCAGCTCTTCGGCGTGCCAGACGGTGCCTCCCGGATTGTGGGGGCTGCTCAGCAGAATCATCGACGTGCGGTCGTCGATTTTGCTTTCGAGGTCGTCGAAGTCCATCTCAAAACGTCCGTTGTTAAGCTTCAGCGGATTTTCCAGTACTTCGCGGTCATTATTTCTTATGGCGTGGAAAAACGGATGATAAACGGGCGGCTGCACAATGATTTTATCTCCGGGCTTCGAGAAGGCCATAATCGCCATGTTGACGGCAGGCACCACTCCCGGACAAAAGTTGATCCATTCCTTTTTGATTTCCCAGCCGTGCTTGCGGCGGTTCCAGTTGATAATGGCTTCATAGAAAGAATCAGGACGAATGGTGTAGCCCAGCACCTCGTGATTGGCGCGTTCGCGGATGGCGTCCATCACAAAATCCGGTGTGCGGAAGTCCATGTCGGCCACCCATAATGGCAGAACGTCCTTGTTTCCGAATAGCTTTTCCCTTAGTGCGTATTTTACGCTGTGTGTTCCCTCTCTGTCAATAATTTCGTCGAAGTTGTATTTCTTCATATCGATGTTTGGATTTTTATAATCAAATTGCTGTAAAGGTGTTTATCTTATTAATTTAGTTGAACCCCTTCAGGGTTCTATGCCTTTCAGTTATTTATTTGCCCTGCATTTCATACAGGGTTATTCATGTTTAGTCCCTGCCCGACTGAATACCGAAAACCCGGGATTCGGGCGGGCCATTCGGGATTTTTTCTTGTTAACTCCAACTTTTTGCTGGTACACTTTCCTGAAACCGCAAAGCGCTTGAATGTGAACAGCCATGGGTAAAACCCAATGGATAATGGAAAACGAACAATCACAACCCGGGAAGGGTTGAATTGAATTCCGCTAAAATAAATATCTTTGAGCAAACGGAAGTGATGAATGGTAATTCCAGGTAGAAATGACAATCAAATAATACGCGTTTACAGAATAACAAAACAGATACTTTAATACATTTGCAAAAAAAGAATCATGTTTATATCCTCGTTAAGAGCAAAAATATTTAGCAGCTTTTTTTTGCTGATATTAATGCTTGCTGTTGCCGGAGGGATTTCCATTCTTCAATTGCAATGGCTGAGCAATTCAGTTCATGGATTTATTGAAAACAACTATAAATCTATACGTGCTACAAAGACCATGATTGAGGCATTAGAGCGTGAGGACAGTGGAGTGTTATTGCTGCTACTGGGTGAACAGGAAGAAGGCAGTTCAATTCTGGCGAAAGCTGACAGAACATACCAGGAAGCTTTTGAAATTGCACGAAATAATCAGACAGAAGAAAATGAGGAGGAATATATCAGGCAGATCGATAGCAAGTACCAAAAATATAAAGATGCCTGGACAAAGCTTGAAACAACAGGTGAAAGCCAAAATATCGCCTGGTATAAAAATAATATTCATAAACTTTTTATTCAGGCAAAGCGTGAGGTAGAAAAACTTATGTTGTTGAACCAGGAGCGGCTTTATGAGGAGGCCTCAGGAATCAAAGAGAAATCGCGCCGGGCCATTATGCCGGGAGTTGTTTCGGTGATTGCTGCCATTATTTTTTCCCTGATGCTGAATTTTTATATCAATAAGAAATTTGTTGCTCCCATTCATTCTATCACAGCAGCAATTAAAGATACGACTAAAGATGATCCGTATTTGAAGATGAAGGATAAAATGCATGGCGATTTTAAGGATTTAAAAAATGCTGTGAATGAATTGATTCGAAAGATGCAGGATTAAAACGGTAACAAATGAATAAAGAAGTTATCATCAAACATCTGGGGTATATCCTTTTATTTAATGCCGTATTTCTCCTTATTTCGGCAGGCCTTTCTTATTACAATCAGGAATCCTCTTTTATCCCTTTGCTGTATACGGCGATAGTTTGCTTGGTGCTTGGTGCTTTCCCACTCATTTTTTCTGAAAGAACAGACATCTTAAATTTTGGTGAAGGCCTGGCCATAGTAGTTTTTGGATGGTTACTTACTTGTTTTGCCGGTATGCTTCCCTACGTAATGTGGGGAGGTGAGTTTACTTTAGTCAATGCATGGTTTGAAAGTGTATCAGGATACACTACCACCGGGTCTACTATCTTAAATGATATTGAAGCGCTACCGAAAGGTCTGCTGCTTTGGCGTTCGTTTACTCACTGGATTGGTGGTATTGGTATTATTTTGTTTGTTTTACTGATTTTGCCGCAATCTAATAAAACCAGACTGGTTATTTATAATGCCGAGATTTCTGACATCTCGAGGTTAAATTTCAGGTTAAGGGCACGCAAAATTGTGCAAGTACTGGCTATGGTATATCTGCTCTTAACCCTCGCCGAAACGGCTATTCTAACCTTGCTAGGCATGAGTTTGTTCGATGCCCTGAACCACGCTTTTGCCACAATTGCCACCGGTGGCTTTTCCACTAAAAATGCCAGTATTGCTGCATTTAGCAATACGTGGATAGAAATTACCATCATATTTTTTATGCTTGTCAGTGGTATTCACTTTGGGTTGGTGTACGGATCGGTAACCGGCAAGGAAAAGAATATTTTTACCTCATCTCTGGCAAAAACGTTTTTATTGGTAATAACTTTAGGTGTTCTAATTACAGCCATCAAGTTATACATGTCAGGGTTTTATGATAATTGGTTGGAGGCTCTCAGGGTAAGTGCATTTCAGGTGGTTTCTCTGGGTACAACCACAGGGTTTGCTACTGAAGATACGGCAGCCTGGCCCATGGGTACTCGATTGATTTTAATGTACTTTACTATCCAATGTGCCATGGTAGGCTCCACCTCCGGAGGGCTGAAGTTCGACAGGGTGTTTATGTTTTTTAAGTCGGTGGGCAAACAAATCAAGCTGCTTCAGCATCCACAGGGAGTGTTTGTAACAAGGATGGAGAATCAATCCATTTCTGAAAAGATGGAACAGCAAACCATGGTTTTTATTATCCTTTACATTTTTGTGTTTTCTTTTACTACTCTTATTCTCACATTTATGAATGTGGATAGTGAAACAGCGTTTTCGGCCTCGATAGCTACCATTGGCAACGTGGGACCAGGATTTGGAAACGTCAGTTCTCTCGGAAATTTTGCCGGAATCCCATGGATGGGAAAAATCATGCTGACCTTCAATATGCTTATGGGGCGCCTCGAGATATTTAATATTCTTGCTTTGGTAGCGATTAGAAAATGGAGGTAAAGAACTGTTATTTTAATGATTTTGTAAAAATGCAATCACGAATTCTTTAACATAGACTTAAAGATTAATTCATTGTTCCATTTAAATCTTATGGTAAGATTGTTTATAAAATCGGAGCCTTTCAGTGGATTGAATAGATGTATCACAAAATAAATATCTTTGAGCAAACGGAAGTGATGGATAGAAAGACCCGGCAAAGAATCTACATTATCATCTTTGGTAGTAACACCAAAGCAGGAAAGCTGTTCGACATCCTGCTGCTGATATTCATTCTGTTAAGTGTGCTGACGGTGATGCTCGACAGTGTGCCTGCGCTTCACCGCGAATGGCAATATTGGCTTCTCAGAGTTGAATGGTTTTTTACCATCCTATTTACCTTGGAATATATTCTTAGGATATACAGCAGTCCTAAAAAGCGAAAATACCTGCTGAGCTTTTATGGTCTTATTGATTTCATCTCAATACTGCCAACTTACTTGAGTTTTTTCTTTGTGGGGGGTAAATATCTAATAGTAATTCGCATCCTGCGTCTATTGCGTGTTTTTAGAATTCTGAAATTGGTACAGTTCCTTGGTGCATCGAAGTTGCTGACGCAGTCGCTTAAGGCCAGCCGCTTTAAGATATTTATTTTTCTGGAGGTGGTGCTCACCCTGGTGGTGATTCTTGGTTCAATGATGTACCTGATTGAAGGTCCGGAAAACGGCTTCGACAGTATCCCACGAAGCATCTATTGGGCTATTGTAACCCTGACCACTGTGGGTTATGGCGACATTGCACCGCAGACTATCGGCGGACAAGCACTGGCTTCGCTGGTGATGATCCTGGGTTATGCCATCATCGCCGTACCTACCGGCATCATTACCGTGGAACTGACCCGCCAGCACAGCAGCACCCGGATTGCCTGCACCTCCTGCGGCAATATCGACAACGACGAAGATGCGCAGTATTGTAAGCAGTGCGGAAACCCTCTAAAAGAAAATTCCAAATATCAATACACAAAATCCAAAGAAGAGTAAGAGAGTGGATGGTTAAGTGTTGAATAGTTAATTAGTCAAATAGTTAATTTGGAAGATATAATGCGATTGTGAATAAATGATTGCATGGAACATCCTCAGTTCGGTTCTTAATATATCATACAGCCATTCAGTCATTAGGAAGTCATTAAATTGTCTTATCGCGAAACCCGAAACTCGAAACTCAAAACCCGAAACAGTTTTCTTGCCAACTTTACATAAACACCTAAACGCCTGAGCTCTTAAACACGTATCCTTGACCTACCATAGTCATTAAACGTGGTAACATAGGAACATACTAACTTACAAACGCTCAAGCTCATTTTTTCTACCTTTGCCAAAACCTTGCTTATGAATTGGGAACAGCTTCTATCGACAGTACGATATGGTCAGGAGGACCGGGAAAACAAGGCAACGTCTTTTCGTTCAGAGTTTCAGCGTGACTATGACCGGCTGATTTTTTCTTCGCCTTTCCGGCGGATGCAGAACAAGACACAGGTCTTTCCCTTGCCGGGAAGTGTGTTTGTGCACAACCGGCTCACGCATAGCCTCGAGGTGGCCAGCGTGGGGCGCTCGTTGGGGGAGATGGTGGCCAGCAGAATCAGCGAAAGCGAAAAGGAAAGCAGCAACCGTCTTTCGGAGATCGGTACTATCGTGGCTACTACCTGCCTGGCCCATGATATGGGAAATCCGCCTTTTGGACATTCGGGCGAGAAGGCGCTGTCTTACTTTTTTGAAGAAGGGGAGGGCAAGCAACTAAAAGAAAAATACAGCCTCACTGATCAGCAGTGGGCCGACCTGACAGAGTTTGAAGGCAATGCCAATGCGTTGCGACTGTTTACGCATCGCTATGAGGGCCGCCGCGAAGGAGGTTTTTCGCTGACCTACGCCACGCTGGCCAGTTTAATCAAGTATCCGTATGATTCTAAATATCCGGAAAAGAAGTATGGCTACTTCGCCTCGGAGGAAGAGGCTTTCCGGAAGATTTTTGACCATGTGGGAATTTCTGCTAACGCTGATGGCTCCTGTCCAAGGCATCCGCTGGTTTACCTGATGGAGGCCGCCGACGATATTTCCTATCTGATTATGGATCTGGAAGATGCGCACAAGCTGAATATCATCGAGTCAGGCAAGGCGATTGAGATGCTTAAAGCCTTTCATGATGAAGGAAAGCAGCAGCGCATTGAAGAAGTTTTTCAGGAAGTGACCGACACCAACGAACAGATTGCCTACCTCAGGGCTAAGACTATCAACCTGCTGGCTACGGCCTGCGCTGATATTTTTATGAAGAATCTGGACCGTATTATGAGTGGAAAATTCCAAAAAAGCCTGGTCAAGCATTTACCTGATGAATTACTAAATCCTCTTGAGGTGCTGGAAAAAACAG
>JASMTJ010000202.1:0-1092 GCA_041694335.1 Bacteroidales bacterium
GGTTCTCCGGCAATCACTTTAACATCAGGAATCAGGTGCCTGGCAGCTATTGCTGTTCCGCTCAAAAGTCCCCCTCCTCCTACAGGCGTCATTACGATATCGAAAGGGCCGTAGTCTTCTATCATTTCCAGAGCTGCGGTACCCTGACCACAAATGACATCGAAACAGTCATAAGGATGGATGAATGTAGCTCCCGTTTCGTTAACAATCGCCTTTAATCCTTCTTCCCTGGCCTCAAGTGTCGGTTCGCAAAAGGTAATCTTACCATCAAAGCTTCTTACATTATCAATCTTCGTTTGGGGTGCGTTTCGTGGCATCACAATGTAAGCCGGAATGTTTCTGTTCCTTGCAGCAAGTGACAAGGCTGCAGCATGATTGCCGGATGAGTGGGTGACAACACCTTTTATCGCCTCTTCATCGTTCAGGTTTTGCACGGCATTGGTGGCCCCCCTGAATTTGAATGCGCCAGCCCTTTGTTGATTTTCGCATTTGAAATAAAGCTGAGCACCAAACATTTTATTAAGGGACTCACTGATAACGACTGGTGTGCGAGTGATGAATGGTGAAATTCGTTCGTGAGCTCTTTTAATGTCGCTGAAAGTTAGTATAGACATATTTTATGGTTCAACTCCTAAAATCAGCAATGGCACAGCCGGATGATTTCGTCCCTGGCGCATTACCTTATAAACCTCTCCTTCGAAATATGCAATTCCTGAAGACATTTCAGACTGCATCTTCTTGGTTGGTAAAATCTCTACCCCAAGATTAATAACGCCGCCCGAATAAAACAGCATGTGTTTAACAAAAAGATCATAAGCTACGAAAGAATACTTGCCGAATTGAACTTCCACAGCTACTTTATCTTTAACAAAATCTGTTTGATTATAGCTTTTTATGGGATCAACTTCTCCATTCCTCACTAAAAAATCACGTTGATCTTCATGAGGAAGCAAAATGCTTTGCTCCATTAACTCCCTGTTGAGAGTAATGTAATAATGATAACGACTTTCATGCCAATTCCGTGCAGAAAAAAATTGATCAAATTCCGAATTTAAAAGCCTGGGACTAAACAGGTAATCTCCTTTTTTCGTT
>JASMTJ010000203.1:0-1530 GCA_041694335.1 Bacteroidales bacterium
CCTGATTCCGGAGTGGAATGATTTAATCTATAAAAACAAATGGGAAGAAGCGGTTAGAAGGCTTTTAAAGACCAATAATTTTCCTGAATTTACGGGACGAGTCTGCCCCGCTCCCTGTGAGGGCTCCTGTACAGTAGGATTAAATGACCCGGCAGTGACCATCAAAGCCAATGAATATCAGATTATAGAAAAGGCTTTTGCTGAGGGCTGGATTCAGCCGGAGCCGCCAGAAAAAAGAACAGGAAAATCAGCAGCAGTGGTTGGCTCTGGCCCGGCCGGACTGGCAGCAGCTGATCAGCTAAATAAGCTGGGACACAAAGTAACTGTTTATGAGCGTCAGGACAGAATCGGTGGCCTTTTAGTCTACGGGATTCCCAATATGAAGCTCGATAAAGAAAAGGTACTCAAGCGCCGCCTGGAGATCATGGAGGCTGAAGGGGTAGAGTTTATAACCGGCACAGAAATTGGCAGCGATTTGAGTTTAGAAGAGCTGCAACGGGGGTTCGACGCGGTGGTCCTCACCGGAGGGGCTACCAAACCCCGTGACCTTGGGGTTCCAGGTCGCGAGGCAGAGGGAGTTCACTTTGCAGTTGACTATCTAAAGGCCAATACAAAGAGAATCCTGGGTGACCAAAATGAAGACTATATTTCAGCAGAAGGTAAAGATGTAATTGTAATCGGTGGTGGTGATACCGGGACTGACTGTGTGGCAACTGTGATCAGGCAGGGAGCTAAAACTGTCAATCAGTTTGAGATCATGCCCAAATCACCATCCGAGCGGCAGGTAGATAATCCCTGGCCGGAGTGGCCAAAAACGCTGAAGGTTGATTACGGCCAGGAAGAGGCGATCGAGCTCTTTGGTTCTGACCCAAGAGAATTTCTAATTATGACCAAAGAAATCCTGACTGCCGAAAATGATTCCGGTCAAAAAGCTGTCAGTGGAGTCAAAACTGTTAAAATTAGCTGGGAAAAAGATGAAAACGGACGCTTTACTCCAGTCGAAAAAGCAGGCACCGAAAAAGTCTGGTCTGCAGATTTAATTCTGATTGCAATGGGTTTTTTAGGCCCGGAGGAAACTCTGATTGAGTCCTCAGGACTGGAGCAGGACAATCGCTCCAATGTTAAAGCAGACTATGGAGACTTTAAAACTAACCTTAACGGAGTATTTGCTGCCGGTGATATGCGCCGCGGCCAGAGTCTGGTGGTTAACGCCATTGATGAGGGCCGGAAAGCAGCGCGAGAAGTAGATTTGTACCTGGTTCAAAACTGCGGTTTTGAACCAGGTTAAAGAGTAATGATTCACAAAGTTATATTTTCTTTATTTACACCACCTCTTGTGGTATAATTTAAGTATTGACATCCTCCCCGCCCATTAACATGAGCGAGGCTTTCTCGGCTAAAGTAGGGTAATAATAGAAATTAAGTGAAGTCGAATGATAAGAGTAATTTATTAAAAAAATAGATGCCGCTCATGGAAATGATTAAGAGATAGGTGGTGTTAACTTTGGATCAGGAGCTTTTAGATGGTAT
>JASMTJ010000204.1:0-44164 GCA_041694335.1 Bacteroidales bacterium
ACCCAGGCTGCATCGGCACCACCCGAAACGCTTCCGTCTTTATCAAATTCCCAGGTAAAGGTGTGCTCACCGGCTGATACGAGGTAGGACATCTTCTGCCAGTCGAGTTCACCGGCCCAGGCGCCTACTTCCTCTCCATCAATGTAGAAACGCAGGTAATCGTAACCGCCCTCTGATGATACCTTGCGGTAGAAGGAGAGGGTATCTTCATACATCACTTCGTAAGTAATGCTCATTTCGGTTTGCTGGCCATCACCGATATCCCCGGAGGCAGAAGCATAAGTGCCTTCAAACACTGGGTCTTCAGTAATAAACCACTCTTCGCTTCCCGCGGTTTCCCAATTAAATGATGAGAAATCGCCAGACTCCCAGTCTTCCACAATTAATCCCACTTTGAGGTTGTATTCTCTTTCATCTTCGTAAGGCGTACATTCAATAAGGTTGTTGATGTTTACAAACGAACCTACCGGAGCGCCGGCATCTACTGAAACATTAAAATGAGCTTCTGCTGTTTCTTCAGGTTCTATTGTTTCAATGGTTTCTTCACCTGAATTGATACTCAATGTTGGTGTGGTTGATGAAATCTGCGAGAGTACATCTGGTGCAGCGCAATGTCCGCTGTTGGTAATCTGGATGTACACATCTGCTGTTTCTCCCGGATCAAGACGGCCATTATCGTTTCCGTCAGCGTCATTAATACTGATGTTGCCAATAGATAATACCGGTGCGAAAATCTTGAATGAGAACGAGCTGTTCCATTCTTCTTCACCACTTGCAATCACCTGGAAGGTAACGGTATGGTTATCAGGAATGCTATCGTTAATCATTACAGTATAACCGTTATCGATAGTCATGGTCGACTCTGCAGGGATAGTGCCATAGTTTTCCGTATCATCAGTGATGCTAACATAAGGATCATCGGTGGCGATAGTTACCACTACATCTTCTGCCTGCTCGTTACCCACGTTTTCAACGGTCAATGATATGCGTACGGTTTCGCCGTATTCGGCCATGCCGTTGTTATTGCCATAGCTGTCGTTGAGTTCAAAGTCGTTTTTGATCACGTATGGTCCGTCAGGAGGAATAACAGTTACCTGCTGGTGATAACGGAAGTAGTTTTGTTTGGTAACAACTACATCCACTACTGTTCCGGGAAGCTGAGGTTCGATAGGTACATTCACGGCTGAGCCTGTTCCTTCGGCAGTTCCTAAAATTTCGCCATCAACAGAAAGGGCTATCAGAGACCCTTCGTCGGCGGTAATCTCAAAGAAATCCGGACCACTAAGAAGCACATCAGCATGAACCACATTCAAATCCTGGGGCATTTCTGAATAAACAGTCAGGAATGCTCCGCCGTGGTGGTGGAAAAGGTTATAGGTTACTTCCTTGTTATTAGTATTGTAAGGCCAGTCTGACTGCTCGAGGTAGTATTTTCCGGCGGCATTACCAAAGGCAGGTTTAATCCCTCTTGGTTCAGGAGTAGAACCGTAATCAGGAAGGAACTCAGGCCACATATTGTCATAAGCACCCCAAACGTAAGTATCGTTTACAAAAGAATAAGAAATTTCAGAAGCGGCGATAAGCCCCATAGCTCCTGAGTTCTCACCATCGTCATTTGTATGACGATGGAACTTCTCTGCAAAGCTCTCGCCACTAATATTATATTTTCCTGTTAAGCAGTTTATCGACATCACGAAAGTGAGGTCAGTATTGTACAGGTCGTCAATATCGCCATTGTCATAGTCGGGCTCTCCCCATCCTGTTTCGCTACCGTGGTCGCGGTGCTGCATCATAAAGGCTCCGCTGTTAATGCCTTCGTTTACACCACTGCCGCTGCCGTTGAGCGGGGGCAGGTAATCGGGAGTATCTTCGATATACTGAGTTCCTGATTCACCGAAATAGTCAATGATTGTTTCAGTGTTTGTGGCTGTAGACCAGGTGTTGGTGCTTCCGCTGTAAAGTACATTCTCACGACGAGGCTCTTTGCCCAGGTTGTTTTGCCAGAAACCATAAATTGATTCACTGCAGAGCTGAAACCAGCGTTCTGTCTGCCATCCCAATGCGGTAATTGGATTGTTGTAATAATCAGGATTTGTTGGAGGGTACTTTTCATAATGGATGGTTTTGGTCACCATGACCTCCAATTGCTCTTCGTTGTTAGCCGTGATACGTGCAAACACCATGTCGGGCATGCTGTTGCCGGTCACATCGGCATAAATGTTATCCGAAACGCAGTAGCTGTCGTAAATCGGAGAAACGACGCTGTTGTCCATCGATGTGCCGTAGTCTCCAAGAAGCAGAACGGCCGCGGGAGGCGTATCCCAGGTGTTAAAGGCTTCATCGAAATAATCTTCCAGAACATCCGGATCATTGGCGCCAATTTCACTCAAGGTCACCACTTCAGTATGGATGCCCTGCATGTTACGGAAAATCTTGATTGAGTCGGCCCAGGCCTGGAACTCTTCACCGTCAGGAGATACGATAAGGTACTCACATCCGGTGCCGTCGCGATTCATCGTGCGTTTGTTGTAATCATATTCAGGAATCACCTGGTTGTTCAGTACTGCGTCATAGATGATAGGGTCGAACCAGCGGCTGCGGTATTTGTCCTGGCCAAATTCGCCGGTGCCACCGTTATACTTCACCTCTACCTCGATGTCGCGGTAAACAATAAGCTCTTTCGTCACCGGGTTGTATTGGAAAGGAGTGATACCCAGCATAACCACTTCCATTCCGCGGATCATTTCTTTTTCTGAGATTTTGACAGGATTCTCAGGATAAAAAGCGTTTTTGCTGTAGATTTTATCATCCTTGGTAAAGACCATCGGTCCGTCTTCATTGTCTTTCGGTATGCGCGGCGATGGTGCAATATTTACATTCTCAATAGTTTCTTTTCTTACATTGGTGATGACCAATTCTGCATCAGCATGATTAGGAATCGCGATGTAACGGCCGTTACCCGGAAGGTTGGGCGCTCCTTCGTTGTTTGGAAGGAAATGTCCCGGCAAGGCAATTTGCTTCATGCTTTCCCCTTTGATGGAAACATCATTCAGAGAAAACTCCTTGATGGAAAAGTTCACTACCGTTTTGTTTGATTTTGTTTCTTTTACAGAAAAACCGGCCTCAGCCCAGGCATCGGAATAACTGTAGTCTTGTGCGTAAGCCATGGTTCCAACCAGGAAAATCAGGCTTAATAGAGTAGAAGTAATTCGCATATTCATCTGTTTAAAGTTTCTGACAGCGCTTCGAAAAGGATGTATTTATTCGTTAGCGTTTTAGTAGTTCCCGGAAGCACCGCCCGTTTTCATATAATTATCGTTTAGTAACTCATTCAAGATGGTGAAGATATAGAATCTTTTGCTAAAAGACTGTTAACATTTTTCCTATTGCAGAGACAGGCACGGCGGATTGAAAGTTGCAAACTTTGTTCTTTGCCTATATTTGAGGCTTTTCGGCATTACAATACTTTAAGCCAGCAGTTCAGCCCGGAAGCTTATTTAGAAAGACAATAAATTATTGACTGCTTTCATCCTGTTATTTTAAGTGGACAAGACACGCTTATAAATCTTCCTGAATAATGTGAGCCTTTTTATTTAAGAATACGTACTTCCAGATATGTATGATTATGTATGGCAAATAAATTATTAACACTTTAAAAATTAATAGACTAAGTTATGAAGTATACAAGAAAGTTTCTTTCAGGAATTCTATTATCTGTAACAATGACCGGAATGTTATTCTTAAGCTCTTGTGAAGAGGAGGAAGATCCGGATCCCGATCCAACGGTAACCGTTGAGGCTGATGCCGGCAGCATGATGAATGCCGGGGTGGGCGAGCAGGTAGTGCTCGACGGCTCGGGCTCAAGCAGTTCTACCGGCAGCCTTGATTACATGTGGGAGTTTTCCTCTACCCCCTCAGGAAGTTCTGCCACCCTTTCGGGAGCGAGCACGGTTAATGCCACCTTTACACCTGATATGGAAGGCGACTATGAGGTGCAGCTTACCGTATCTGCAGAAGGAGAGACCGACACGGATATGGTGACTGTTTCTGCCTCGCAGGCCGCAGCCTCTACCGTAGAGGTGAAAGACGACATTGATAACAATACCACCTGGACGAACCATGTGAGCGATCCGAATGTGCCTGATTATCACATCACCGCCAATATCGGTGTAAATGCTCAGTTGATGATTGAGCCTGGTGTGCTGGTGCATGTCGATGAAGACAAAGGTATCTGGGTGAATTACGATGGCTCGCTGATGGCTGAAGGCAGTGCCGGGAGCGAGGTTGTGATGACCAGCTCAAACGAAGCGGGACAGTTACACTGGAAAGGTATCCTGGTTTATTCTGCTGATGCCTCCAACAAACTTGAGCATACTGTAATTCGCTACGCAGGTAACTCCGAGTTTAACCACTCCGGTTCAAATTACGCACACGCTTTGGGTGTTGAAGAAGGTCGCATCAGCCTGATGAATACTACTATTGAGCAAAGCGCAGCTTATGGATTTTTCCATCACAGTGGTGAAATCGGAGATTTTAGTCAGAACCATTTTGAGGCGAATGCTGATTATAGTATGAGGATTCAAGCCAGCCAGGCAGGCAAAATTGATAACGCCACTACTTTTGCAAACGCAAATAATGCCGTAAACATCTATGAATCAACACTTGAAGAGAGTGAAGAAACCACATGGGTGGCTTTATCAGCTGATGCACGTTACTTTGTGAGTGGCAATATTAATGTGCAATCATATCTAAAAATTATGGCCGGTGCTCTTTTCGATTTTGCAGAAAATACCGACATGAAAGTTTATAGTGAGGGTGTGTTGGTTGCTGACGCAAGTGGCGGTGATCAAATTGTATTTACCAGTAAGGAAGCTTCATCACAAATCTACTGGCAAGGTCTTTACATTAATTCTAACGACAGTAGAAATGTGCTGAATAATGTTGAAGTATCTTATGCAGGTAACAGTGAGTGGAGCTTCTCAGGTTCAGATTACGCTGCAGCTATTGGTATCGAAAACGGACGTATCAGTGTAATGAATACCACAGTAAGCAACAGTAAAGACTTTGGTATCTATTTCCATTCGGGAAGCTTTATCGATTTCAGTAATAATAGCTTTATTGACAACAATGGAGAAGCTATCACACTAATGATGGAGCAGGCCGCTGCTATTGATGGCAACACCACTTTTAGTGGAAATGGCTGGGATGGAGTGACCATATACAGCAGTGCTATGACCGAAGAAGCTACATGGGCCGCATTGGCAGGCAACGCGCAATATCGCGCCAAAGGCTGGCTGTATGCAGAAGCTGGTCTTACAATGGAACCGGGTCTGGAAATCGCCTTTGATGAAGATGAGGCGCTGATAATAAGAAGTACAGGATACCTTATTGCCAGTGGATCATCAGGTAATGAGATACTGTTTACGTCTTCCAATGAAGCGGGTCAGATCTATTGGGCAGGTATCTGGATTCAGTCGGCCGATGCACGCAACGAAATTAATCATGCTACGGTAAATCTGGCCGGAGGCTATGAGTTTAATTTTGCCGGAAGTAATTATCCGGCTGCTATTGCAGGAGATGACGATGATAATCCGCGATTGACCATGACCAATACTACGGTTCAAAACAGCGAATCTTATGCCGTTTATTGGGAAGGTGGAACGATAAACAACATTCTTTCGATTAGCGCAAACAATTCATTTATAAATAATGGGTATGACCCGGATGTGGTATTGCCTTAACCCATCTCATAGTTTAGTTGATAATGTGAAAGAAAATCCGGAAATGCCGGAAACTAAAAAAGGCTCCTTCGTTCGAGGGAGCCTTTTTTAATTAAGAATAAATGAGAATCTATTTATTAATAATCACTTTTTCTGTGCGGATATAGTTCTCAGAAATCACTTTCAGGAAGTAAACCCCATCTGAGAGGTTGGTCAGGTCGATATCCTGCTCAAACTTTTCGTTGAAGGTAATCTCACTTTTCGTGAAGACTTCTTTACCATTTTGATCTACTACCTGAATCGTAACCTTCTGCTCTTTTTCAGCTTGAAGCTGGAGCTTAAAGATACCTTTGTTCGGGTTCGGGAAGATGGCATATTCGATAGCGTCTTCATTTTCAGGAATGCCAGTGCAATCGTCGAATGTGATATCGATGCTCTTCTCTTCCATACAGCCGTTTTCATGGGTCACAGTGGCAGTGTAGGTAATTGTACCTCCAATGCCAGCTCCCGTGCTGTCTACTGTAATTTCAGCGGTATTCATCTCACCAGGCATCCAGCTGTAGCTGGCAGCACCTTCTGCAGTCACGTCAAGGGTAACCTCGTGGTTGTGACATGCTGAGGTGTCTTGTGCAAGATAGAATTCCGGAGCCGGAGCCACCTCCACCATCAGGCTGTCGGCCATCATTGTGGCACAACCGTTGGCATCGGTAATGGATTCCAAATATACATAAGCAGATTCGCTCATCATCATTTCATGGCTGAATTCATCGCTTTCAGCTGTAGCTGCAGTGCCGTTCATCATCAGATTGTAAGGTGCAGTTCCGGTAAGGCTTAGCTCCATAGAAACTGCCTCGTTAGAACAGGTTTCAACTGTTTCGGCTGAGAAAGAAGCCGTTGGCGCTGCATGCACGCTTACTGTCACTTCAGAGGTGTCGGCCTCACAGTTACCCATTCCGTGACCGATGAGTTTAAGCATTACTGATCCGTTGGCAATATCTTCCGCTCCCGGGTGATAGGTGCCGGCCAGTGTATTTGCATCGGTAAACATACCATCGCCTTCACTCATCCAGGTCACCATAGAAGTGTTCACTCCGGTAGCACTTTCAAACATGAGGCTGTCGTTTTCGCAAACCGCCGTTGTGGCTGCAGAAATCTCAACATCAGGGAGGTCATAGAAAGTGACCATCATGCTTGAGCTTACGGTTTCGGTAGGTCCGGTAACCGTAAGGGTAAGTTCTACTTCACCACTGGCATAATCATCTTCTGATGGAGTGTAAATAGTTGTCAGCTCTTCAGGGTTTTCGAAGGCGCCGGTTCCGGAGGTTGTCCATTCGGCTTCATCCCAGAGGGTGGCTTCCCCTTCGAGGGCGACAACAGTGTTCATACAGGTTTCCATATCCGTTCCGGCGAAAGCCGTAGTGCGTAAAGCAGCCGGGAATTCGATATAATCGACCCAGGCAGCGTCTGCGCCACTGGAAACAGAGCCGTCTTTTTCATAAGCCCACGTGAAAGTGTGCTCACCTTCTAAAACAGGGAAAGCTACATATTGCCATTCTGTTTCACCCGACCATTGCTCTATCAGGTCGCCATCAATATAGAAGTTCAGGTCATCGTAGCCACTTTCAGAAGACGTTTTTACATAGAAAGAGACGCTGTCATCAACCAATACTCCATAATTGAGTGTCAGCTCCGAAGTCTGGCTATCATCGATATCGCCAGAGCGCGCGGCATAGGTTCCTTCATAAACTTCATCAGTTACCGTAATCCACGGGCTGTCGGAAGTGTTGATCCAGTTAAAGTTTTCAAATCCACCGGTTTCCCAGTCTTCGATAATCACACCAATTTTTACAACGAAGTCTGTTTGGACAGAATGAATATCCGAGTTTGCTTCAAAAGGAAGAATCACGGATGTGCCCTCTTCAGCGTTTTCATCCACCAGGATATCAAATTCTGCGGTGGCCACCTCACCGTCGCCCAGTTCTCCAATATTGGAAACCGTATTGACGATAGTGATGTCCCCGCTTGCAGATGCGAGGCTGGCAATCACGTTTTCTTCAGAATAATCGCCCGGATTGTAAAGTTCAACGCTTATCGTTCCTTCTTCACCCGGATCGAGGAATCCGTTCATGTCGCCTTCAGTTTCCGTAACGCTCATCCCTCCAATTTCGAGAGCAGGAGCATGTGCTTCCACAGAAAAACCGCTGACGAAGGTGCTGTCGTTTTCATCCACGGCAGTGAGCGTGAAGTTAACGGCTGTTCCGTCAGGAATTTCAGGTGCGACCGAAACGCCAAAAGCGCTCATGATCTCAACAGTTTCATCCACATCAAAATCACCAAAGTTTTCTGTTCCGTCATTGATGGTTATGTATTCCGATTCTGTAGTCAGTGTAACGTTCACATCTCCTGCCGGCGTGTCGCCGATGTTGCTGAGTGCTACGTTAAATGCCAGCGACTCATCGTAATCGAATAATCCGTTGTTGTTTCCGAGGAAGTCGTTAATCTCATGCGATTCGTAGACTACCCATGGCTGATTTGGCGGAGGCCCTGAAAGGAAAGGAGAAACGTAGGTCATGGTTGTTCCTGTGCGGTTGTCGGTCCATACCGGATATGTCCATCCGCCGTAAGAGTCAATACCAAGGTAATCGCCCATATATCCTGAGGCTAGTCCGGGGATAGGAGAAGGCGTAAAAGCGACATCACTCACCAGCATGTCTTCCCAGCTTTCGCCACCATCGATAGAGGTGGAAACGTAAACTTCTGCCTGGTTGGGCGATACATTCCGGTCGTCATAGTAAATCACGCTAAGCGCACCTGTAACCGGGTCGCACGAAATCCACGGGAAATAATGCTCGGTTCCCTGACCGGATTCATCCTGGTTGACCTTGATGGGCTCACTCCAGGTGTCACCATCATCAGTTGACTTGATCATGTAAATATCCATATCCGGACCATCATTTTCTCCCGGATAACCAATGTTGGTCCACGTTACATAAATGGTTCCGCGATTCGAGCCGTTACTGATATCCACATCCATGGATGGGAAAGCATTCACACGCATGTTTTTCGATGTTTCAGAGTTACGGATACCCCTGATATCTTCAATAATCCTAAAGGTTTCCCAAGTGTCGCCACCATCGTAAGAGCGGGCCATAGCCATTGCGTTTTCGTCGGTGGGCCAGGAGTCGTAGATAGCCCATACGGCATACACTTCTCCATCAGGACCTGTGCCAAGGTTCACTCCCTGGTTGTGGTTTCCGGCGTTCACTTCAGAGCTGATTTCCTGTTTCTGCGACCATGTCACACCACCATCAGATGAATGTACCACTTCAATTTCGTTGTCATTGCTGCCACCAAAAGCGGTCCATGCTGAATACACATTTCCTTCGTAAGGGCTGGATGGACTGTTGTCGATCCACAGGTGGTTTTTATCAAGGAGGCTTCCCCATCCTCCCGGAGAGGGAGCTACTTCCACGGAAGTCCAGGTTTCACCGTTATCTTCAGAGTAAGCCACACCCTGGCCACCAGAGCTGTGAATAAATCCATTGTACATGCGCCCATCGTTGCTGATGGCTACAGCAGGGTCACCGCTGTTTTCTCCGCCGGTACCTTCCAGGTTTCCATACCAACTGTCGCCACCGTCGTCGGTTTTGAGGTCGTTGGCACCATAAACAGAACCGGATGGGGTGGTGGAGTTATTTGAGTTTAACGCATGGTTGTTATCGCTGGGATCCACAAAAATACTGTTCTCACTCTGAGTGCTGGGTTCATCCGTTACAGGCACGTCTTCCGAGTCCTCAGAAATAGCAAAACGTCCGTTAAGTTTGGAAGTCCTGATAATCGGAGCCGGTATTTTTGTTTTTGGCTGAACCGGAACAAGTCCTTCCAGAGCCATCCGGCGCCAGTAGCCCATGTTATCGATTTTAGTCTCGGGTGTATACTTCTCAGGCATCGGAACACCCGGATCGTAATACCCTTTTTCTTCTTCCTGTGCATTCAGTGCCAAAGCACTAAACAGGAATGCGAAAATAATTGATAGTAGTTTTAGTTTTTTCATACTGTATTTTGTTTAGACAATTTTTATATTAACAATACTTTTAAACAAATGATTGATATTTAGTTGACTTTGATAAATTTCATTCTGAATATCGATTCTTTTTCCCGCAACAGAACGGTGTAGACTCCTGATGGGAATTTGCTGATGTTTATCTCAACCGGAGTGTTTGAGTTACTAATTTCCTGTGAATAAATTGCTTTACCCGACTGACTGATAATCGTCATTTGTGCTTTTTGTAATTGGCCATGCAATGTATTAATAAATATTGTATTGCGGGCAGGATTCGGATAAATTTGAATTTCGTTAACAAAAGCCACTGGTTTTTCTAACTCGGTGGGAAGCGTCATGGGAGGAAAAACAACTTCATCAATCCAGGCGCAATCATCGCCGCCACTTACAGAACCATCTTTATCAAATATCCAACTAAAGGTATGCTCACCTTCCGATACCGAATAACTAACGTATTCCCAGCCCTTTTCGCCTGACCATTCATCGATAAGTTCACCGTCAATGAAAAACTGCAAATAATCATAGTTGCTCTCGGATGATACTTTGCGGTAGAAAGAAACTGAATCATCAGCCTGCACCGTTACTGAAATATTCATTTCACTTTGCTGATTATCACCAATATCTCCCGACTGTGAACAGAAATCGCCTGCAAAGGCCTCGCTGTTGCAGATCTGCCAAGGCATGTCCCCCTGCAATTCCCACTCCATGGCGGTATAATCGCCGGTTTCGAAACCCTCGCAGACAATTCCGGTGCTGTGCGTAAATTCTGCAGTAGCTTCATAGGCATTGTTGCTTAGGTTGTAGTTAAAAGTGACGGTCATTCCTGTTTCGGCATCTTCACTTACGTGGATGATATAGCTTGTTGAGGCAGGCTCTCCGGCATTGAGATAAGGGATTTCTTGTTGGTTCTCTTCAATGGAAACATATCCCGATAAGGTGGAGAGTGTGCCGGTAAGCTCAAAGGCATTGTTATGACCGTTGTTTTGATTTTCAATTGTCAGAACCACTTCTTCGCCCGGATCAAGGTAACCATTGCCGTTGCCGCCTTCCGAGTCATCTATATTGATACCGCCTATAGCCAGTTCAGGGGCGTTTATGGTAATCTCAAAATCGGAGGCCCACGATTCCCCTGATGTTGCAGTAATCAGGAAAGCGATTTCATGTTGATCAGGAATGCCATCCTCTACTTCAAAAGCAAAGGCATCGTCAACTGTAACGTTCGACTCTCCTTCGATGAGTCCAAAATCAGCGCTGTTATCCGTGATGGTTACATACTCATCTTCTGATGATAAAACGGCAGTTACATTATCGGCGTTTTCAGCACCCACATTTTCGAGGGTAATGTTTAAGGTGGTAGACTCCCCATTTTCCAGCGTTCCGCTGGCATTGGCGTCGTTAAGCGTAAACTCTTCCAGCATGACGTAAGCTCCCTCATTGGGAATAACATCGATTGTGTAGGTAGTGAGCAGCATGTTGTTACCCGACAGGAGTAACTCCGCCTCCCCAACGCTTGCCAGTCCGTTGTTGATTTCGATGGTCGCAGTGCCGCTTTCATCGCTGATGCCGATGCCCAGGAGTTCACTGTCTTGCTTCAGAACGCAGCGATACCCTTCGAGCGCATCGCCATTGAGGCTGATTTCCACCTCGATACTCAGTGTTCCAATCTGAAACGCGCCCGGATAGTTTACATCGGTTTCCAGTGGCTCACTGGTCCACATCGCCATGGCCGGATCACCCAGCACATTGCAGTCATAGAAGCACCAGCGCAGCGCTCCTTCCTCCCACTGTCCGGGAGCCTCCACCCAGGATGAGGTTTCATCTTTCGATACCTTATGCGCGTTACCAATCCTGAGGTTGCCCCTTCCATAGAGTTCATCGGTAAACTCACGGTGGATATGCTGCGAAGGCCCTTCGGTCTGTCCTTCGTTAAACCATCCGTAGCGGGAGTTCCCGATAAAGGAAGCCGCGAAGTTGTCGATCTTGACCATCTCTTCACCAATGCAGTCGCTGGCATCGAAGGAGCCGCAAATGCAGCCGTGAGTGTAGATGTTTGTAAACGTGTGATCCACCCCGTTAGCACCATAGAAGTTTTCATTGGTGATGTCGGAGGTGTAAAGGTTCATCACGGTGCTGGTATTGGCATGCCCCACATGATAAAGCTGTGTTTTCCCTTCGTTCACATTGTCCATAATATCCTGTCCCGACCAGTAGCCCACCTCGCTGGCATATAGTGTTTCGTAATTGTAATCTTCAGGAATTCCTTCCGTTTCATACCCGTTATCGTCATGAAAGCCGATATGCAGTTCCATGTAATCGGAGCCCCATGTTTCAGGATTATCGTAGAGATGCTCGCCGGCCAGGAAAGGTTTGGCCAATTCGCCAACCACCGGATCACCCTGGAAGCTCATGGTTTTGTTGAGCATTTTGTCAAGCTCAGTCTGGTTGCTAAAAGGCAGGCGGCCCACAGAAACTTCCGGAAGCAGGTCATCTTCATCGGGCTCTGCCCACAGGTTGTCGCCGTCAGTATTCCAGTTGCCGTCGAGTGCGGAGTAGTACAAATCCGCCGGGATATCGTCATCCTCATAGAGGCTTGACGACTGCACCTGGCAGAAAAATCCCCGGTAAGGGATGTATTCCACATCACCACCCAGCAGCACATACTCCACGGCGCTTTGCTGGTATTCCTGGATGATGTAATTCCTAATTTTTTCCTGAAGGTCATCGCCACTCATCGCCGATTCGATTTCCTGGGTGGTCACTAATTCTGTGAGATAACCACGATCAAGATAGAAGGATTTCAGCTCATCAAATGAACCGGAAAATTCTTCGTCGGTGATGATCAGGTAGTCGTAATCGCCATCCCTTGAAAAGGAATATTGATATTGGCCAAAATTTTCCGGGTTTTGAAAACTGCTTTGGTCCTTTACGGGATGCAGCATGGCCAATGCATCGTTGGCTTTTGTATTTTCTTCGGTTTGGATGGTTATGGTCACCGTCTGGTAGAGTACCAGTTTCTTTTCGGATGGAAAATAACTCACAGGCGTGAATGCCGACAATGCCACAGCATGTCCTTTTAAGAACTCAGTATTGATTTTTCCTGTGGCCTTTGCGGGATAAGCTTTCGCAGAACGGTAAACATCTTTGTTTTTCTGAAAAGCCGCTTTGTCAGGATTGGAAATCGGCTGGCTTGGCTGGTAAGGATATGCTTTGAAATTTTCTGAAACAGTCACCGGATGCTGTCGCTCGATAGTGATTCCGGTAGCTGCGTGACCGGGTGGCAGCAGCAGCCTGACCGCCGCATAAGGCAGTGCCGGTTCGCCTGCTATTCCGGTGAGGCGCGTGTTTTCAAGTTTTAGAATGTGGTAGTTTTCGAATTGCTTAACCGCAGGATTTGAGAAGTGATAAGTTTTTGTGATAACGTCTGCATAACTGTTTACGAAAAGAAAGACAGCAAGCAAGGCGCACAGTGTTTTTTTTGTGCCCATAATTTAGTTATTGTTTTCTGATACATGGAATAGACAAAACTGGCTTAGAAAAAGTTGCTCAGTTAGCCTGTCACCAAAGGTAAGCAATGTTTTTAATGAGGGTGGATTTATAACTACCTTTGCCGCTTGAAATAATTTGTTTTGAAACACTACGACATCATTGTAATCGGCGCCGGAGCCTCGGGGATGCTGGCGGCGGGAGCCGCAGCCGCTGAAGAAGCCCGTGTGCTGCTGCTGGAGAAAAAAGAACGCCCCGGACGAAAGCTGCTGATCACCGGAAAGGGAAGGTGCAACATCACCAACAACTCTTATGCTTCCGAATTCCTTAAGCACGTGCACCCAAAAGGAAACTTTTTAAAGAAAGCTTTTTCGCGCTTTTTTACTACGGATATTATTTCACTCCTGGAGGAGAACGGCGTTGCAGTTAAAACGGAGCGCGGCAACCGTGTTTTTCCGGCAGATGATTCAGCCGCTTCGGTGGTGGATGGTTTAGTGCGCTGGATTAAAAAGGAAAGCGTGGATCTGAAAACCAATTGCCGTGTTACTCGGCTGATAACTTCTGATAATGCTGTTGAAGGTGTTGAAGCTGTGGTGGATGGAAAGGAAGTAAAGCTGATGGCTCCGCGCGTGATTATCACTACCGGGGGCAAAGCTTATCCGGCAACGGGCTCCACCGGCGATGGGTATTCGCTGGCAAAGAGTGTCGGACACACAGTCGTAGCAACACGTCCGGCGCTGGTGCCACTGGAGCTGGAAGGAACTTTTCATCAGAAGCTGGAAGGATTGCTGCTGAAGCACATCCTGCTGGTGGTATGGATTGATGGGAAGAAGCACAGCGATGAATTCGGGGAGTTGTTTTTTACTGAGACAGGAATTTCAGGCCCTGTGATTCTCACGCAGAGCCGCGCCATTGTGGATGCCCTGGACCAGGGAAAAAAAGTAAAGCTGAGCATCGATCTGAAACCGGCCCTTGACCATCAGAAGCTGGACAATCGCTTGCTGCGCGATCTGGATGCGGATGGGAAAAAGAAGCTGGCTAATATTTTTAAAGGATGGCTGCCCTCAGCCCTCATCGATCCTTTTATTCAGAAAACCGGCATTGACGCTGAAAAAAGCGGCCACCAGGTGACGGCTAAAGAGCGGAAGCAAATCCGGGTAACGATGAAGAACCTGGAACTGGAAGTCAGTGGCTACCGTCCGTTTAAGGAGGCGGTGATTACAGCCGGCGGAGTGGATACGCTGGAGGTGGACCCGGCCAAGATGGAATCAAAAAAGGTCAGCGGGCTTTATTTTGCCGGGGAGGTGCTGGATCTGGATGCAGATACGGGCGGGTTCAACCTGCAAATTGCGTGGTCCACAGGATGGGTGGCCGGAAAATCCGCTGTAACAAAATAGTTCAGGATTCATTTTATAAGTCCATTTTAAAAACTCTTCAAAGTGCTGATATTTACCATTTTTACCCCTGGCCCCTAAAGGGGGAACTGCTAAAAATCAGCACTTTGAAAAGTCCCCTTTTTGGAATTTAGGGGTTTTTAGACTGGGTTCATTTTATTAAATTCGCTTAAACAAAAAACAGTACATGGCTAAGAAAAAGAAGTTTTACGTGGTATGGCAGGGATTAACCCCCGGGGTTTATGGAAGTTGGGCTGAGTGCCAGAAACAGATCAAGAATTTCCAGGGCGCACGTTACAAGTCTTTTCCTTCTGAAGAAATTGCTTATGAAGCTTATCGCGCCGGTCCGGATGCGGAGGTGAGCAAAAATGCCCCAAAGGAAGATTTAAGCAAGGCTGAGCTCGACAGGATAGGAAAACCCATCACGCCAAGTTTATCGGTGGATGCTGCCTGTAGCGGGAATCCGGGAATTATGGAATACCAGGGTGTTAATACCTATGACAAAACCTTGTGGTTTCATAAAGGGCCATATCCTGATGCAACGGTAAATATTGGTGAGTTTTTGGCTTTGGTGCATGGGCTGGCGTTGTTAAAACAGCAAAACAGCGATATTCCCATTTACTCCGATTCGCGCACGGCCATGAGCTGGGTGCGACGAAAAAAGGCAAATACAAAGCTGGTGCGGACTTCGAGAAACAAGGAAATGTTTGACCTGATTGAAAGGGCCGAGTACTGGCTCAGAAACAACACCTGGAAGAATCCCATTCTGAAGTGGGAAACCAAAGCCTGGGGCGAAATTCCGGCCGACTTTGGGAGAAAGTGATTATTTAGTGTTTGTCCATAAAGTTAAGGTAAAATGAAAACTTAAAATAGCAAATATCAAATCCCAAATTTCAAATAATCTACAATTTTCAAATATCAAAATTTAAAACATTTAAAATCAACAATATACTATATTGTTTTGAATTTATTGACGGGCTCTATTTATCTTCTGATGAAACAACACCCGCATGATTAGATTTCACATCATAAACATGTGTCTTGATGTTGTGCTTACGAAACTCCATGATAAGGTTGGAACGCATTTCGGTTTTGAGCTCCCACGCATCGGAGGGCTTATTGGCCCATGCAGCCAGCCAGCACTTGAAGCCGCGCTCATTCATCTCCATCACCCAGAATTTGGGTTCTTCATAATCGGCGCAATAAGGGCTTTTGGCAGCAGCCTCAAGTGCCATCGTTTTTATCCTTTCTAAATCTTCATCATAAGCCACGTAAAATTCTACGTGTGCCCACTGATACAAATCATTCATCGAGAGGTTGACAAAATCTTTTTGCAGCATACGGCTGTTGGGAACAATGTAGCGGCGCCAGTTCCAGATTTTCAATACGGTATGCGTGATAGTAATGTCTTCGATAGTGCCATAGTGGTCGTCAATCACCACCGTATCGCCAATACGCACCGGATGGGAGAATGAAATAACAATACCAGAGATCAGGTTTTCGATAAAAGTACGGGCAGCAATACCGATAATCACTGAAAAAGCGGCAACTAAAATGGAAATAAAATTAGCCGGAATGCTGTTCAGGAATGGAAATATCAGGGCAATAATCCAGATCAGCGCAATCGTGTAAAACGACATTTTTTTGATAATGGAAAAACGCGACTGGATATTTTCCATTGCATTTTCACGCGACTCTTTTACAGGACGCTTCAGGGGCGTACGGGTTTTTATCGATTCAAAACCCAGACGCCCCTTTATTCCTATCTGACGCTTCTCTTCCACCCGGTTTATATGACGTTTGCTTAGCCACAATAGTATAATCCCCAAAGGAATTACAATGACAAAGTAGAGCATGTCATCAGTTAACTGAAAATCCATATTCATTCGATATATTATGTTGCAAAAATAATAGGAACCTTCGATGTAGCAGTAAGATATCAAGATTCTGATGTATTTTTTTCAAAAGATTTTTTGTCATTAGTGGGCGCTTAAAACCCACTGATTGTTAACTGTTTATTTTTTAGTTCTTTGTCATCTTTGTAATCGTAATTCGTAAGCACTTCTCTTACAGGAGTTTTGTCGAGTAGAGATATGCTTAGGATTTGTAGAATTTCGTAGATAGAGCGGTCTACTTTGAGTTTGTTGCCCACAATAGCAACCAGACAATATGCGATAATTGCACAGTATATTTGGATTTTTACTGCATTCATGGTCGTGCCCCAAAAGGATTTGATTTTAAGGTGCTGTTTCATCCATTTGAAAAAGAGTTCTACTTCCCAACGCTTTTTGTATAAGTATGCAATTTCGAGAGGTTTTAAGCTCATGTTATTGGTTAGGAAGGTTAGCTCTTTATTGGTTTCGATATCATAATACTTAATTCTGCGTAGCTTATCCGGATAAGCTTTGCTTGGGTAGTAAGATTCCAGCTTACCAATCTGATCATATTTTATACCGGTTTCTTTATCAATGTGCTTGGAGTACATTCGCTTAAACCGCATATTCTCTTTTGCTCGGGTAACGAAAAAAGCTTGCTGCTTATTTAAATGAAACAGCCTCTTGAAGTCAATGTAGGCCTTATCTATGATATAAAAGCTACCGGGTTCATATGACAAAAGGTCGAGTACGTTGACATCATGTGTTTTGGCACTGGAAACATGAAGAAACGTTGGTATGGATGTCTTCACATCAAATAAGGTGTGCAGCTTAATTCCTCCTTTCGTTTTTCGAAACTCAGCCCACCAAAACACACTGAGGCAAGGGTCAATTGTAGATGAGTCAAATGCATAGACGTTGCCTTCTACGTTTATCTCAAAATCTGACCTGTAACAGCTTTCGCGAGCCTGTTTTATAAGAACGTACGCAAATTCTTCAAAGACTCTATAGCTACGCTTTTCATTGGCCGCTCCAAGGTTTCTGCGCGAGATGGAAGGGCCAAAACCCAGATGGTAATATTTGGATTTATGGGCTTCAAGACTGAGTAATAAATCTCTCATGCTTTCTCGGGCTGTAAGCTGGCCAAAAACCATACAGAGCATTTGGTTCCAGCAAGTAAATGTTCTTACATATTTGTTGCCATGATGTTTGCTGACAATTCTGTCGAAAACTCGTCTTGGTAAAAAGTCTGTGAGTTGCGCGAAAATATATTTTCCTTGGTTCATGGATAGTTGCTTATTTGCCTGCAAAATATCCATAATTCAATTCAAATCGTCACGCTACCAAAATACGCTACAAGTATGATTAATCAAAGATTTCAAAGAACGCTTTGGCATTTTTAATGCCCACTAGTGATTTTTTGTTTTTTCTAAATGTGAGCGCTCATAAAAATAAATATAGAAATATTTGTATTTATATCAATATATTTTATCCTCACATATTGAAGAAAACGTTTCTATCGCCACTTATTCGCAGCAAATGCGTTATATTTGACATCTTAAAAATACAATATAAATAATTAACATAGATATAAAAAAGAGAGTAACATGTTCAATCCCCCGATTTATAAAAAGCTTCAGCTTTTTTTGCTCTTGCTGGTTTTAGGAATTTCAGGATGCGTAACAGAAAAAACTGAGGTTATGGTTTGCAGCACACTTCACGGAGCACACCGAAAAAATATGGACTACACCTATGATACCTTATTTCGTTTTATTGAAAAGTACAATCCTGATATTATTGGTTTGGAAATAAGGCCTGAAGATATCGAGCGTGAACAGTCTTACCTTGAGAATTTCTATCCTTATGAGTTTCACCAGTGTATTGAGCAGTTTCCCGGAAAGGTTTTTTATGGATTTGACTGGCTTGGGGATGAAGGTGAAGGGCAACCGCTTTCAGACAGCTATTTTGAAAACATGGAGTTGATGCATCTGCGAAAGGAATTGGCCGAAGACAGCGTCATGCAGATCAGAATGACAAGTTTGGATACACTTGCTGCGAAAAAGAATCAAATTGCGATGAACGCTACGCTGGCCGAACTTAACAGCGGCGAATACGACTCTCTGAATACCTTGTATTATCGTGAAATGGCGGCCTTTTTTAAGGGAACAAAATACCAGGGCATAACTAATTTCTATCAGCAACGTGATGAAAATATTGCTGTAAACATCGAGAAGATCATCCGTAAAAACCCCGGAAAAAGGATGCTTTTTTTAATGGGCGCTGACCACCGGAGTTATACTGTTAGTCATCTGGAAAATAAGGTGAAAAAAGATTTGGAGCCTGGTTTGGTACTTGAGAATACAAATTAACGTAACCGCGGTTACAGTAACCATGGTTACGTTAATTTGTAATGAGATCTTATAATTTCTTTGATATAAAGTAATTAAAGAAACCCTACTCATATTTTAATGCCTCCACAGGGTTAGCTCTTGCTGCCCGGTAAGCAATTGTGATGACAGTGAGAAAAGCAATGAATAAGGTTACGAAGATGCCGGCAGCACTGAAATACCACTTAATACTGATGGCGTAGGCAAAGTCTTGCAGCCAGCGGTTCATTAGCAGCCAGGCGACAGGTGTGGCCAGCAATCCGGCAATGATTACCAGTTTCGCAGTTTCGTTTAATTGCAGCCTGACAATGTGTGCGATGGAGCCTCCAAGCGCTTTCCTGATACCATTTTCACGGGTTTTTTGCTCGGCTGTGTAGGCCGCCAGCGCAAGCAGTCCGAGACAGGCAATGAAAAGCACGAGTAAGGAAAAGTACATAAAAATGGTGAGCATGTTTTCTTCACGGTTGTATTGCTTGTCGAGACGATCGTCAAGCCACGAGTAAATAAACGGGTGCGACTGGTCATACTTACCCCATAAGGTTTCAATCTCAGCGATTGTTTCGGGATTGCGTTGTTTCATCTTCACCCCAATGCGGTATGAATTTGGTTTACTAAGCAACATCACCATGGGTTCAATGTCTTTGTGGAGGGATTGAAAGTTGTAATCATTGACGATGCCAATGACTTTGCCATCCACACCAAGGCCACACATCATTTCCATCCCAACAGGGTTTTCTTCTCCCAGAAATTTAACAGCAGCCTCATTCAGCACAAAACTTTCGGTTGCATCATTTTCGTACTCTTCAGAGTAGAAGCGTCCGCGGGTCACATGTAATCCCATAAAATCAGCAAAATGATGATCCACATACAACATGCTCATGGTTTTCTGAATCATTTCACCATCTCTGTCAATGTAGAAAAGCAAGCGTCCGTGGTTATATCCCGGGAAGGAAGAAGTGGCCGCCACCTTTTCAATATTCGGATTTTGTAAGAGCTCCTGCCTGAGCACATCAATTTTCTGAATGGCTGGTGAGCGCCTGGAGCTGTTAAAAACCAACACATTCTCATCGTCAAAACCCAGCTCTTTCCCACTCATATAATGAAGCTGTGAATAAACCACAGCGGTGGAAAATATCATGGCCGAGGAGATGGCAAACTGAATCACCACTAATGCTTTTCTTAGCGTTGCGGTGCTGATTTTGTTATTGCCCGCTGAAGAGATGCTGCCACTTTTTAATGCTGTGGCTGGACTGAAGCCTGACATTACTATTGAAGGGTAAATACCGCTTAACAATCCGGTGGCAAGCCACACGATAACGAGCATCAGAATGAACTGCATCCCGCTATTGCCGGTAAGCAGCTGGTAAATGGAGTATTCTTTGTCGAGAAGGCTGTTGAAAACAGGCATGGCCAGCTCTGCAAGCACCAGTGCCAGCAGGGTAGCCACAAAGGTGATGAGCATTGACTCTGAAATAAACTGGACAAAGAGTTGTTTTCGGTTGGCCCCGCTTACTTTGCGTATACCCACCTCTTTAGCTCTGCGGATAGATCGGGCCGTTGCCATGTTGATGTAATTGATGCTGGCTATCAGAATGATAAACAATCCAACAAATCCAAAAATATACAGGTATTTGATGTTAGTGTTGGATGGATGATCATAGCTACGGCTCAGGTCAAAATGGATATCCGTGATGGGTTGCACTTCAAAATCTGCGGAAGCATTGACATCGTGTTGTGCAATCCACGGGTCGATGGTTTCTTCCGTCCATTTGTCCACCTTTTGGTTAAACTGCTCCAGATTCAATGGCTTAACAGATTTTAGGTAGGTATAACAGCAGATGCGAAACCAGTCGCGGGTGTAGGGCTGCAACTGTTCTGAAGAAAAGCTGTAAATAGAGCGCAAGCCATTAAAATCGAGGTGGGTGGATTTTCCGTTGTCGGCAATGACCGCTGTGATCTTTAAGGTTTGCCCGTTGAGTTCGAGGGTTTGTCCGATAGCACTGCTGTCGGGAAAGAAGCGGTCGGCCACTTCCTTTTTAAGTACCAGGCTTTTTGGGTCGGAAAGGGCATGGCGGACCGATCCGGCAATGATATCATAATCGAACACCTCGAAGAATGAACTGTCAGCATAATAGAAATCAGGAAAGTTAATCATCAGATCATCCTTTCGGATGGTTTGCATCTGGGCAAAAAAGAGCTTAGTGCCGGTTTCAATCTCCGGGAATTCACGTGCAAATGTACTGGCAATGTTAATGGAGGTGGGCCCGAAACGATCTTCCTGACCGCTCAGGTTCATCGTTTCGCTTACGCGATAAAGGCGATCTTTTGCCTCCCAGTGCTGATCATAGCTTAGCTCATCGCTGATGTAAATATAAACAAGGATGAGAGCGGCGATCCCGGTGGTGAGCCCTAATATGTTGATAATTGAGTATCCTTTTTGCTTAAGGATATTGCGGAACGCGAGTTTTAAATAATTCCAATACATTCTTTCTTTGTTTTATTCGTATTTAATGGTTTGAGCCGGATTAAGCCTGGCGGCCTTCACCGATTGGGTCAGTACGGTAACCGAAGCGATGAAGAGCGCTGCTAATACGGAAGTCAGAAATGGCACGAGGGTGATTTCAGTATGATAGGCAAAGCTGTCGAGCCAATTATTCATAAGGTACCACGAAAGCGGTATAGCCCCTAGCGCAGCCAGCAAAACCCATTTAACAAATTCACTCATCATCATTTTCATGATTTTCGTTTCACTGGCGCCAAAAACCTTCCGGATCCCTATCTCACGAATACGCTGCTCTGCTGAAAAAGCGGCTAAGCCGAACAGGCCGGTACAAGCAATGAAAATTGCCAGCAAACTCAAATAAATGATCATCTGCCCAAACTGCTGATCGTTTTTATATTGTTTATCATAAATCCGGTCGAGGAAATGATATTCAAAAGGATATGAGGCCTCGTAGGTTTTCCAGGTTTTTTCAATTTTTTGCAAAGCATTTTCCGTGGCCTGTCCATTGTGCAGCCTTGCTAACACCGTATGAAACCTTCCGGGATCATAAATCATGATCAATCGGCTGATGGGGCTGTGCAGCGATTGAAAGTGAAAGTTTTCCACTACGCCAATCACAGTGTAACGCACGCCGTTTCTCTCAATGATTTTCCCTAATGGTTTTTCCCATCCCAGTTCATTTGCCATACTTTCATTAATGACAATTTTTGCGCTGTCGGTTTTTCTTGCTCCCCCGAAAAAGCGCCCATCCTGCAGCTTTATTTCCATCGTTTCCAGAAAACCTTCATCCACAGGCATCGTGGTCGTCATGATGGGTGAATTTGCTCCTTCCGGAAGATACCCTTCTGAGTATTTAAATCCCACAGGACTGGATAGCGCAGCGCTAACGGTTTTAACCTCTGGCAATCTCTCCAAAGCAGCGAGAATTTCTTTATGCTTTTGAGCAAAATCATCTTTATGATAGGTTATCGAAAGCACCTGTTCTTTATTATAACCCAGGTTCTTGTTTTGGATAAACTGCAGTTGGTCATAAATGATGAATGTACCCGCGATTAATGCGATAGAAATGATGAACTGGATCAACACCAGCATATTTCTAAAAGTATTCTTGGAATGTACTCCTCGCATCGTACCCTTCAAAACTGTGATTGGCTGGAATGCCGACAGGTAAAAGGCCGGATACAGCCCTGCCAGCAAGGCTGTGACGGCACCAATAAATAAGAGGGCTGTCCAGGTGAATGTGTTGTTTAGTGATAACCTGATATCGGCTCCGCTAATCAGGTTCAGATCCGGGATAAATATTTCGAGTAATAAAAGAGCGATGAGTAAGGACAGAAAAGTGAAAAGAAGCGACTCACCCATAAACTGCTGAATGATTTGTTTGCGCATCCCGCCAAGGGTTTTCCGCATCCCCACCTCACGAGCCCGCTTCATTGATTTGGCCGTGCTAAGGTTGATAAAATTGAAGCATCCAATCAAAAGAATCAGCAGCCCTGAAGCCAGTACAATGTAAACCGTTTGTATATCCTGGTTGGCTTCATACTCATCAACATAATGCGAGTGCAGATGGATATTTGTTATCTCTTGCAACGTAAAGCGAGCTTCCACGCCCATGGATTTGAGCTTGTAGCCAATATTATCTTCATATATTTTATTGAGATCATCAGTTACCGCTTCCAGCGAAGCATTTTTTGTAAGCTTGATGTAGGTAGGAAAAGCATAGTACCCAAACCATAAACTGAAATCCCGATCAGCCAGGTTTTCTTTATAGTATGATGCATAGGAAGCCACGGCACTAAATGGCATATGGGTGGTGTTTGGAACATTTTCCATTACTGCAGTCACCAGAAAATTATTGTTGTTATTATCTGTGACAAACTTGTTCAATGGATTTTCATCCCCGAAAAGTTTCTTGACTATGGATTCTGTCAGGACGATTGTACCTGGTTTGGAAAGTGCTTTTTCCGGACTTCCCGAAACGATGTTATAATCAAAGACATTAAAAAAATCTTCGTCTCCGTAAAGGAGACGCTGGCCGCTGACTTTCTTGTCTTCGTAGCGCAGCTTGAAATCCTCATCATCGTAGAGATGGGTAGCCTCTGCCACCTGGGGAATATTTTCCTCTACAGCCTGCTTTAAAGGGTGCATCAGGTGGAAAAAATCCCTTCCGGTTTCTTCCTTGTTCATCTCCATGACTATCCTGTAGATTCTTTCGGAATCGGTAAAATGCTTGTCATAACTAAATTCATGACGGACAAATAGCAGCACGTAGAGGAATGCTGCCAATCCGATGGCCAGACTTATCAGCTTAAGAATAGAGTAGCTCTTTTGTCTCAGAATATTCCTCCATGCGATTGTCAGATAGTTTTTCCACATGATTGTCGTATTTATTCGTAATGTAATGTGTCAACCGGATTGGCATTTGCTGTTTTAATGGCCTGCCAGCTCACCGTACTCACGGCCAGCAGCAGTGTAGTGATGATGGCAAAACCAAAGAACCACCACTGAATGGTGGTGTGGTAGGCAAAATTCTGTAGCCACCGGCTGATGAAATACCACGACAGCGGCCAGGCGATGAGATTGGCAATGACGACCCACAGCGAATACTGTTTCACCATTTTTATGACAAGCTCGATGGTGCGCGCGCCTAATACTTTTCTGATGCCCATCTCTTTTGTTCGCTGCTGTGCGTTGAAGGTGGCCATACCCAGCAACCCTATAGAGGCAATGAACAGTGCGATAACCGTGAAGAGCGTAATGACATCGCTCATGCGTTGTTCGCTCATATAACTCTCTTCAAGCGATTCGTCAAGGAAAAAATAATCGAACGGGAAAGCTTTTTCAATCTCATTCCATTTGCTTTCCACTTGTTGAAGATGGCTTTTGATATCACCATTGGCCATCCTGACCACTAAGAAATTGTATGGATCAAGGTTGGGCCGGATAATCAGCTGCTCTATAGGCTCGCGCATCGAAGAGAAATGGAAATCGTTGACCACGCCTATCACTTTTCGCTGTATGGGAGGGTCAGCGTTGTAATCTGTAATCTTTTTCCCGATGGGTTGCTCCCATCCAAACTTTTTGGCGGCATACTGATTGATGACTGCGGCGGCAGAGTCTGTGCCAAATTTTTTCGAAAAGAAGCGCCCTTCCACTAATTGCATGTTCAGCGTTTTGGCAAAGTCCTCATCGGTGGTGATGGTGTATATTATCCGTTGTTCTTTGCTGGGGTCATCCTCCAGAGTGAAGCCATTTCCCGACAAGGGCTGACCGGGAACATTGGAAACGGCGGCAACGGATGTAACCGCAGACAGATTACCCAACTCTTTTTTAAAGCGCTCGAAAGTTTCGCGGTTGTCATTATTCCTTACCGGGATGACTACCACTTGCTCTTTATCGAAGCCCAGGTTTTTGTTCTTAATAAAGTCAAGCTGACGGTAAATGGTTACGGCACCAATAATGAGGCTGGCTGATATCGTAAACTGCAAGACCACCAGCGCCTGGCTCAGGGGATTTTGCTTTTTGCCTTTGTTCAGGTTTTTTTTCAGTGCGGCAATAGGTTGATAAGAAGAAAGATAAAATGCGGGATAGCTGCCCGAACCTATACCCACGATAATCATCAGTACGATAAGCAGCGGAATAAGGTAGGTGTGTTCCGTTAAATTCATTCCTAAAGGATATCCCAACATTTGACTAAACCAGGGCAATGCCAGTTCTGATAAAAGCAATGCGATAATAAAAGCAAACAGGCTTATCATCAATGATTCAGACAAAAACTGCCAGATGAGTTGCTTCCGGTTAGCGCCATGCACCTTTCGCATACCTACTTCCTTCGAACGTTTTAGCGACTGCGCTATATTCAGGTTCATGTAATTGATGCCTGCGATGAGGAGAATGAACAAAGCGATGGCACTAAAAGTGTACACATAAGCGATATCCCCATTCGCACTCATTTCATTGAACAGTTTCGAGTGCAGGTGAATACTTGTTACAGGCTGCAGGTAAGGATTGAAGTCGAATTGATATTGCACCTCAGCTTCAGCCATTGCTTCAATAATATGTTTTTTATACCACCCGGGAAGCCTGTTGTTGATGGTTTGCGGATCTGCATTTGGGTTGATTTTGACATACGTATGATACATTAAAGAACCCCAATCATCAGTGAAATGATCGGATCCCATGCGATTTTCAGTGCTTGAAAGCGAAATGAGCAGCTTAAACTGCAAATGACTGTTTACAGGAGGATTGGCCACCACCCCGGTGACAAGGTAATTTTGCTCTTCGTTGATGGCAATTGATTTACCGATAGGGTTTTCCTGTCCGAAAACCTTTTCTGCCACAGATTTTGTAAGCACTACTGATTTTGGTCTTTTCAGGGCATTGTCAGGATTACCTTGCAGCAAATCGAATGAAAAAATCTGGAAGAAGGTGGAGTCGACATGAAGGCGTTGTTGCTCATAGAACTTTTTTTCTCCGAAGGTGATGAGTGCTTCGCCGCTATTTTCCCTGACCCTGCAAAAGTTGGTGATGGCCGGAAAGTCATTGTACATCCCCGGGCCGGCGGGCGCTGAATTAACAGCCACATTAAACACATCGCCGGCAACAGCAGCTTTGACGGGAACACGATAGATTTGCTCCACATCACGGTGAAACCGGTCATAGCTCAGTTCCTGAACAATAAACATAATAATAACAATGCACGCCGCCATTCCTACCGAAAGTCCGGTGATATTAATAATGGCATAGCCTTTACGTTTCAGGATATTCCTCCAGGCAATTTTCTGGTAGTTCTTCCACATGGTTTTTTAATTTTATTCGTATCGTAAACTATCTACGGGGTTGGCTTGTGCCGACCTCCATGACTGATAAAGCACTGTAATGACCGCAATAGCCAGGGTAATTATGGCTGCAAGCAGAAATGCCATGCCGTTCATGGTGTAGGCGTAAGCAAAATTATTCAGCCACTTATCCATAAAATACCAGGCCACCGGCCAGGCAATAATATTGGCGATCACCGCCCAAACAGTAAAATCCTTCACCAGCTTCATCACGATGCGCTCCACCGGAGCACCCAGCACTTTACGGATACCTATTTCTTTTCGTTTTTGCCCTACGGTGAAAGCGGCCAGCCCAAAAAGTCCAAGTGCAGCAATAAAGATTGCAAGGGCAGAGAAATAGATAAAAATGGAAGCCATTTTTTGCTCACTTTTGTAGAGCGCTTCAAATTGCATGTCAAGGAAATTATACTTTACCGGAAAAGAGGGCGAAAAATCCATCCACACCTCTTCCAGTTCTTGCAGCCCTTGCTGAAGGTTGTGGCTATTCACTTTGACGTAGGCCAGCGACAGCCAGCGGGGTGTCCAGCCCAGCACTAAAGGCTCTATCGTTTCGTGAAGCGAGTTAAAATGATAGTCCTCCACAACCCCAATAATCTCTACTTTACGGTTATGACGGTCTACTTTCTGACCCACCACAGGTTCTTCCAGTCCAAAGGCTTTTACGGCTGTTTCATTCAGAATGAAGGTGTCATTTTTATCCGACTCCCTCTCGGGCTGAAAGTTTCTGCCCTTAAGCAGCTTGATGTCCATTAAATCAATATGATAAGGGTCGACCGGCGCAAATTTGTAGGGAATTTCTTCACCATCGATGGCCAGTTTGTTCGTCCATCTCACATCGCCTTGTGGCTGATTAGCAAAGGATACTGCAGTAATATTTGCTTTCGAAAGCAGCTCATGCCGGAATGATTCCAGATTCTTTTTCTGATCTTTATTCATCCTGAACATTACCACCTGCTCTGTATCGAAGCCTATGTTATAATTAGTCACATACTTAAGCTGCTGATGCACGATGATAGTGGAGGTAATCAAGGCGATGGAAATGGTAAACTGGATGACCAGCAGAGTTTTCCTGAAGGCACCTCCGGTTTTTCCTTTGGATACATCACCCTTCAGGACTTTTGCCGGCTGAAAGCGTGTAAGGTAGAAAGCAGGATAGGTTCCGGCGAGGAGTGTGATAAGCAATACTCCGCCAATAACAGCAAGGATTGTAAGCGGGTCATAATTTAGCTTTAGAGTGTTTTGCACCATCACATTAAACTCAGGAAGAGAAATTTCCACCAGTAGCAGCGCAACAAGCGTTGAAACAACTACCATGATAAAAGATTCGCCTAAGAATTGAAAGATGAGCTGTTTTTTGGTAGCCCCACTCACCTTCCTTACACCTACCTCACGGGCGCGCCGCAATGCTTTTGCCGTGGAAAGGTTGATAAAATTAAAACAGGCAATCAGCAAAATAAATATCGCAATAGCGCTGAAGGCATAAATCATATTGAGGTTGCCCCGTTTGTTAGAGACTACCTCCATCTCGCGCTCGAAATAAACATCGGTGAGTTTTCGCAGCTTAAACAAGGGTTCTTCGCCCTCTTCTTCCCAAAGGGCTTTGTCGCTGAAATAATGGTTGATTTTCTTTTCAAGCTCACGGGCATTGTGATTTTCGTGGAGCAGGAGGTAGGTAGGATGGTTCCACGTGCCCCATCGCTTAAAGAAATCCGGGTCGTTTCTTAAATCAGCAAGGCAAGCGAAGTTGCCAATGGCACCAATGTCCATATGAAAGTGCTCCACATCCTCAATAACGCCTGTCACTTTAAATCCGGCACCATGGTGGTAAGTGAGTGTTTTTCCTACGGGGTTGATGTTTCCAAAGAATCTTTCAGCACTGCTTTTTGTAAGTACAACAGCATATGGATCCTGAAAAGCTTTTCCCGGATTTCCATAGATCCAGTCAAAGGAAAAAATATTGAAAATACCACTGTCGGCGTAAATAAAGTCATCCACATAGAGATTCTTCTCTTCATAGCTAAAAAGGGCATCGCGTTTGAAGTTGTCAAACCTTACATATGCTTCCACTTCAGGAAATTCCTTTTCAAACACCGGGCCATAGCGTGTTCCGAGAATGGCCCACTTATCATTTTCAACTCTGTAAGTCCGCTCTTTCTTTTCGTTAAACTGATCATAGTTTAGCTGATTGGAGATATACAGCGTAATAATTATAGTAGCTGCAATTCCGATGGAAAGCCCAATCATATTGATTATCGCGAATCCTTTTGCCTTAAATAAACTCTTAATTCCTGATGTGAATAAGTGTTTAAACATAAACTTCCTCTTCTTTTATTCGTAACGTAACGCTTCTACCGGATTGCTGCGGGCGGTTTTCATGGTCTGATAATAAACCACCATTACACTGATGACCAACGAAACACCAAATACATAAAACAGCATAAGAATATTTACCTCAGTGCGGTAAGCAAAGGTGTTGAGCCATTCTATGGCGGCATACCACATCAGCGGTAGCGCAATGACATTGGCGATTAGTACCAGCTTTACAAATCGCCAGGTAAACATCCCGACAAGCTCTTGTTCTGTTGCCCCAAGCACTTTACGGATGCCTATTTGCTTTACTTTCGATTGCAGCACCAAAAGTGATAGGGCCACCAGCCCGAGCGATGAAATCAGTAAAGCGATAAAAGTGAATACTTTCATGATGGCTGCCATGTTGCTTTCGCGCTTATACAGGGCATCAAAATCTTTATCCAAAAATTTGTATTCTATCGGCCACTCCGGGCTCAGTGCAGCCCAACGGGTTTTGATTTCTTCCACTACCTCGTGCTGCCGTCCGGGTTGATATTCCACAATCAGGTTTAAAATATAGTTTGGATATGCAGATTTGCTGACCAAAAAAACGGCAGGCTTCACATTGTCGTGCAACGACCTGAAATGAATATCTTCAACCACACCCGTCAGTTTCCTTTCGGGAAGCTTGTCCCAGAATCCCGAAAGGGATTTCCCCAATGGATTATCCGTTCCGTTTTGCTTTAATATCTTGTATGCAGATTCATTGACAATGCAAAGGTTAAGACTGTCTTTCGATTGGTTGGTAAGTGTTTCCGGGAAATCATTTCCTTTTACGATTTTTGATTTCATGGCCCTGAAAAAATTGTTTTCCACGCTTATCACCGCAGCATGCAGGTGATTATCGGTACTTTGTCCTTTGACCTGGAAAACACCATAGTTGTTTTGCATTTCGTTCGGAATGTTATGGGTGCCTGTGGTGCTGACTACGCCGGGGATGGTAGCGAACGATGATTTCATGGCGTCGAAGCGCGAATCAATCTGCTGATCCCAGGGATTCACAATGGCCAGCCGGTTACTTTTGTCATAACCCAGGTTGGTGGTTCTGATAAAGCTGAGCTGTTCCTGCACCAGCAGCGAACCCGACAGAAGGGCCACCGATATCACAAACTGGAAAACCACCAGCACTTCGCGCAGCCCAAAGCGCTTGTTTCCCTGGCCGGGGGAGTAGTTGGCGCCTTTTAATACTACCGAAGGAGAGTATGAAGACAGGATAAATGCAGGATACAAGCCTGCCAGGATGGTGAGTGTGAGAATAAAGAGAACAGAACCGGCGAGCATTGCAGGCTCAAGAAATACATGTAAGGTCATCGCTTTACCGGAGAGGTTGTTGAACCACGGAAGGGAAATTTCGGCCAATACCAGGGCGATGGCCACAGCCAGCACCACATAGATGGAGGTTTCAACCAAAAACTGTTTTATCAGGTCGCCTTTCCCAGAGCCTATGACCTTACGCATCCCCACCTCCCTGAAACGCTGGCTTGCGCGGGCCGTAGAAAGGTTGATAAAGTTTACGCAGGCCAGAAGTAAAATCAGGATAGCACTCACCCCGAAAATCCGCACGGTGGTGATACTGCCCTGGGGTGCCATCTCAAACCTCACCTTTTCGGAGTAGAGATGGATTTTTTCAAGTGGCTGAAGCCGCAAACCATCCATTTTGTCGTACTTCTCCTCTGCATTTTTATCATAGCTGTCTTTAATTTGCCTGGCAACACTTTCCGGTGCTGTTCCCGGATAGAGCTTAAAGTAGAAATGAAAACTGCCGTTGCCCCAATGATGAAGGGCTGAGGCATTAATAACTTCGGTAAAATGAAGCCCGGTAATGCCATCGCCACGAAAATGAGAATGCCACGGAAAATCTTTTATGATGGAGGTAACGACAGCTTTATACTCATTATCAATCATAATGGTTTTTCCAATCGGATCTTCATGCCCAAAGTATCGTTTGGCAGCTGATTGCGTCAATACAATTTCATTATTATTTCTGAGCGTTTTTGAAGGGTCACCTTCCAAGGTTTCAAAGGTAAATACTTCAAAGAACGAAGTGTCAACAGAACCAATGAGCTGTTGTCCGAACTTCTTTTCTTCGAAGCGCACAGCATAACTGTGTCCTTTAAGCATAGTGCTGTGCTCTACGCCACTGAGATTTCCTTTCAGATACTTGAAAAATACTCCGTAATGGATTGGTATAGGTTCAGATTTATGTTTGAGCAAGCGGTAAATACGTTCAGAGTTCTTATGATGTTTATCGTATTGCAGTTCATCATGGATAAAGAGAAACATCATAATTACAGCTGTGAGCCCCACAGCCAGGCCAATTACATTAACAAAAGCAAAAAAAGGCTGCTTTTGCACATTCCGAAAAGCTGTTGTCAGGAAATTACGCCACATAACTATTTCCTTGATTTTATGGTGTCGTTATAAACCTTGATGTCTTTGATAACCTTGTCCATCAGGTCATTTGGCACGGTCATCGACAACACGTACTGCTTCAGTGTCCATTCTCCGCTTTCGCGGGATAAGACACCACTTCCCCGCCAAATGCCGGCCGATGAATGCACTTCCTCATCGAACCATGCGATCGTTTCATCTTGATTAAAGTAGATATGGCGGTTTTTCCCCTTAAACTTCCACACCCGTCCGCTGTCGAAATAAGGCCTCGACCATTCAAAAAACTCCTGTTTGGTCCATACTTCGCTAAGGTCGGTGCCTATGAAGATGCAGTCATCATCCATCATGCCGAAATAGGTATCACTGTCGGCATCCCACGCAGCCTGGTGCCAGCTGTCGATATACTCATCAACTTCTTTTTTATGATCTTCGGCCGGAAGCTGATGATAACCGGCTGAAGGAATGAGAACAGCAATGATAATCGTAATGAGTTGGTTCATATTTCCTGGTTGTTTGATTGGTGAATAGTCTCAAGTGCCTTCGACAGCATCGTAGCCACTTCACGTGTTTTTTCAATGAGTTTTAGTGCAATATTCTGGTTGAGTATCAGCATCTCTTTGGCAAGGTAAAGCCGGGTACGCAGCCGCGTACAGGCATGCTTTGCTTTCACAAGAAAACCGATCGATTTTTGATGCTTCCTTTCTTCAAAAGCGATAGCTATTTGCGATGAAATTTCCAGTCCGGTTTTCAGCATATCATCAAGGAGGTGATGTTGCGTAAGGTTGCTAAAAACCTTTTCCATCTCCACCGACAGGCTGATAGAGCTTCTCCATGCTCTGATGGCCCAATAATTTTCGTCAAAAGCAACAATTTCCTCTTTTTCCATTTTTACTCATATTTAAGTGTTTCGGCCGGGTTGGCTTGTGCAGCCCTGATGGTTTGATATAAAACTGTGATCAGGGCGATGAAAACAGAAACGATAGCGGCTGCAAGGAAGTACCACACCTTGATAGTGACGTGATACGGGAAGTTTTGCAGCCAGCGATCGATGAGATAAAACACGATTGGCCATGAAATAATGTTGGCCAGGGTCACCCACCTGACGAATTTCTTCGACAGGAAGCTGATAAGTTGTGAGAGCGTGGCGCCCAAAACCTTGCGGATACCAATTTCTTTTTTCTTCTGATCCACCATAAAAGAGCTGAGCCCGAACAGGCCTAAACAAGCTATAACGATTGCCAGCAGGCTGAAGGTGATGATGATTTTCCCCATCCTCACTTCACGCGTATATTGGTTTTCGAGATGCTTCTGCAGGTTGGTGTAATGAATGGCAGCATCCGCTTGTAGATTTTTGATTTTTTTATTGATGGCTTCAAGCACAGGCTGATGGTCGCTTCCGCTGACACTCACGGCAAGGTAACGGTTCCACGGACTGGCAAACGGATAGGTGATGGCCAGCGGCTCCGGCTCTTTGTAGAGCGAAGCAAAATTGAAGTCTTTAACAATCCCGATAAGCTTATACTCATAGCGATTGACTATCGTCACTTTTTGATTGTTAGCTTCGGTAATGCCAAACTTTTTCGCTGCCCGCTCATTCAGGATAATGCCGTTTTCATCCGAGCCATCGCTTCTGAAATTCCTGCCCTGTGCCATCTCAAGGTCGAGGAGGGGGATGAGGTGATTATCCGCGTTAAGCAAGATGATATCACTTTTTTCTGCCATGTCACCGGTTTTTATAAACCACTTGCCATACACGCTGCCCATCATCCGTGAGGTGACCGAAGCTTTATTCACACCGCTAAGCGACATTACCTCATCGCGCAGCAGCGTGGCTTTCTTTTCCATGGTTTCGCCATCAAGGCGATAATAGTAAACGTTCTCTGTTTGGTAGCCTCTGTTTTTTGATTGCAGGAAGTGAAGCTGCTGATAAACAGTAATGGTTCCGATGATGAGCCCTACGGCAATCACAAACTGAAAAACGACCATCAATCGCCGCATTCCTGCATTGCCACGCGAAGAGTAGGTGCCTTTGAGTACACTGGCAGGCATGAACGATGAGAGGTAAAGCGCCGGATACGTTCCTGCGGCTAATCCCAAAGCAAGGGCAAGGGCTGCAAGCAGCAAAATAAAGCCCGGTTGCATAATTCCCGAAAAGGTGAATGTTTTTTGTGTGAGCTGATTAAAATATGGAAGCGACAATTCAGTAAAGAACAGGGCCAGCATAAATGCGATCAGTGTGATAATTACTGACTCACTAATAAACTGTAATACCAGGCTCTGGCGCGATCCGCCGGATACCTTACGTATCCCTACCTCTTTTGCGCGCCTTGAAGACCGGGCGGTGGAAAGATTCATGTAATTGACCGCCGCAATTAGAATCAACATCAGGCTGATGGCGGTGAAAAGGTAAACCGATTGCGCATCGCCGCTGATGCCGGTGCCATATTTGGCGCTGGAGTGCAGGTAGATGTCTTCGAGTGGCTCGAGGAATGGCTTGAACTTATCAGACTCTTCAGCAAAGTATTTTTCAGTAAAAGCCGGAAAAGCAGCGCTTAATGATGCCTTGTCGTCGCTGTTTTGAAGCAACAGGTAGGTGTGAAAATTGTGTGGCACCCAAGCCTGAAGAAAACCCGGACCACCAAAGTTTTCGGTTTCCGTAAACTGCATGCTGATAAGCATGTTGTGCTGCAAGTGCGAGTTTTTTGGGAAATCTTTAAAAACGGCACTGACCTTCAGCGAACCCTTTCCTTCATATTCAATGGTTTTTCCCAGCGGGTCATCCTTGCCAAAGAGCTTCTTCGAAAAAGATTCAGAAATAGCGACTGTTTTCGGATCGGTAAAAACCTGCTTTTTGCTGCCGGACACAAGCTCAAAAGAAAATATCCTGAAAAAGTTATTATCAGCGAAAGCGGGAGCATGCGATATCACCTTGTCCCCATAACGGATGTTAATGTTCTTCCAGGGCATCAGGCGGGTGGCCAGCTCCACCTGCGGGTATTCTTCCTGTAGCGCAGGGCCCATGGGGGCGGAGGTCATGGCCAGCTTTTCCCAGTTTCCCGACCAGTTCAGGCTGTCGCCCAAACGGTAGATACGGGAGCTGTGCTTGTGAAACCTGTCAAAGCTGTATTCATGATGAACGTAGGCCGCTATCAGGATGAAGGCGCTCAATCCCAGGGCCAGTCCCAAAAGGTTTATCAGTGAGTAGCTGCGGTTGCGTGCAAGGTTTCTGAACGCTATTTTTAAATAATTTTTCCACATGGCTTATTCGTATTTAAGCGTGTCAACAGGGTTGGTATAGGCTGCTTTGATGGATTTGATGAGCACGGTAATCGTACCCAAAATCATCGTGGCAATAATCGCATAGAGGAAATAATACCAATGTATTTGGGTGTGATAGGCAAACTCGCTTAAAAATCCTTCCAGCATTTTATATCCGGCAGGGATAGCGAGCAGTCCGGCAATGCCAATGAGCAGTGCAAAGTCTTTTATGATAAGCAGGTTGATTTGTAGCACGCTACCGCCAAGCACTTTGCGGATAGCAATTTCCTTGATTTTTCTTTCCACGTAGAGCGACGAAAGCCCGAACAGCCCGAGGCCACTGATGAAAAGGCTGATAAACACGAAGACAGTAAAGAGCGTCAAGGTGCGCAATACCTCACCATAGTCGCGCATAATCATGGTTTCGGCTATACGCGGATTGAATGGTTTTCCCGGGAAGAAGGTGTTCCATTTTTCCTCAATCAAGTCGAGGGCTTCCTCTTTATTGGATTCAGCAAACTTGATGTTGATTTCATTCATCCGGAAGGTGGAAATCATAAATGCTGCGGGCTCAATTTCGGCATACAGATTATGATAGTGATAATCTTTCACCACCCCGATTACAATTCTGTTGGTATCGCTGTCGAATGGTTGTATCCTTTTGCCTATAGGGTCTTTCCAACCAAAGTGGTTCACAAAGGCTTGATTCACAATAAGGGCAGTATTCGAATCGATCGAGCTCCCTTTATGAAAGTTTCGGCCCTCCAGTAATTCAATATCCATCATCGGAATAAAGCTTTCGTCGGCTGCACACACCCTTACCATCACCGATGCTTCGCTGGTATCAGCAAGATGCATGGTTGATTGCGAGCCGCTGGCGCCGGATATAGAAGAAGTGTAGGCGGCGTTTTTGATGATGCTGTGCTGCAAAAGCTCTGATTTGAAGAGCTTGTATTTTTGCGGGTTTTCTTCGTAATAAAGATGCAGGTTTACAATATTATCATAATTGAATCCTAAATCTTTTTCCTTGATATAATTCACTTGCTGATTGGTGACGATGATAAAAATGATGAGCACCGTAGACACGAAAAACTGAAATCCAACCAAAACCCTTGTTAGTGTGGTGGATGAGATGCTCTTTTCTGAATCGCCTTTTAATACGGTGGCCGGATTGTATCTGGAGAGGTAAACCGCAGGGTAAAATCCTGAAATAGCACTTACGATGATAAGAATACCCAGCAGCACTCCCACAAAGCCCATAGAAAGCTGGAAGTCGATAGCTGTTCTCATGATAGCGTTGAATTCAGGCATCAGGATTTCGACCAGCCCCAACGACAGTAATATCGAGAGTGAAGTAATAATCAGCGACTCACCCATAAACTGGTAGATCAGCTTATCGCGTGAAGCGCCCAGCACCTTGCGCATGCCTACCTCGCGACTTCTCTTCACCGATCGGGCAATGGAAAGGTTAATGTAATTGATGCAGGCGATAAGCAACAGCGCCAATCCTACCCCGGATAGAACCCATACAAAGGTTTGGTTTCCCATTTTTCGGGTGTGCTGAAACTTGATGTGTCCTGACTTTAAGTGAATGTCTTTATATGGTTGTAAATAAAATTTGTACAGCGACTCAGGGTCTCGTTCCTCAGGGGCAAAGTTGGTAAGGTAATCGCGGAACTTTTCTTCAAATTTATCAACATCCGTATTGTCTTTCAGTTCCACGTATGTGACCAGGGAGTTGTTGAACCAATTGGTAAGCCATTGATTTTGTCTCATTGCCAACTCGAAAGGAGCGATGACATCAAAATAAAGATGTGAATTCAGGGTCATATCTTTAAATACTCCGGTAACCTTTAGTGAGCCATGATTTCCCATTCTCACCATTTTACCAATGGCTTCTTCCACGCTTCCAAACATTTTCTTGGCCATCGATTCAGAAAAGCACAGTGATTCGATGTTCTCAAGTGCTGTGGCAGGATTTCCATGAATCAGCTCAATGCTGAGCATATCGAAAACATTGGTGTCGGCGAAAGAAAAGTAACTGTTGTCATACGAATCCTGCCCGTAGGTCAGCAGTCCGCCGCCCCAGGGCATCACGCGGCAAGCCTGTATTACTTCCGGATAATCGGCTTCCATCTGCCGGGCAAGAGGCCCCATGGTAAAGGCTACATGCTGCTCGCCCACACCATCGGCCTGCTGAATCTCTACAATACGGTATTTATTCTCACTGTTTTTTATGTGGTCATCAAAGTTGTAGTGGTATTGTACAAATAACAGAATCATAATAGAGGCTGAGATGCCTATGGTAAGACCCAATATGTTGATGATAGAATAGGTCTTATTTCTGATGATATTTCTTAACGCTATTTTTATGTAATTGTAAATCATGGTTTTGTGTTTTATTCGTACGTTAATATTTGTGCCGGGTTGACGCGGCTTGCTCTGACTGTAATAAAAGTGATGGCCATAAGTGTGATGGCAATGGAAACAAAGCCCGGAACAACAAAATGCCATGGATTAAAAGCAATATGAGTGGCAAATTGCTCCAGCCAGTCATTCAGATATACGTAAGCTAAAGGCCACGCCAAAACATTGGCCAGTACAACCCACTTCAGCAAATCCCGTATCAGCAAAGAATAGTTTTCGCTAACTGAAGCCCCAAGGGTTTTACGTATGGCGATTTCTTTGATGCGGCGACGGATGGTCAACGTGGTCAGTGCAAATAAACCCATCACAGAGATGGTGATGGCTAAAAGCACAGCAGACAACAGGATCTTACTTTTCTGCTCTTCCTGGTCATACATTTGTTCAAACTGTGTATCGATGAAGTTGTAATCGAAACTAAAGTTAGGGTCAAAGCCGGCCAGGGTTTCCTGTGTTTCGCGTATGCCTTCTTTAAGGCGGCTCCCCTCAAGTTTTACCGATATATAGGAGGAGTAATTCATGTAGGCTGTGAAAATCAACGGCTCAATGGGTTTATGAAACGAGGCGAAATTAAAATCGCTAACCACACCAATTATTTCAAGGGGGTCTTCAAAAACCACCACTTTCTTTCCGATAGGATTTTCTATTCCCAGCTTTTTTACTCCAGTCTGGTTCAGGATACATTTGTTTTCTATCTGCTCAAAGCTGGTGAACGGTTCACCGGCAACAAACTCTATCCCGTAGGTGCTGAAGTAATTTTTAAACACCCTGTTTTCATTGAAAATCAATCCGGTTTCTGTATTATTTCCTGCGATGTAAACATTGTTGATGTTGCGGCTCTTGCCCGGAACCGAGTTGGAAAAGGCAGCATCTTTAATGCCCGCTTTAGTAATGAGTTCGCGCTGAATAGCATCGCGGCTTTCTCTCAGTTTTGGCGTGAGGTTACTTATGGTAATGACATGGTCTTTATCAAATCCAAGCGATTTGCTTTTCATAAAGTTCACCTGATGGTAAAGGATGGTTACTGCAATGGTCAGGAAGACAGCAATACCAAACTGCAATACTACCAGTGATTTTTGCAGCACCACGTTGCCCTTTCTTTTTTGTGAGGTTCCTTTAAGAATCAATGCCGGACGAAAGGCGGACATGTAGAAAGCCGGATAAGCACCAGCCATTATGCCTGTGAACATAACTCCGGCAATCACAGCCAATACAAACCCTGGCTTTACGAACATGCCTCCTTCAATCGAGATTCCCATCAGGCTGTTAAAAACCGGCAACAGCATTTCTGCGAGGGCAATACCAATAACCAGAGCGATAAATACAGTGATAATGGCCTCTCCCAGAAACTGCCGGATAATATGCTTTCTTTCTGCGCCCAGCACTTTGCGCATCCCAATTTCTTTAAACCGGGTTTCAGAACGGGCCGTAACAAGGTTGATGAAATTAATTAAGGCGATGAGCAGGATAAAAATAGCCAGCAGCGAAAAGATGACAAGGTCATTATAAGAACCGCTTATAAAAAACTGGTAATCGGTTTTACTATGGAGGTATACGCGTCTCAATGGCTGTAGCTTGCTTTCTACATTGATGCCCAGACTTCCGAAACGATCTTTCATATATTCACGGTTGATGGCCTGGAATTCCTGGTTGACATTAGCTATATCTGCATTTTCCTTCAACAGGAAATAAGTTGGGAACGACAGCCCGTTTCTTTCTACCAGTCGCACCTGCGGATTATCAACGGTGTTGATGGATCCAATCACATCGAACTGAAGATGTGACTGCGCCGGGAAGTCGTTCATCACGGCGGTTACTTTAAAGTCACGTTCTAGCACTGTGATGGTTTGGTTTATGGCTTTTTCGCTGTTGCCAAAAACAGTGCGTGCCATCGATTCTGATATGATTGCTGAGTGGGGTTGGGTAAGCGCTTTATCCGGATTTCCTTTGATGACAGGGAAAGAAAAAATCCTGAAAAAGGTGGAGTCGGCATATGCAAACTGATCCAGTGTAAACTGCCGATCCTCGTAATCGAGACGGATATCTGACCGGACATACATCCGGGTGTAATCTTTTATCTGCGGAAGCTTGCTTTTTACCAGCTCGCCAATATGCCCGGAGGATACTGCGGCAACCTTCGACTTTCCGTTGGGCATGTTTACATCCGACATTATGCGATAAATCTGATCATGGTTTTCGTGGAAACGATCGAAGTTGTATTCATAGAGCACATAGCGCATAATAAGTGCCGAAACAGCGATGCCGATGCTTAACCCCAATATGGTGATAATGGAAAACTCCCGTTGTTTTCGCAGATTTCTTAATGCTATGGTGATAAAGTTTTTGAACATGTCAACCTCTTTTTACTCGTATTTAATAGCTTCTACAGGATTGGCGGTGGCTGCTTTGTAGGTTTGCATGCTCACCGTAATGGTGGCAATGATGAGTGCTACAAGCCCTGAGAGCATGAACACCCACCAGTCAGGTGTAATGCGGTAAGCAAAGCTGCTAAGCCAGCGGTCGAGAAAGTAATAAGTTACCGGCCAGGAGATGATAATGGATATCACAACCCATTTGTTAAACTGGCTGGTTAGCAGTTTGATGATGGTCGATACTTCGGCTCCCAACACTTTACGGATGGCAATTTCCTTCGATTTCTGCCTTGCCAGGAAAGCGGCCAGACCCAGTAAACCGAGCAATGCAATAAAGAAAGTCAGGAAGGTGAAAGACATCAGGATGTTTTTCATTCTTCTTTCCGAAGCGTACTTCCTTTCGAATCTTTCGCTGATAATTTCGTAGTTGTAAAATACTCCCGGAAATTGCTCCTGCCATTTCTCAGCAATGTATGGTAGTGCCTTACTCATACTGCCTTCAGTTACGCGGATGGAAATACCATCTTTATAATCGGGACGGTAAAAAATGGAAACTGGCTCCATCTTTTTTCTTAAAGAGCGGATGTGAAAATCTTTAACCACACCCACTACTTTTCCCTTAAATGTTGTGTCTCCTCCCATCATATTGTATTCTATGCCGATAGCGTCTTCAGGAGCTGGGATTCCCAGATCTTTCATCGCAGTTTCGTTGATGATGTAGGATCTCATGGCTTCATTATCACTGCCTGCATGGAATTTCCTCCCGGCAAGGAGCTCAAGACCCCACACCTCAAAGAAATCATCATGAACGGGCATAAACGTACTGAGGAAAGGTTGCTCAGACAGCTCGGTTTCAAAACCGGTATCGCTAAAGCTGTCGCCCATCGGAATACTCCCCGATGCAGTAACGGCTTCAATCACCGGGTTCTTCAGCAATTCACCTTTAAAGGTCTCATACTCACTATCGACCTGGTTGCTTTCGAATGGAATGAAAACGATGTTTTCCTTGTTGAAGCCCAGCGATTTGCTTTGCATGAAATTCAACTGCTGAATAGCCGTAATGGTGGCAATAATCAGACTGATGGTGATAAAAAACTGGAGGGTTACCAGCACTTGCCTGAACGAGATGCCTTTTCCGGCGGTTACTTTTTCTTTTTTCAATGCCTTGATGGGCGAAATGGATGAAAGGTAGAACGCCGGGTAGAGCCCAGCAAAGAATCCTGTGCCCAGCACGATGATAATCACCGCAATGACAGGGGCGGGCTCGAGGAACATGGCCCACGACAGATCCTTATCCACAAAATGATTGAACGATGGCAATGCCGCCTGTATAATGGCTGCGGAGAAAACGAAAGCCAGTATGGTCAGGAAGACCGACTCGCCCAAAAACTGGGCTACCAGGTTTTTCTTATGAGCCCCGATTGTTTTTCGCAGGCCTACTTCAAGGGCTCTTTTTTCGGCTAAAGCTGTCGACAGGTTCATGAAGTTAAAACTGGCGATAAGCAGGATAAGCACAGCCACAATTGAGAAAATCACCACAGAAGTCATGCTCCCGTTTTTGCCGATGTCCCACTGCCCGTCGGTATGCAGGTAAATGTCTTCAACTGGCTTAAGCCTGAGCCTGAAAACCTCGCTAAGTTCTCCTTTTATACCGATGAGTTGCTTGAGCCTTTGCAGATATTTTGAAGCAAAAGGCACCAGGTTTTCCTCTGCTTGTGCTGCCGTAGTGTGCTCATCGAGCTTCACGTAAGTGTAAAGGTAGTTGTTGAGCCAGTTTCTGAACTGGTTTCTGCGCAAGGGTTCCAGGGTATTGAAAGAAGCTACCATCTCGAAATTGAGGTGCGAGTTACCCTCAGGTTCGTCAAAAACTCCCCGCACAATGTAGTGATGGGTTTCACCATTCCAGTCGAGCTCAATTTTCTCATTCATCGGGTTTTTGCTGCCGAAATATTTTTTCGCAGCTTTCTCATTTAATAAAATAGAGTAAGGCTCGGTCAGTGCTTTGTCAGGATTACCCTGCTTCAGTGTGAACGAGAATACCTTAAAGAAGGAGCTGTCGGCATAAAACACCCTTTCGGTATGAAAAACATCGGTGCGGTCTTTCAACGAAAGCGTTATCGGATAAAGACGGCAAACGTCTTCAATGCCCGGAATTTCTTCTTTCATAGTGTAGGCATAACGCGCTCCCGTAACGGGGACGATCACCTGGTTGCCCTGGTAAAATATATCGCGCTCAAGTCTGTGAATCCTTTCGGCATCCTGGTGAAAGGTGTCGTAAGTGATTTCATCATACACCCACATCGCAATCAGGATGGAGGCGGCCATGCCGATGGCCAGGCCAATGATATTTATCCATGTAAACGACTTTCGGCGTATAAACGAGCGAATGGCTATTTTGAAGAAATTCCGTAGCATAGAAGATTGTTAGGTTAAAAGTGAATTTGTTTTAAAGCACGGCCTCTTTAATGTTTTCGGTGACCACCTGTCCGTCGAACAGACGCACGATGCGCTGGCTGTACTCAGCATCATGGGCAGAGTGCGTCACCATTACGATTGTGGTTCCGTTTTGATTCAACTGCTCAAGCAACTGCATCACTTCTTCGCCATGAGCCGAGTCGAGGTTACCGGTAGGCTCATCCGCCAGAATCAGTTTTGGCTTAGCTACTACGGCACGGGCCACGGCCACACGCTGCTGCTGACCACCTGAAAGCTGCAGCGGGAAGTGCTTGGCGCGGTGCGCTATCTGCATGCGCTCCAGAGCCTCATCGACCATTTGCTTGCGCTCTTTCGAGGGAATACCGAGGTAAATCAGCGGAAGCTCCACGTTTTCAAACACGTTCAGCTCGTCGATCAGGTTAAAATTCTGGAAAACAAAGCCGATGTTGTTTTTACGCAGCTTGGCGCGATGCTTTTCGTTATAACCCGACACATCTTCGCCAAGGAAGTAGTATGCTCCTCCCGAAGGGTTGTCGAGGAGTCCGAGGATGTTTAGAAGTGTGGATTTACCACAACCCGAAGGGCCCATTATGGCAACAAATTCACCTTCTTTTACTTCTACGTTCACCTCGTTTAAGGCGGTGGTTTCCACCTCATCAGTGCGGAATACTTTGATAAGATTTTCTGTTTTAATCATGATATTTGGTATTTAAGTTTAATTCTTTTTAATGCCGGGCGAGAAAACCTCACCCGGCGTGGTTTTTATTCAAATATGAGTTTGTCTTTTTGTCCGAATGAATCGTAGGAGGAGATAATCACCTGTTCGCCGGGTTGCAGACCGCTCAGCACCTCATAGTAAAGGGTGTTCTGGCGACCGATGCGGATAGGGCGTTTGGAAGCAAATTCTCCCGATTCGTCGATAACGTAAATCCAGTTGCCGCCGGTTTCCTGGAAGAACCCTCCGCGCTTGACGATAACGGCCTCCTGGGCGCTGCTGAACTTCAAGCGCATCTGCACAGTAAGGCCGCGCTTGAGCTCTTTCGGATGGTCGCCGGTAAAATGAAAGTCTACCTCAAAAGCTCCGTTGTTCACGTCCGAATAGATTTTGGCAATTTCGAGCTGGTAGGTTTTTCCGGCAAAGTCAAACTCTGCGGGCTGTCCTTTGTACACTCTCGAAATATAGCGTTCGTCGATGCGTGCGGTGAGTTTGTAACCCATTAGCTGGTCGATTTGGCCCAGGCGCTCACCCGGACTCTTAGTTTCTCCGATTTCGGCACTGAACGACGACAGCTTGCCGTCGACCGGAGCGCGTACGTAGAGGTTGGCCAGGTTCTCGCGGAGCAGTCCGAGGTTGTTTTCCATCCGTTTCATCGACTCTTCAATCTGTTCGTTTCTGCTCACCGCCACAATTGAGTCGAGCTTCATCAGCTCCAACTGGATTTTCAACTGTTTCATGTTGTATTTGAAGTCACGTTTTGCGTCTTCATACTCTTTATCGCTGATGACTTTGTCGGCATAAAGCTTATTCTGACGGTTGAAGTCTGTTTCTGTTTTATCAATCTGGTAGCGCAGACTGACCAGCTCTTGCTGTCGCAGATAAATATTTTTCTGGATACCTATTTTGGTGTTTTCAAGTTCGTTGAGTGTTTGAAAAATACGGGTCTCCTGTTCCATGTAGCGCAGCTCCATGTCGGCATTCTTAAGTTTCATAATGCTGTCGCCCTTTTCGAGCAAAGCTCCGTCTTCAACATATTTCTTGGCAACAATACCGCCCTGTACGGCATCAATGTAGAAGGTGTGCTTAGGATAAACCACCCCGTCGATAGGAATAAACTCCTGGAACTTATCCTGCTTGACAGTGGCTATCGAGAGCTGGTTTTTCTCAACGTAAAGTTTGCTCTGATTATCCCTGAAAAACAGGAGGTAAATAATGAAAGCCGCAAAAGCAGCTATCAGTGCAATCGTGACGATCTTTTTTGGCGTCCACTTCTTTTTTTCAATCACTCTATCCATAATGAAATCTATTTGTTCTCGGTTTTTTGAGGTCATATTCTCCAATGCTGTGCCATTTTGTGTAAAAGCCACAAAAACAGGGTAAAAGCTAGAGTGAATGCAAAATAATGTTAAAAAAGTGTTCGTGAGTCTACAAAAAGTGTTCGCGGGCGTACAGGTTAGGAGGGTGGGGCTTGAGGAAGGTATATTGTGTTTAGTTCCTAAGGGATCTCTTGTCACTATGGGGTTGGTTTTTTACCATATTGCCGCTCTTGCCGGAGCTTGTTTCACGAAAGAAATAACCATGGCAATTCGATTGACGAGCAGCAGAGACTTAAGTGCACAAAAAATTAATTCGATCGGCAACACTGGCGTCTCAAGTATTGAAAATTATAATTCGATCGATGAGCACTGGCGTCTCTGGTGTTCGAAAATTGAATTCGATCGAGCTTGCTGGAGTTTCAGGTTTTGATAATAGCAATTGCTTGATCAGTCTCCGAGGTGCGGTAGGACAAAATTGGAATTCTATTTTCGTTCTCCGAGTCTCGAGTGTAGAGATCGTAATTCGATCGGTGAGTACTTGCATCTCAAGTGTTCGAAAAATGAATTCGATCGATGTTGTCCGAGATTCAAGTGTTGACGAACAGAATTCAATTGTCCGTCTCCGGGACATTGGTGGG